>CAYYHB010000065.1:0-22105 GCA_964471395.1 uncultured Burkholderiales bacterium | reverse complement strand
CGAACTCTTGTGGAGACATCGCCGGCTGGGAGGACTGTTACGACGACCTATGACCAACAGGGGCGGTTGCTGACGACCAGCGTGCCGGGATTGGCGACGGTAAGCCGCAGCTATAACTTACGGGGGCAACTGGAGAGCGTGACCGAGGGGTCCGGGCCGGGGGCGCGGGTGACGTCGTACGCCTATGGCTCAGATGGCTACCTGGCAAGCATTACCGACGCGATCGATCGGACTGTGAGCTTCGTCCGGGATGCAGACGGGCGGGTGACCAGCACGACCCTTCCGGATGGGCGGATTGTAGGCGCTTCGTACGATCAGAACTCGAACCTGCTGACCCTGACCCCGCCGGGGCGGCCGGCGCACAGCTTCAGCTATGACTCGCGCGACTTGACCACGCAGTATGCACCTCCGGCAGCTACGCCGAGTGGGCCGACCGGGTATGAGTGGAACCTCGATATGCAGCCCACTACAACTACGCGGCCGGACGGCGACATCATCACGAGGAGCTACGATCTGGCCGGCAGGCTGCAAAGTGCGATGATTCCGCGCGGCTCGTTTGGCTACGGCTATGACGGCGTGACAGGGAAGCTGACCAGCATCACGGGGCCCGGTGGCGGCTCGCGGAGCTACTCCTACCAAGGCTTGCTGCTGACCAGTCTGGCTTCTGCCGGACCGGTGAATGGATGGCTTTCATGGACTCATGACAACAGCTTCCGGACCGTCGGCCGCACGGTGAACGGAGCCAACGGAATCGCGTTCGGGTATGATGCAGACCGACTCCTCACCTCGTCGGGCCCGCTCAGTATGAGCCGTGACCCACAGAATGGCCTTCCGACAGGCACGATGTTGGGGAACGTGACCGACACGCTGAGCTACAACGCCTTTGGAGAAGTTCTGAGCTATCAGGCTTCCTCCGGCACAGCCCTTTACAACGAGAGTCAGACGCGTGATGATTTGGGCCGGATCAGCTCACGGACCGAAACGGTGCAGGGTACAACCACGACCTGGACCTACGGATATGACCTCGGAGGCAGACTCTCGAGCGTGACCCGCAACGGGATGGCCTTCGAGAGCTACACTTTTGACTCGAACGACAACCGATTGACCAGGACGACGACTACCGGGACCACGGCCTATGTCTACGATGGACAGGACCGGCTGGTTTCGGCTTCCGGGCTCGGCGGTTCCCAGAGTCGGGTTCACGATGCAAACGGAGACCTGGTGAGCAAGACAGACTCCTCGGGCACGACGAGCTTCAATTACGACGCAACGGGCCAGCTGCTCAGCGTAACCAAGCCGGGTGGGCAGGTCATCAGCTACGAACTCGACGCCGGGAGCAAGAGGGCAGTGAAGCGCGTGAACGGCGTGGTGCAGCGCAAGTGGCTGTATGGCGGCGGGTATCTACCGGTAGCGGAGTTTGACGCCGACGACAATCTGGTGGCCGTGTTCAACGGCGGCTACATGGTGAAGAACGGCGTTACCTACCGCCTCCTGCGCGACCACGTCGGATCGGTGCGCCTGGTCGTGGATGCGAGCACCGGGGCTGTTGCGCAAAGACTCTCCTACTCGCCATGGGGTGAGGTGCTCGAGGACACGAACCCCGGGTTCCAGCCGTTCGGATTTGCAGGTGGGCTGTATGACCCGGATACCGGGTTGGTGCGGTTCGGGGCGCGCGATTATGACCCGAGCACTGGTCGCTGGACCTGCCAAGATCCGGTGCGCTTTGTGGGTGGAGAGAATTTCTACGCGTACTGCGGTCAGGACCCGATTAATCAGGTAGATCCTTCTGGGCTGCAGACTCCTCCTCAGGACAGATTGGATAGGGCACGGAGCCGTGCTGAAGAGCACCATCTGAACTACTGGGGTGGGGTCGGCGAGGATGCCTATGTGGTGGGTAACTGCGTCGGCGACACGGTCGATGGGCAAACCGGAAAGCCGCCCGGGTCCGAACACTACATGGAATTTGACGAAGGCGACCAGTTTCTTCGTGACCGTGGCTATGTGAAGTGCTCGCCTAAGTTAGGAGCCATCGCAGTCTTCAAGAGGCACTGGGGCACCGTTGTTGATTTCGACATAAACGGCGAGCCAATCATTTACGGGCGGGACGGCGACTACGGCATCTGGTCGGGTAAGGAGAGCGACTGGGAAGGCTTTATCGGGAAGCCCGAGTACTACTACGATCCCAAGCAAAATCCAGCGAACAACACCCAGATTCAGGAGTACCGAGACTATCAAAGTCGAGCGCCGAACGGCCTCAATATTCCGGCTACCACTTCGACTTGGCCGGACTCCAGAAGGCCGTAACGATGCGCGCAGCGAGTCGTCAAAACGTATTGTTTGCCGTCCTTCTGTTGTCACTTGTTGCGCTCGGGACTTGGTTGTGGAGTGTCTTGCAGCGCCGGGCCGACCAAGAGAGCCTGGAAACCTGTAGTCGGCGAATGATGAGGGTGGCTGAGGCTCTTGATCTCTATGCTAGCGCACGCGACTGGGGTATTTATCCGGACAAGCTAAAGTCAGTGGTGCCTCTATTTATCGATCGGCTCCCTCGCTGCCCGACTGCTCCCGATCGCGACTATACCTACCAACGCTACACTTGGAAATCGCCAGGAGCTGAGTTTGTCCTGGGATGCCCCGGCCACCACCGCGGAGTACCTGAGGGCTTCCCGAAGTTTCACATTGAGCTAAAGAAACCGGTTACCAGTGTACAAGAATTCATGGCTCCTCTCCCCCCTGCGCTGACGGCTAAGTATCCGGATCTTCCCCAGGCGACTCCGCCTGACTTTCACCCAGATTTCGTTCCCACCGAACGATGGTTACAACACCCGGACCGAGAGTGGTTTCGAGCTCGAAGGAAATTGCCTTGACTACCTCCAGCACCACATGTTCGTCCGGGGCCGCGTTTTGCGTGGAGGAGTTCATGGCTCCTCTGTCCTTCTTGCGAACGGCCAGGTATCCGCATCTTCCGGACCCGACATCTCCCGAGTTACAGCCTGATTGTTGCTTCACCCGGACCGGGAGTGGTTCCGAAAAAATTACCTCCGGCCGAGGACTGCTACGCCTACCTCCCAGGCTGATGGGCAATAGAGGCTGCCCGGCCTGTCGCCAGCACTTCCTCAGCAGCCGTCGTACGCCTATGGCTCAGATGGCTACCTGGCAAGCGTTACCGACGCGATCGATCAGCTCACGGACCGAAACGGTGCAGGGTACAACCACGACCTGGACCTACGGATATGACCTCGGAGGCAGACTCTCGAGCGTGACCCGCAACGGGATGGCCTTCGAGAGCTACACTTTTGACTCGAACGACAACCGATTGACCAGGACGACGACTACCGGGACCACGGCCTATGTCTACGATGGACAGGACCGGCTGGTTTCGGCTTCCGGGCTCGGCGGTTCCCAGAGTCGGGTTCACGATGCAAACGGAGACCTGGTGAGCAAGACAGACTCCTCGGGCACGACGAGCTTCAATTACGACGCAACGGGCCAGCTGCTCAGCGTAACCAAGCCGGGTGGGCAGGTCATCAGCTACGAACTCGACGCCGGGAGCAAGAGGGCAGTGAAGCGCGTGAACGGCGTGGTGCAGCGCAAGTGGCTGTATGGCGGCGGGTATCTACCGGTAGCGGAGTTTGACGCCGACGACAATCTGGTGGCCGTGTTCAACGGCGGCTACATGGTGAAGAACGGAACTACTTACCGCCTGCTGCGCGACCACCTCGGGTCAGTGCGTTTGGTGGTGGACGCGAGCACCGGGGCTGTTGCGCAAAGACTTTCCTACGGCCCCTGGGGCGAGGTGCTCGAGGATACCAACCCGGGGTTCCAGCCGTTCGGGTATGCTGGCGGGCTTTACGAACCGGATACAGGACTGGTGCGGTTTGGGGCGCGAGACTACGACCCGAGTGTCGGCCGCTGGACCTGCCAGGATCCGGTGCGCTTTGTGGGTGGCGAGAATTTCTATGCCTACTGCGCACAAGATCCGATCAATTTGGTGGACCCGTCCGGGTTGAGATCTCCGGACCGTATCCTGGATGCTGTCAAGAGTCGAGCCCAAGAGCACCATTTGAACTACTGGGGAGGAGCTGGCGAGGACGCCCGCGTGCTGGGTAACTGCGTGGGCGACACGGTAGACGGCCAAACCGGAAAGCCGCCCGGGTCCGAGCATCATATGTCCTTCCCTGATGGCGAGAAATTCCTTCGAGACAACGGCTATATCAAGTGTAAACCCCGGTTGGGGGCTATTGCGACATTCAAGGGACATTGGGGCACCGTTGTTGACTACGACATAAGCGGTGAGCCGATCATCTACGGGCGGGACGGCGACTACGGCATCTGGTCGGGCAAGGAGAGCGACTGGGAAGGTATTGCTGGGAAGCCCGAATATTACTACGATCCCAAGCAAAATCCAGCAAGCAACGCTCAGATTCAGGAGTATCGAGATTATCAAAGTCGAGCGCCGAACGGCCTCAATGTTCCTGCTACCACTTCACCCTGGCCGGACTCCAGAAGACCGTGACGATTCGAGCAGGTAGTCGTCAGAACGCATTGCTAGCCGTCCTCATGTTATCTATTGTCGCGCTCGGGATTTGGTTTTGGAGTGCCTGGCAGCGACGGTCCGAGCAAGAGAGCCTGGAAACTTGTCGTAAGCGAATGATGAGCGTAGCCGAGGCTCTCGAGCTCTACGGTTGCGCACGCGACTTAGGGTTCTACCCCGACAAGCTAGAGTCAGTGGTGCCCCTCTTTATCGATCAACTCCCTCGCTGCCCGACTGCTCCCGATCATGACTATATCTATCAACGCTATACCTGGACCTCAGCAGGAGCCGAGTATGTCCTGGGGTGCCCCGGCCACCACAGTGGAGTGCCCGAGGGCTTCCCGAAGTTTAACGTTTGGCTAAAGGAACCCGTAACCAGCGTAGAGGAGTTTATGGCTCCTCTCTCCTTTCTGAAGGCCAAGTATCCGGATCTTCCAGAGCCGACTCCTCCCGACTTTCAGCCGGATTTTGTGCCAAACAAGGGATGGTTGCAGCACCCAGATCGAGAGTGGTTTCGAAGGAAAATACATCAACCGCAATGAGCATCGTCGGGTCGCCCCCCTCTTCGACATCAGGTTTGTCGCGTGCTTCGTCGCGTGACAGGTCCGGGGCGATACGCTCGAGCCGAAGGAGTTGGCTGACCTGAGTGCTCGGCGTGCCCCCTGACGGCGGCCTCGCCCGAGCTTCCACCCCGTCCGGCAGAGGGCTCGGCCTGAATGTCGTCCCCCACCAGGTGGCGCGCGCCGCCAGCCGTGCGAGCTCCACGGCGACGCGCTCGAGGCCGGAATCGCCTCATCGGAGTGGCCGTCGTGGTCGCCTGGCGGCGACCTCGCCGCCCCCGCTGTCCCTCTCCGTCCTGGCACAGAGCTCGGTCCAAATCTCGGTCCTCAACAGGGTGGCCGCCTCGCCAACAGTGAAAGCTCGGTGGCGAGTCGCTCAAGCCGCCGCGTGAAGGGCGCGGCCTCCTCTATCTGTCGGCCGCGCCACTGGTCGGGGATCGGCAGAAGGGGCCGCGTTCCAAAGCTCGGGGCCCAAACCCACTGGCGCGGGCCGCCACCACGCAAAAAGCGGTCGGCGGCCCGCTCAGTAACCGGAAGAAGCATGAAAGCTCGGTCCGCGGCGCGGCCCGAACTGCCAGAAACTTCTCCGTCTCCGCCAACTGACCGTCGATGTGCTCGAGCATGACGAGTTCTTGCTTGAGCTGCCATTCGTCGTCGTCCGGAAGACCCTGGACTTCGCTCAACCACTTGCGCCCGGCCTTACCAAACAGGTCAGAGACCTTGGGCAGGCTGACCAGATTTCGGTGCAGGATGGAGTGAATCCGGTTCTTGGTCTGAATCCGCATGGACATCAGCGCCTGGCGGTGGGCCACCCGGCGCCTGAGCTCCTGGGTTTTCTCGTCCGGCTCCCAGACCGTGGGGAGGAACTTGGTCCGAAGCAATTGCCCCAGAACCTCGGCGTCCACCTTGTCGGTTTTGATACGGGCGTGCGCGATCGCTTTTGTCTGCATCGGATTGGAGATTGTCACCTGCCCGGCGTAGCGCCGCAACAGCTTTGCGAATGCCAGGCAGTTGGTGGTCGCCTCGAGCGCTACCTGGCAGTCTCGCGCGAGTCGTTTCTGGCCAAATTTCTCGATAGCCTCAGGGGTCGAGTCGAAGCGCTCGGTGTGGACCACCGCGCCTTCGTCGTTCAGGATGCAGGCGTAGGTGAATTGCTTGTGGACATCCAAACCTACAGTCAGCATGGGCGTGCCTCCATCAGAGTATTGGGGTGGGTCGGTAGGGTGTAGTAGTGGACACCTATCTCTGCGAGCTCTCAGCTCAACCGGGCGGGTCCGTGGGGCGTCCAATTACGACAGCGGTCTCTCAGACCAAACGTATACCCGGACGACCCCTTTGGACCAACCCACCCGAGAAGCCCCGGTCCCGGTGGGGGGCATGCTCATCCCCGCCGGGGCGAAACTCCTCCAGGCCTTCCAACCTATTTCATACCAGGTACGATACAACGGGCCAGTTGCTCAGTGTGACCAAGCCCGATGGGCGGCTCATCAGTTACGAGCTCGACGCCGGGAGCAAGAGAGCAGTGAAGCGCGTGAACGGCGTGGTGCAGCGCAAGTGGCTGTATGGCGGCGGGTATCTACCGGTAGCGGAGTTTGACGCCGACGACAATCTGGTGGCCGTGTTCAACGGCGGCTACATGGTGAAGAACGGAACTACTTACCGCCTGCTGCGCGACCACCTCGGGTCAGTGCGTTTGGTGGTGGATTCGAGCACCGGGGCTGTTGCGCAAAGACTCTCCTACTCGCCATGGGGCGAGGTGCTGGAAGACACCAATCCTGGGTTCCAGCCCTTCGGGTTTGCTGGCGGGCTTTATGACCCGGACACCGGGCTGGTGCGTTTCGGGGCGCGCGATTTTGACCCGAGCATCGGCCGCTGGACTTGCCAGGATCCGGTGCGCTTTGTAGGTGGAGAGAATTTGTACGCATACTGCGGTCAGGACCCGATCAATCATACGGATCCTTCCGGACTAAGACCACGTGAATCTATCATGGAAGCTATTACCCAACGCGCCCAGACCTTCCATTTGAGTTACTGGGGCGGGGCTGGCCAGGATGCTCAAATTGTGGGCAACTGCGTTGGAGACACGGTAGACGGGCAAACAGGAACGCCGCCCGGGTTCGAGCACTACTTGAGTTTTGAGAAAGGGAGCCAGTTTCTCCGCGACCGTGGCTACAAGAATTGTGACCCGAAGCTTGGAGCTATCGCAAAATTCAAGGGTCACTGGGGAACGGTAGTTGACTTTGACCTAAACGGCGAACCGATCATCTACGGACGGGACGGCGACTACGGCATCTGGTCGGGCAGTGAAAGCGACTGGGAGGGCCTCTACGGAAAGCCCGAGTATTATTACGACCCGAAGCTTGATCCTGCCAGTAATCGACAGATCGAGGAGTATCGCGATTACCAAAGCCGGGCACCTAACGGTCTCAATATTCCGACAACGACTTCGAACTTGCCCGATTTCAGAAGGCCGTGACGATGCGCGCAGCGAGACGGAACGTATTTTTTGTCATCCTCCTGTTGTCAGTTGCCGCGCTGGGTACTTGGATTTGGACTTGCTCGCAGCGACGCTTCGAACAAGAGAGCCTGGAAACTTGTCGTCAGCGAATGATGAGCGTGGCCGAGGCACTAGAGCTCTATTTCTGCGCACGCTCAGGAGGATTCTACCCTGACAAGCTAAAGTCAGTGGTGCCTCTGTTTATCGACCAACTTCCTCGCTGCCCGACTACTCCAGATCGAGACTATCTGTACCAGCGCTATGATTGGCCATCGGGCGGAGCCAATTATGTGCTGAGCTGTCCAGGGCACCACCGCGGCGTGCCGGAGGGGTTCCCCAAGTATCATCTTGAGTTGAAAGAACCGGTAACCAGCGTGGAGGAGTTCATGGCCCCTCTCTCCTTTCTGGGAACGGCCAGGTATCCGCATCTTCCGGATCCGACATCTCCCGAGCTACAACCGGATTTTGTGCCCAGCGAAGCGTGGTTGCAACACCCAGACCGGGAGTGGTTTCGAAGGAAATACCTCAAACCGCAATGAGCATGTTCGACCGCGCCAGGGAGAACAGGTCCTCACGCCTACCCTGGACGAGAGCGGCGGCGGGAGCAGAGAAGCGGGCTCGCATGTACGTCGCAACCAGGCGGCTGCAGCCGGGCTGCACCGACCCTGGCCCGGAGGGGGATACTCTGCGCCTGGCCGAGCGGCCCCCGCCCACCTTTGCCGTCTGCGGAGGTCGACGAGGCCAGGCGCCTCCCGCGATTGCGCCGGCCGGGGCCCGGGGGACGCTCCTTCATGCGAAGAGGGCCCCGAGTCGGCGCGACCGCCACGCCGACCAGCTCTGACCCCGAAGCCTGCGGTGAAAGGCCTTCCCGCGGGCTTCGGTGGGGAGACTTACGCCGGCGACGTGACCAAAGAAAAGACTCTCGGGTCCGGCACCTGTCTCGGAGCGAAGTGTTCGCAACCCGTGAGGACAGAGCTTGGGCGGTGGGGTCTTTTCAAGAAAAGTGCGCGCACTTCGCCTCGACCGAGCTTTCATGATTCTTCCGCCTGCCGTCCCCCGCGACCTCACGGCCCGAAGGGCCGGAGGTCGGGGCCGAGCTTGGGCCCCCAAAGGCATGACCCGGACCACGAGCTGGCGGCTTCTGGGCGAAGCCCAGATGTAGCCGTGAACAATTTTTGCCATCATTCGTGAGGATTATCTGGCGGGCGCGGACGGGCCCGCACCCGCCAGAGGTTAGTCAGCTCAGAAAGGTGGCTGTGCTACTCGTGCCAGCCTTCCCAGTGTTTTGGCGATGGCTTGGAGGGTGCTTTTAGCCTCCTTCGCCGCCATCCACAGCTCGTCGAGGAGTGCTGGGGCCTGTGTTCGGTATGCCATTGTCCAGGCCAGTCCGAAGGCGTTGAAGTAGTCCTTTTCAACGCCGTACTTGTGGATCCAGTCCCCCTCGTACCTCAGCGTTTGAGCTTCGCCGAGGCGCGTTACGGGAATGTCCTCCATTTCCTCGAGGTAGTGAATGGAGGGGCCGGAGACCCGGTTGGGCGCCAGAGAAGACGCTACGTACAGAAGGCCTGAGTCGCGGACGCAGCTCTTGACGTAAGCCAAAAGCTCAGCTCGCTCGCCGAAGGTCAGGCAAGCGATCGGCTCGGGGAAGCGCGCTGCGGAGCCGTCTAAGCAGACAGTCCGGACCGTTCTCTGCCCGGTATCATCGATGCCGAGATAGAGGTTGGTGAAGTCGATAGTGGACCAACCCGAGTTGGCTGCCAGTTGTCGCGGCCCCGGTTGATACAGCCCGGGCACAGGCTTTCCTGTCTCGTCGTCAAGAAGACTATCCCCGTCCCAGCATCCTGGGTAGGTGTCGCTCTTGAGCCCTCCCTGGTTTCGGGGCTCGGTCGCGCTCATGGCTCTCCTCCCCTGGTATCCACGGCGCGTACGAGAGCCGCGTCGATGGGGTGATCTTCTGCTTGGCGCTCTTCTTGAGGCAGGCCAGGGCCAGCGCGTTGATCCGGCGAGGGGTCCCCTGAGCCAGCTCAAACAGCGCCTCTCGTGCGTCAGGCTTGAAGAGCGCCGGCTTCCTGCCCGCGTGGCGCAGGTGGCAGTCGATGTAGTCGGAGGTCTCCTCCTTGGACAGTCCCTCCAGCCTGTAGGAGAGCCGGATGCGGTCTCCGAGGGCCTGGTGGACCGGCCGCTGGAGGCGCAGGCGTAGCCCCGGGTGGCCCACCAGCACCAGGACCAGCGGATCCCGCGTGTCCATCTCGTAGTTGGTGAGGAGGCGCAGGTCCTCCAGCAGGCCGTCGTCGAGCAGGTGTGCTTCGTCCACCACCAGCAGCGTTTTCTTCCGCTGCTCCTGGTAGGTCCGATCAACCCGCTGGCTGATCTGTCGGAGCAGGTCGGCGCGCAGGCGCGGAGCCGCCATGCCGAGCGACTCCAGTACCCCCTGCAGCAACGAGGTGGGGTGCCGGTTGGCCCCCTGGTAGCAGAGGAGACATGAGCGCTCGCCCAGCGTCTCGAAATAGTGGCGCAGGGCGGTGGTCTTCCCCATGCCCATCTCGCCGGTGATCATCCCGATTGGGCTGGTGCTTGAAGGTGCCGATCAGCCGCTTCAGTGCTGGGCTGGTGGCCGTGCTGCTGGCTATCATCGGTCTGGCCACGGTCTCTGCCCGGACGGTAGCCCGCTGGTTCAGGGCGGATAAGCTGAAGCCGTGGCGGTTTCGAAGCTGGGTGACCCCGGTCGACCTGGCCAAGTTTCTGCCCAAGGCCGAGGCCATTCTAGACCTTTACGAACGAATCCCAGGTTTGGCCGACGATGAAGTCATTTTCTCTGTGGATGAGTCGATTCAGGCGCGAAAACGCGATTCCTACCGGCCCGCGGGGGCCGGCGAGCCGGCTCATGTGGAACACACCTACAAGCGTTGTGGATTCGTTCATCTCTTTGCCGCGCTCAATGTTGCCACGGGAAAGGTTTTCGGTCAGGTTACCCAGACCAAGACCTTTTCTACATTCTCTCAGTTCATCACCGCTCTGATCAAAGGTGCCGCGGCCCGCGGACACAAGACCATCCACCTGATACTGGACAACGGCTCCACCCACCGCCCGAAGTATCTTGAGACCTGGATCTCTGAGCAAGACTGGCTCAGCGGCTTGAGAATCATCGTTCACTGGCTTCCCGTCCGCTCATCTTGGCTCAATCAGGTCGAGATTTTCTTCAGCGAGTTACAGCAGCACGTCCTATTGCCCAACGATACCAGTGGTCCGGACCAGCTCGGAGGCCGGATCATCGACTACATCGACTTCAGAAACGAGGATACAAAGCCTTACAGGTGGACCTATACGAGCGCCGACCTGCGCCGTAAATACGCAGTGTCTCACGAGACAGACGCCGAACAACACCAAGCTGTAGTCGTGGCGACCCCATCAGACAAGCCAGTACGGGCCCGCCGGAAGGCCGCTTAATTCATGATGGGAATTCCGCCGAGGCCCACTAAGAATTGAGTGGATTTGAGTGCCGAACCTCGAAGCGATTGAAGTCTCGGTCCGTGGTCATGATTTCTACGCCATTTTCCTGCGCCAGAGCTGCCAGGGCGGCATCCATGACGAGGTTCCCACGCACCTGGGCACCTTCCAAGGTCGCTCGCAAATATTTCCAATAGGTTCTACCAGGGGAAAGCAGGCGAACCTGGGGTCTTTCGAGCCACTCATCGACGAGGGAGCACGATTCTTTGATCGTAAGCGGCCTGGAAAAAACCGAAGCGTGGGTGGTAATTCTCAGAAAAGCCAGCACGACCGACCAGGGAAGGCCGACGAGCTCCGAGGAGTTGAGCCTTCCCTCCCACCACTTCCGGGCAGTGTCGTGCTCAGACGAACCTGCGTTGTACGCGTGCAAAAGGAGATTGGCATCGACCAGGATCATCGGCGGTCGGGCCCCTCGATCTGATCGAGCAGGCCTTCCACGTCATCGAGGCTGAGGCCCGGTTTCAATCCCAGGTCGCGGGCACGTATCCGAAAGGGTGGCAAAGCCGGTGAAAGGTCTCGGGTCGCCAATCCGGCCCGGACCAGGTCGTTGAGGGTCGCCTTGAAACCGCGCCCGGTCCGCTGCATTTCTGACTTGACGCGCTCGGCAACGTCGGGGTCCAGAGTGATGGTGGTTCTGAGGTGAGTCATCCTCATGATGCTAGTCTGTTCGCATCATGATGTCAAATTGCGTGAGTGAGGCCAGGCCAGGTCATGATGAGCGACTGGGCTGGGCCACGGAGGAGTTCCAGAGCACGATCCTGGGGATGGCCGGGTGGATACCGGACCTTCTCCCGTAATCCTCTCCCTTCCCGGAAACCGGACGACGCGGTGCTTGGCTTTGACCAGGTCCCGGTTGTTGGTGAAGCGAGTCCGAACCATTTGGACGCGAAGGACCCGCGCGAAGAGTACCTGGTGAAGGGTCGCTTTCTACTATTTCCAATAGATGCGCGAGCGGCGCGAGAAGAACGGGGAGCGAAACATCCCTGTCGACTCGCAGTCGACCTGGACGCGTAAGCCCTTACCGAGCTCCACCGCCTGGCCCACCACCCGAAAGCGCAGGGCTCGCTGGCCGACGGACACCCCGGTGATCCTCACCGGTTTCATCTGCCCGCTCAACAAGAACACGGCCCGGGCATTGAACATGTTGGGCGTGCTGCACAGGTCGCCCGAGAAGGTATCGGTCAGGGTGGCCTGCAGAGCGGGATTGTCCACCCGCACCTCGCCCTCGGCGAAAGAGAGCGGGGCCTTGACCCTGGGCAGCCCCAGAACCACGGCCGGGTCGCCAAACAGGACCCGCGAGGCGGTGCCGTAGAGCATGACCTGACCGGGGCTCCAGGCTGGCTGCCCCGCCTGCAAGCGGGGCATTTTGGAGGTGCCGAGGGCGAGGATGACCTCGTCGTGGGTCGCCTTGATCAGGTCGCCGGACGATCCTCCCTGCCAGGCCAGGCGCTCGATCTCCTGATAGACGGGCATGCCGTGGTCGGGGTGCAGGGAGGCGAAGTAGGCCAGCGGACGGCGGCTGAGCATGGCCAGACAGAAGCTCGTTCGGGCCGTCTGCCACTTCCCGGCCTCGTGATAGCGGCCGGTCACCCCGCCGTAGCAGCAACCGTTGAGGACGAACGCGGGGGCCAGCTTCAACTGGCGGGCCTGGGAGGCGGTCATGCCATCCACCACCCGGTCGGGAAACCCGTGGCCCCCCAGGTGCAACACGCCGGCCGTGCTCATGGACTCGAGGCCAGCCGCCGGAACGGTGCCCGGGCCGTGCGAGAGGGTCAGCATCTTGAGACCGGACAGCCCGGACAGAAAGAAACTCGACCCGGTGGACTGGAGCTGGCCACTCTTGAGTCCCTGGCTCATCGGACCCAGGTTGTCCACCAGAACGGCCGGAACGCGCTCGCGACCGGACAGCACGCCGGCCAATCGCTGGAAGTAGGCGCCCCCTTGCGGGGCGATCAGAAAGCCGGTGCGGGTATCCACGAAGGGGTCGGCGTCCAGACCGGCCGTCTTCTCCAGCCATTTCCAGGCCAGATTGGTGTCCAGCTCGTCGGGCATGAGCACGACCAGGGTGTAGTGGGGCCGATGGCGCTTGAGCAGAGCCGTGGCCCCGTCCAGTTCGGGCAGGTCGAAGCGCCCCCTGATCGCCCGGGGATGGAGCTTGAGAGCCTGCGCCAGGGCTTCCGGATGAGCCTTCTCGGCCCGGGCGCTGGCCAGGATCAGGTAGGGTCCGGCCGGGTCGAGTGAGACAGGCAGAGTGGGCTCGGCCACGGCCAGCGCCAGGGTCAGCAGCCATACCCACACGGTCCGCATGGAGGGAGATTCGAGGAGCTCTCCGCCCGGCCTCTCGCGGTGCGGGTCGAGCGCGGCCACATGCGGGCGCTTTGCTCCCGCACGGGGCTGTCCGGCGCGCTGCGGGTCGAGCGCGCCCTCAGGCGGGCGCCTTGCTCCCGCACGGGGCTGTCCGGCGCGCTGCGAGTCGAACCGGCCTCATGCGGGCGCTTTGCTCCCGCACGGGGCTGTCCGGCGCGGTGCGAGTCGAAGGTCGCTCTGCTCCCGCACGGGGCTGTCCCGTGGCTTGGGCGTCACGACGCGCCCCTCAGTTGCATGGGGTCAGATGCCCCTTTACGCGGGACCCGCAACCGGTCATGATTGCCCCATGGATCCCGAGCGAGTGGCCGCCCTGCGAGCCCAACCGGGAGTCTCACCGGGGGCCGTGGAGCGGGGTCTGGAGCTGATCTATGCCCCCCCCTCCGCCGAAGAATGGCGCAGCTTCCTGGACCGGGCCCTGGCCGGACTGGGCGCTCTGCTGCTGCTGGCTGGCGTCTTCTTCTTCTTCGCTTACAACTGGCGCGATCTGAACCGGCTGAGCAAGCTCGGGCTGCTGGAGGGCCTGATCGCCGTACTCTTCCTGGCCGGTCGCCGCGAGAGCCTGGCGGGACGGGTCAGCCTGGCCGCCGCCAGCGCCCTGATCGGCGCCCTGCTCGCGGTCTACGGGCAGGCTTATCAGACCGGGGCTGATTCCTACCTGCTCTTTGCCACCTGGGCCCTGCTGGCCCTGCCCTGGGTGGCAGCGGCAGGTCTCGAGCCGCTCTGGCTGGGCTGGGCGCTGCTGTGCAATCTCTCGCTGGGGCTCTATCTCGGCCAGGAGCTCGGGATGAGTCCGGAGGACGTGGCCTTCACCCAGATTCTGGCGGCCTTCAATGCGCTCTTCTGGTTGGTGGGCGAGCGAGTCCGCCCGGGGTGGCTGGTGGCCGCCCTGGCAACCCTGGCCACAGGGTGCCTGACCTGGGCCTCGGTCTGCCAGTTGATCGAAGGCGAGGCCCCTCTGGCGGCCCTGGTGGCCCTGCCCCTGGTAGTGGCCTGGTATCGTCCCCGCCAGAAGCTATATTTCCTGGCCCTGGTGGCCGGCTCGACCATCACCCTGCTGACCACCGCCTTCATCAAGGCCTTCGGGGAGATGGCCGACAGTCCGGCCTTCTGGCTGCTGCTGGCCGTCATCCTGCTGGCCCAGCTGGCTCTGGCTGCCTCCTGGCTGCGCTTCGAGGCCCGCCGATGAACTGGGCCCAGCTACTGCAGGAGTTGTGCCGCCAGGGCCTGGTCGAGCCCGAGGCCCTGCCCCACCTCGAAGCCCTGGACGAGCACGACCGACCCCCGTGGTTCGTCCGCCTGCTGTTGGGACTGGGAGCCTGGCTGGCCTCGCTGTTCGCCGTGGTGTGCCTCTTTCTGGCCCAGCTGCTGAGCTCGGAGCTCTCGATGCTGATGATGGGGCTCATGCTGGGGCTGGGGGCTACGGCCCTGCGCAGATCCATCCGCGAGGGAGGCAACGATTTCTTCAATCAACTGGCCCTGGCGGGCATGCTGACCAGCCAGATCCTGGTGGCGGTCGGCCTGGGGGCGTGGCTGGACGAGCTCTGGGCTCCTTTCACGCTGGCCTTCATGGCGCTCCTGATCGGGGTGTATCCCGACCGCACGGGACGGTTCCTCACCTGTCTTGCCATGTGCGCTATCCTGGCCTACCTCTGCTTTGAGTATGGGTGGCTCACCCCCGGGATGGTCGTGTTGCCGCTGGCCCTGGCGGCCGGATGGCTCTGGCTGCAAGCGCCCCGGCTTCCCCTGGGCGCGGCCTCGCCTCCCCTGTCGTTCGCCTCGGTGATCGGCTGCTTTGCCCTGATCTTGATCCTGAAGCCCGGAATGGTCACGGCTTGCCTCCTGACCCTGGCCGTGGCGGGCCTGGCCTGGCGGCTGTCGGGCCGGCTCTGGCCCCCTCTGGGCGTGGCCGTGCTGGGGTTCTCCACCCTGACCGCACCCGGAGTCTCGGCCGCTCTGGGGGCTCTGATCCTCGGCTTTTATCGGCGCAGCCTGCTGCTCCAGGGTCTGGCCTGGATCTTCCTGATCACCTGTGGAGGCCTTTACTACTACGACCTGGGCCTGACGTTGCTGGCCAAATCGGGCCTGATGGCGCTCAGCGGGGCAGTTTTGCTGCTGGTGCGCTGGAGGCTGCTGCGATGACCCGACGATGGTTGCTCTGGCTTGGCCTGGTGCTGGCCCTGGGAGCTCCCAGCCTGCTGATCATACAAAAGGAGATGCTGCTGGCGCGGGGCACTCCGGTGCTGCTCGAGCTGGCCCCGGTGGACCCTCGCTCGCTGATGCAGGGGGACTACATGGTCCTTCGCTATGCCCTGGCCAGCCAGGTCAGCGGCTCGGGTCGCATGGTAATCCAGCTCGACGCCCGGGGGGTGGCTCAGTTCGTGCGCCCTTACGAGGGCGGCTCGCTGGCTTCGGGCGAGATGCTGCTGCGCTATCGCAGCTCGCCGGAGGGGCAGCCGCGCCTGGGAGCCGAGAGCTACTTCTTCCAGGAGGGCCAGGCCGAGCACTTTGCCGCCGCCCGTTACGGCGAGCTGCGCGTGACGCCGGCGGGCGACTCGGTGCTGGTGGGGTTGCGGGACGCCAATCTGGGCAAGCTCTAAATTCGTCGCATGGACCCTTCCAAAGTGTCGGTGGCCCTGGCGATGCGAGAAGTTCAGCACTCCTGTCGTCGCCAGTTCATCGTCCGGTAAGTCCGTCCCTACCTTTGAGTCAATCCACTGGCACAATCTCCTCGCGCCCTCCGCGGTTCAAAGACGAAGCACCAGCCCCTCTCGACCGCTCCTGCAGCTTTCAGAGACCTTTGGGAGGGTCGATGTAAGCTCCAGGTATGCATGTCCAGGTCCTGCAGGCGCGCGTGGAGCAGTCGCGCCAGAATCTCTCCCGGATGGAGGCCTCACCCGCCAAGACGGCGGCCATGCGGAGGCTGGCTCAAGATGAGCTGATCCTCGGCTCGGCCCGGGGCGAGAGCGTGGAGGAGATGGAGCATCTGGCCGGGCGGGCCGTTTTCATCGAGCGCGCCGCCGCCAGCACGGGCCTGGTGGCGGGCCTTGCGATGGGCGGGGTGGTGGCCTGGCAGCTGGCGGTCCAGGGCGCCGGTCTCCTGGGCATCCTGGGTGGTCTCTCGGCCGGACTTCTGCCCGGCGTGGTGCTCTCTCGCCTGGCTCACGACGGCGCCCAGAGCTGGACCTCCCGCCATGTTCAGATCCCCGGTGTGGGAGCGGTGCTCGAGCGTTGGAAAGAGCCCGTCTCCCCCAGCCTGCCGGCGGCCACGCCTGCGGGGCGAGACAATGAGCTGACCCGCCTGCTCGACGAGATCCGCGGTCAGGTGGCCGCTCTGCCGGAAGGCCCCGAGAAGGCCGCCGCGCTGGCCTCGCTCGAGCTCGACCGGAGCCTGGCCGGCCAGGCCCGGGGAGAGACTCTGGAAGCCATGCAGGCGGGTTGCCAGCGGGCTCAGCGCTGGGCGGTCAACGGTGGGCGCATCGGCCTGGGGCTTGGTCTGGCTCTCACCGGCGCGCTGGCCGGCGCCATGCTGACAGACCCGACGGTCGGGTTGGGCCTGGCCCTGGTCGGCACCGCCGGCGGGGGATTCCTCTCCACCGTCGTGCTGCGCTCGGTCGGTCACAGCCTGGGCCGCGATCTGGGGGCGCGTTTCGAGAAGGTCGGAGTGGAGGACCTGGTCGAGCGCTGGAGCCCGCTGCTATACGAGCATCGCGAGCAAGCCCGCTTGATCCGCGAGGAGGCCGGCCGCCTCAGCGCCGGCGGACCTTCGGCCGCGGTGCAGGTGGAGAACGGGGGACTGCGGGTGGGTGGCGTGTTCATCCGCTCGCGCGAGCGCTGAGCAGGGCGGACCGACCGTCGGGCTCGAATTGCGCCGGGCTATGGGATACCTGCTCGAGTTTGTGCGTGACCACCTGCAGTCCAAGGGCGTGGAGGTTCAGGCCCACCCCGAGAAGCCCACCCTGCGGTTCACCTGCTCGGGAGTGGTCGACTGGGCCTGCTTTGTCACCGAGCGCAACGCTCGCGAGCTGCTCTGCTACGGAGTCTTGCCCGCCAGCATCGCTCAGGAGCATCGCCCGGCCGTGGCCGAGTTCATCACCCGGGCCAACTACGGTATGGCGGTGGGCAACTTCGAGCTCGACTACTCCGACGGCGAGGTGCGCTACAAGACCTACGTGGCCCTGGACGAGGGGCCGATGACCGACGGCCTGCTCGGCCCCCTGCTGGCCACCAATCACGCCATGATGAAGAAGTACATGCCCGGCTTCATTCGCGTCGTCCAGGGAGTGGCTCCCGGCCGCGCTGTGGCCGAAGTGGAGAGCCAGAACACCACGGCTGGCTTCTTTCTGGACGGTTTCGAGCGGGCCCGGCTCGAGCTCGACGACGTGCACGGCCTCAATGGCGGCCGCCGCCTGATCGTGCACGGAGATGGCCGGGCCGAGGTGGAGACGATACCTGCCGGGCGCCACGGTCAGGGCAAGGTGGACGCTCGGGCCCTGTTCGAGCTGGTGGTGCAAAACGATCTGCTGGGCTTCGTGAATCCGCCCCGGAGGTCGATCCTGCCCGACGAAGCCTGCCCCCAGATCAAGCTGGTGAATGCGGGCGGGGAGGAGCGTGGGCGGGGGGTGTGGTCCAACGACGACGTTCCCCCCTTCCGGCGGGTCTACCAGGCGCTGCTCGAGCTCGAGAAGCTCCTGCTGCCCTGAGGCGCAGGTTCGCCATCAACTTCCTTTCAGGCCTGCCCGGTAGTCTGCATGCGATGGTTCTTCCCGTCTCCTGGTCCTTGCCGCTTGCGGCCCGCCCCCAGAGGGCTGGCGCCGCTGCCGATCCACAGGGAGACGCCGAGCCGCTGGCCCGGGTGGCCCTGGAGAGGGTGTGCCAGACGGTGCAGGCGGCTGGCAAGGTCCCAACCGCCGTCCTTCCTGGCCTGGTCGCGGGAGCCGTCAATGGGGCCAGCGGCGGGCTGAAGGAGAAAGAGCTGGCCCGGGTGCTCGAGGTGGCCACGGGTGTTCAGCTGGCGGTTCTGGCCGCTCTGACCCGTGGTCGGGGCAAAAGGACATCTCGCGTTCAGCCGGTGGCCGGCTCGGCGCTCAAAATCGGCAAGCAGCTGCTGGCGCCCGCCGGGGATCACGCCAGAGTGGCTCGCGAGCTGGCGGCCCACAAGCCAGAAGGCAACCTGGTCGAGCGGGCCGTGAAGGGCGCGGGTCAGGGCGTGAAGACGGCCGTGGAAGAGGGCCTCTCCACCGCCTGCACCGAGGGGCGTGGCGACGCGGCGGGTCTTTGGGAAGGCACCCGGATGGTGCCGGTCATCTTGCAGGAGGGGGACGATCCCCAGAGCTGGTGGGCCCGCCTGGCGGGCGGCGCCACGGCTGTCTTGCTCTTCCCGGGAGCGGTTGCGGACGGGTTGGCCATCGCCCTGGACCAGGAGCAACTGTCCTCGCCCCTGCTGGTGGGAGCGGGCTCGGTGGCCGTGGTGGCCATCGTGGGCGCTGCCACGCTGGGAGCGCCCGTGGCCCTGGTCGGGGGCGGGTTGGCCCTGGCGGCTTCCTTGAAAGGGGCCCGATCCACCCACGAGCTGGTGGAGCAGAGCATCGAGAAGCTGGAGAGCTCAGCCCCTGACCTGGGAGACCCCGTGGCCAACGAGCGGCGCGACTTCACGGGCGCGCTGGTGGTGAGCGGGGCGGCCGGCGCGCGGGCGGGTTACCTGTCCTGGGCCTGAGCGTCCTGGCGCAGGTAGGGCAGCAGCTCTCCCGTCTCGATGAGCTTGTGGGCGTAGGCCAACCGTTGCACCGCCCCCACCGCCGAAAGGCTGGCCACCAGCCACAGGACCAGCTCGGCACTCTCGCGCCAGCCCAGGGCCAGGAGCAAGAGCGAGAGCAGCACCAGCACGACCCGATCGGAGCGGTCGCCCCAGCCGGGCCACTCGCGGTTGTCCGAGACGATCACCAGGCCGGCGCGGGCCTTCACGTAGCTGACCACGGTCGAGCAACCCAGGGCCGAGGCGGCAGCCAGCGGGAAGACGCTGGCCAGGCCGGCCAGCAGGGCGGCTTCCACCACCCGGTCCACCACCGACTCGAGCAGGTTGCCGTAAGGCGTGGCCCGGCCCTGTAAGGTGGCTACCGGGCCGTCCACGAAGTCGACCAGCACCGAGGGCAGTGCCAGGGCGAAAGCCCAGCCGGGCTGGCCCTGGAGGATCAGCCCGGCCGCGCCCAGCGAGAGCGGAACGGCCAGCAGCGTGAGCAGGTTGGGGGGGATGCCGGTGGCGGCGATGGGGCGTGCCAGGGCCAGTTTGACTGGCATGACTGTCTGGCGCAACTGGTTGAGCATTGCGCGGTTCTAGCGGCGCTTCCAGACCGCCGACCAGGAGCGCTTCTGATTGCAGATCTTCACGCTGTCCGAGTCGGCGCGGTAGACGCCCAGCACCCGCTCCTCTTTGGCGTCGTAGTAGAAGTCGATGTCGGAGGTCCAGTGGGCGGTGTACTCGGTGGGCGGGCCGCTCTGGTTGTAGACCCGGACCAGGAAGGTCTCCGGCTGGCCCGAGTAGACCAGGTTGACCTCCTTGCCGCTGGACGAGACCCAGTAGCCGACGACCCGGTCGCTGCGGGGCTGGCCGGTCTGGGCCAGCACCGCGACCTGAAGCATGAGCACCAGAAGAAGACGCTTGAGCATCGACCCGCTTTCGTCACGGGGAGGCGGCCAGCCTGCGCTGGATGTAGCTCAACACCAGATAATCCAGATGGGACAGCAGGCGCACTCCCTCGGACCGGGCCAGCCAGGCTCTGAACTCGTGCACTTCCTCGCGCAGGTCGCTCCAGAGCCTTTCCCAGGCCGCGTCCCGCACCACCGCCCTCTGGGAGAGATCGGTCTCGAGGTCGTCGGCCGAGACCACGGCCAGGGCGCCCGGGTAGCCGAGGTCGCCTTCCACCGGGTCGAGCAGAACGCCGTGCAGGCAGGGGTAAACTCGCCCCGGCCGGTCGCCTTGATCGGCAGGAAGCCAGAGATGAGCCCAGCAAAGGGGCACGGCTTGCTCCAAGGCCATCTGGAAGTAAGCCTGTGGAAGCAAAGGGAGCCTCTGGAGCTTGCGGTTGCCGACGCCAAGGTGGGGCCGGATGGCCGCGTCAGGCACGGCCAGGAACACCTGGTGGTCCGCATAGACGTGGCCGTATTCATCCTGGTGGGCCAGCTTGCAGGCCAGCAGATAACACTGGTCGAGCTGGCTGTGCTCGGGGCGGAAGGCTCCTCGGAGCAGCACGGGCTCGGTATCGGGCACTTTCCAGTCGTAGACGAGAGGGCGGCTGGGGAAACTTGCGCTGGGCAGGATCTCCCGTTCGTTCACGCTGACGCCCCCGGCCTTCTGATGCAGGGGGGGGCGGCCCGAAACCCGTCCCCCAGGACGGAAGACCAGCCGGTGACCCAGCGGATGGTCCTTGCGGACGGGTTGGTAAAATGCCGTTGTAAGAATGCCCAGGGGGCGTCGGTCCCAATCGTCGAGTCGGGGCTCGCTGGCGTCTACCTGCCGGCCGTCGAGCCGCACCGGCACCGGGCAGAAGGCCGCCAGCCGGCTCACCATGGCGTGCTCGCCGGTGCGGCCGGTCAGGGCCGGCAGCAGCCTTCGCCACCAACTGGCGGCCGGACGCCGCAGCTGCAGACAGAGCTGGTTGCTGGCCTGGATCGCGCTCCAGGAAGTCTCCCCTCGCTCCAGGCGCAGGGTGCAGTTGGCCACCGAGAGCGTGGCCCACTCCGGCTCGAGGGCGGAGAGCGCTGTCCAGGCCCAGGCCAGGTGACGCAGGGCGGGCGAGCCGAAGTCCTGAAAGGGCCCTTCGAGCACGCGGGGCACGTCCTCGGGCAGGTCGCCTCGGGCCGGGAGGGTGGCGCTGCAGCGCACCTCTGCGGCGCCGATGCGGATGTCGATATCCAGAGCCTGCAGGGCCACCGCCGCCTGGATCGTTTTCAGCAGGTAGAGGCCGGGCAGGTCGAACTGGCGCTCGCGTAGCTTGCGCATGGCCTGCTCGAGGTCCACCGTGAAGGCGCCCCGACTGTCCAGGCGCCCTTCCTGGCGTAACTCCCCCAGCATCTCATCCATTTGCCACTCCTGGCACCTCATTCGAAGAATCTCTCGTGCGATGTGACCCGCTATTGCCACATGGTTCCCACCGCCCCTCGTTCAAGGCGACGAAGCTCAGAACAACTCGGCCTGCTCCTGGACCGGGGTCAGACAATCCGGCCCCTCGTGGGCCGGAGAGTTGACCACGGGGGACACGGCAAAGCTCTCCATCTCTTCGGCCGGATAAGGTCGAAGCAGATCCCGGAGAACCTCGGGGCTGGTCGCGTGGTCGAGCCAGAGGGCCCGGGCCTCGCGGGGCAAGATCACCGGCATCCGGTCGTGCAGACGGCCGACCAGAGCATTCGCGTCCGTCGTGATCACGCTGCAACTGTGCACGCTCTCGCCCTCGGCTGGGCGCCAACTGGCCCACAAACCGGCGAAGGCGAAGGGGCGACGGTCTTTCAGGGAGATGTAATAGGGCTGCTTGCGCCGGGCAGCGGTCGTCCTCCACTCGTAGAAGCCGTCGGCCAGAATCAGGCAGCGCTTGCCTTCAAACGACTTGCGAAAAGCCGGCTTGGAGGCCACGCTGTCGCTGCGGGCATTGA
>CAYYHB010000064.1:0-22352 GCA_964471395.1 uncultured Burkholderiales bacterium | reverse complement strand
CGTCTTCCATCCGGTTGAGGGCCTGCCGCACCTGGGGGGGCAGGATGGCCAACAGCTTGGCCAGGTCGTCGGTGATCTGGATGTTACTGGGGATGGATGCCTTGCTCAGTCGAATTCCTCCGTTCCTGGAAGAAATGAGTTCCGCGCCCTGTGCGCAGGTCCTTTCCGGCCTGGAGGGCGAACATAACCAGCGTGGAGATCCGTCCCACCTCTGCCGCCAGTCCGCTCCTCCCCTGGCAGGCTCTCAAGCCTGACGAAACGGAGCTTCCTCAGGATAGCTTCCTGCCCTGGAAGCCGGGCTCGCTGCTCATTCAGCCGCTGCTTCAGCCTGCCCGCGTTGATCTTCTGGCCCAGACCGACCTCAAGTCTCTGGAAAAGCTGGCTTCAAGCCCTGACGACCCGGGCCTGGCGGTGCGGGCCCGCCAGAGACTGAGCTTCCTGCGCCACCAGGCCACCGGAATCGTCGAAGGGGAGGCGCTGCTCGAGCTGCCCGCCCTCCCGGCCGATCGCGCCCTGGCCGCAACCGAGGTACTCCAGACCATGCGGCGCGGCCATGTCGAGGGCGGGTGGGAGTTCCTGCGCACCGCTTTGCGTCAGGGCTGGGAGCCGACCGCCGCCCAGGCCCGCGAGCTGGCCGGGCACACTCTGGCCGCGGTACAGAACGCGCGCGACTATGACTCCGGGCACGAGGAGGCGGGGCTGGGGCTGGACTGCCTGATCGAGGTGCAGAGTCGGGTGCCCGGCTCCATGCCCGCCGACTTCTTCCCCGAGGCAGCTGAGCTGGTCTTTCGGGGAAGCGGGGAGTATCCGCTCCATTTCGAGCGCGAGAAGGTGCAGTGGCTGGTGCAGAGCGATACGCCAGAGAAGCTGCTTGGCCAGATGCTGTGCTACCCGGACGGGCCGGGAACAGGGGCGGCAGTGGTGGCGCTGGCCGGCTTCTTCGGACTTCTGACCAGCCCGGAGCTCAGCCAGCGCTTCCAGACAGCCGCCCGCCCGCTGCTCGAGGGCAAGCCCCCCGAGGATCCGAAGCTCGCCGAGGTGCTCGACCGCATGCGCGAGGGCCTGCTCAACCGGAACGTCAACCAGATGAGCGACCGGCCCCACGCCGAGCGCCTGCAACTGATCGCCGAGAACCTGAAGCTCAGTCGGGGCTTACCGGGCGAGCGCAGCGGCGACCTGGGCAAGTTCGAGGAGCTGTTGCCCCCGGCCATCCTCCAGAGCGAGGCCAGCCGCTACGACCTGGGCCGCCCCGAGGCAAGCTACGCCCTGGCAGCCAGCAAAGCCCTGGTGCAGCTGAGCCTGCCCGAGGAGCTGTGGCCTCAGGGAGCCGAGGCGCTGAAGGAGCTGCTGGCAAGCAGTCCTGACCGCTTCCAGGCCTGGGACGCCTTTGTCGAGGGCCTGCAGGCCCATCCAGACGAGCCGGTCAGGGGCCTGCAAACCCTGCAACTGGGGATCAAGCAAGCGGCTCGCGGCAATGCGGTGGGGCTGGGCACCGAAGCCGTGCGCATCGGCAGCACCCGGCTCAAAGTGCGCACGCGATCCTGAGCCCACCCGACCGATGCACCTCGTGCATAATCCATTCTTATCCACTTTGTGCATAATCTTGTTTTATGCACGAGAAGGATATTTAGGCATTATGCGGAATTAGCATAATCGTGCAGTATTATATCGCTACCCCCGCCCAGTTAGGACCCATCCTCCAGGATCGGCGCAAGCATCGAGGATTGACCCAGCAGGAGCTCGGTGCCCGAGTGGGGCTCATCCAGAGCGCCATCGCGCGGGCTGAGAGCAATCCTGGAAGAATGACCACCGAGAGGCTCTTTCGCCTCCTGTCCGGACTGGGTCTCGAGCTGGTCCTGCGCGACCGAACTGAGCCAGAGCCCTCGGAGTGGTAGGTGGCTCGACCCCACCGTAGCCTGAATGTCTGGATGAACGGTATCCTGGTGGGGAACTGGTCGGTGCGGCAGCGCCAGAGTGTCTTCCAGTATGACCCGGCCTGGCTCGTCTCGCCTGGCTCACGGCCGATCTCCCTCTCGATGCCCCTGCGGGAGAAGGCCTACCAGGGCGAGGTGGTCTACAACTTCTTTGACAACCTTTTGCCCGATACCAGGGAGCTTCGCAGCCGCCTGCAAGCCCTCTACGGCACCGCCTCCAGCGACGCGTTCGACCTTCTGGCCGAGGTCGGGCGCGACTGCGTGGGCGCCGTACAGTTGTTGCCGGACTCCATGCAACCGGACGACCTGAAAACCATACGCGGAACTCCGCTTACTGACCACGAGCTCGAGGAGAGACTGGGAAGCGTACGCTCCCCCAGAGGTCAAGCGCTCTCAGGAACATTGCGAATCAGTCTGGCCGGGGCCCAGGAAAAGCTGGCGTTCCTCAGGCACCAGGGCTGTTGGATGGAGCCCCTGGGCTCGACGCCCACCACCCATATCTTCAAGCTCCCCATGGGGACTCTCGATCGCGCTTTCGACCTGACCACTTCGGTCGAAAACGAGTGGCTCTGCCATCGCCTGCTCAGTGAGCTGGGCATTCCGGTGGCCGCCTGCGAGATGCTGGCGTTCGGTAGCCAGAAGGCTCTGGTGGTGGAGCGATTCGATCGCCGGCTCTCTCGCGATGAAACCTGGTTGATGCGGCTCCCCCAGGAAGACTTCTGCCAGGCAACCGAAACCTCTCCAGCCCAAAAGTATGAAACCGAAGGAGGCCCTGGAATCAAGCGCTGCCTCGATCTGTTGCTCGCTTCCCAGCAACCCGAGGTGGACCGACCAGACTTCTTTCGCACCCAGGTCGTCTACTGGCTGCTCTGCGCCATCGACGGCCACGCCAAGAACTTCAGCCTGTTTCTCGAGAGCGGCGGGCGTTTCCGTCTCACCCCTCGCTACGATGTGCTCTCTGCCTACCCGATCCTGGGCCGAGGGCCGGACAAGCTCGCCGAGCAGAAAGCCGAGATGGCCATGGCCGTGTGGGGAAGCAGCAGGCACTACAGATGGCTCCAGATTCAAGCCCGACACTGGCTGAAGACCGCGCGGGACTGCGGAATTCCCGACCCGGAGAGCCTGCTCCACCAACTCGCCAGCGCCATGCCCTCGGCGCTGGAGCGATGCCAGCGCTCGCTCCCGGAGGGCTTTCCGGCGAGCGTGGCCGAGCCGATTCTAACGGGAGCGGGGAAGTGCCTCGCGCGCCTTTGATCAGAGCCGCCGCAAAATCGGCCCCTGCCCCGAGACCACACGAATCGTCTTCATGGTCGGATCGAACTGCCCCTGGATGTTGGCCCCCGCCGCCAGCTCCATCTTCAGGTAGTCCACCGTCTCGGGGGTGATGATCTCCCCCGGGCAGAGCACCGGGATGCCGGGTGGGTAAGGCGTGATGATCTCGGCGCAGGTGCACCCGGCCGAAGCCTCCAGGGTCACCGTCTCGTAGGGGGCATCGAAGGCCTGGCGCAAGGTCATGGCCTGGGGGGGGAAGTCGGGTAGCTCGAACGGCTTACCGCGCTTTTGCTCGAACATGCGGATGCGCTCGTTGAGGTCGAACTCGCGCGGATAGACGGCCAGGCCGCGCAGGGCCTCGACGAGACGATCCACGTCCTCTTCGCGGTGACCGATGGTGACCATGGCTACCGTGTTGAACAGGTCCGACATCTCCAGCTGCAGGCCGTGCTCGTAGCGGATGTAGCGCTCCAGCTCGTAGCCGGTAAAGCCCAGCTCGCGGGCGGTGATGACCAGCTTGGTGGGGTCCCAGGCGTGCACCCCGGGCCGGCCAAGGAGCTCCTCGCCGTAGCAGTGTAGACCGGGGATCTCATTGATGGCCCGGCGGGCCTTGTTGGCGATGCGGATGGTGCGCTCGAGCAACTCGCGGCCTTCGGTGACCATCTGGTGGCGAGCCACGTCGAGCGAGGCCAGGAACAAACACGAGGGACTGGTGGACAAGAATAGCTTGAGAACCGACTCCAGGCGCCCTTGATCGACCCGCTTGCCGGTCAGGTGCAACATGGAAGCCTGCGACATGCTGCTCAAGAGCTTGTGGGTGCTCTGAATCACCAGGTCGGCCCCGGCCTCGACGGCCGACATGGGCAGGTCGGGATGAAAGTGCAGGTGCGCTCCCCAGGCCTCGTCAGCCATGACGATCACCCCGCGCTCGTGGCCCAGTTTGACCAGCGCCTCCACGTCAGCGGCCGCCCCGTAATAGGTCGGACTGGTGAAGCAAAGGGCTTTGGCCTTGGGATTCTCATCGAGCACCTTGCGCACCGTCTCCACCGTAGGAGCGTGGTCGACCACCATCTCGCGGTCATACTCGGGCAGGTAGAATACCGGACGGGCGCCCGAAAGGATCAGGGCGCCCACCGTGGACCGGTGGGCATTGCGGGGCACCAGCACCACGTCCTCAGGACGGAGGCCCGCCAGGATCATGATGTGGTTCCCGGAGGAGGAGCCGTTCACCAGGAAGTAGCTGTGGTCCACCCCGTAAGCATCGGCGGCCAGCTCCTGGGCTTCTTTGCAGACCGAGATGGGGCGATGGATGTCGTCCATGCCCAGCACCTGCGTGATGTCGGCCTTAAGGCCGTTTTCGGCGATGAAGCGCCGAAAACGCTCGGGTGAGCCTTTGCCCTGCTGGTGACCCGGGACATGAAAGGTCAAGACGCCCGTATTCACATACTCCTCAAGGGCGTCAAAATACGGCGTGGCCTGCTGATTGCGAGTGTATGGCCGCTCTCGGGCCGAAGGATGGGTCAGCATGGTTACTCCCTGGAGCGGGCCTGGATCTGACCCGCCAGCATATCACGGATGTCGAGCAGCACCTCCAGGACGGCAGCCCGCCAACGGCTGTCGGCGTCGGGGCTTACTTCCCAGACGCCCTCCAGATCACGTTCCGGGAACTGTCTGAGGATCTCTTCTCGCGAGCGCATCGGGCGCCCTTTGGCGCCGTCGTCCTATTTCCTGTCGTTCAGTCGCACCTGGGTGCCCCGCTCGACCCCCATGTCCTCGGCCGCATTGCCGCCGTTCATGGCGATCTCCAGAAACCCCAGCGAGCCCCAATAGGCCACCAGGTCGCCTGGCCCCACCTGGCTGAAGGTCTCCATGACTGGAGCGGTGCGCCATCCCACCGCCACCGATTCAAGCTCGCGCCCTGGCTCACGGCGCACGCTGGTCACCAGGTTTCCAAAACCATCGATGTGGAGGATCTGGGGCTCGGTCTCCTGCACGAGCCGCACCGGGTCTGTCACTGCCGGCCCGATCTCGGCTAACTCTACTCCCCGGGCCAGAGCGGCTGCCACGGGGGCGAACACGTCTCGCCCGTGGAAGGTGCGGCTGGGGGTCTGCAGGGTGAAGTGCACGATCTGGTGGACAGCCACCGGCTCATCCTGCTCCCAGGCCAGCGAAAGAAGTCCGTTATCCGGGCCCACATAGCTGAAACGACGTCCGCGCGCCGCCAGGGGGCGGCGCGAGCCGCCCACTCCCGGGTCCACCACCGCCAGGTGCACCGCATGGTCGGGAAACCAGCGACAGGAGGCAGCCAGCTGGAATGCGCCCTCGGCCACGTCCTGGGCGGCCACCTCGTGGGTCAGATCCACCAGGCGCGCCTCCGGGCACAGGCCCAGGATGACGCCTTTCATGACGCCCACGTAGGGGTCCTTGTGGCCGAAATCGCTCAGCAGAGTGACGAGAGGCAAGTCAGCAGGCGATCGCGATCGGTTGGCCGCAAAGTTGGGAAAAGTAGGCATGCCAGCGGCGGTCGCCGGTCAACTCGGGGTGAAAGCTGGTCGCCAGCAGCCGGCCCTGGCGTGCCGCCACCACTTCGCCCTGAAAGCGGGCGAGAGCCTCCACCTCGCGGCCGCACTCGGCGATGCGCGGGGCCCGAATGAAGACGGCTGGAACCGGCTCGAAGCCGAGGCACGCCACCGAAAGCTCGGTGCTGAAAGAATCCACCTGCCGGCCGTACGCGTTGCGCTCGACCACGGTATCCATTAGACCCAGCAAGGGCTGCCCGGGCAGGGCGTTGCGCACCTCGCGGGCCAGCAAGATCATGCCCGCGCAGGTGCCCCACAGGCCCATTCCCTGGTCCGCGCGCTGGCGAATCGGCTCGATCAGGCCGTAACGGTCGAGCAGCTTGCCGATGGTGGTGGACTCCCCCCCCGGCAGAACCAGCCCATCCAGACCCTGAAGATCGTCGCAGCGACGCACCTCACGCGGCCGGCAGCCCGCCTGTTCCAGGGCGGTGAGGTGCTCCTCCACGGCCCCCTGCAGGGCCAGGACGCCGATGGTTACCAACCGCGCACCTGCAAGAGCTCTTGCTGGGGGATCTTGGAAATCTCCAGGCCCTTCATGGCCTGACCGATGCCGCGTGAGACCTCGGCGAGCTTGCCCGCGTCTTGATGGTGGGCGGCGGCGTCCACGATGGCCTTGGCCCGACGGGCAGGATCATCCGACTTGAAGATGCCCGAGCCCACGAAGAGGCCGTCACAACCGAGCCGCAGCATCAGGGCCGCGTCAGCCGGGGTGGCGATGCCCCCGGCAGCGAAATTGACCACCGGCAGGCGGCCCAACTCGCGCACTTTCAGCACCAGGTCCAGGGGGGCGCGGAGCTCTTTGGCAAAGGCAAAGAGCTCCTCTTCGCGCATGGAGGCGACCTGGCGAATCTGGGCCATCACGGTGCGGGTGTGACGCACCGCCTCCACAACGTTCCCGGTGCCAGCCTCGCCCTTGGTGCGAATCATGGCCGCGCCTTCGGCGATGCGACGCAGGGCCTCGCCCAGATCGCGGGCGCCGCAAACGAACGGCACAGTGAAGTTGTGCTTGTTGATGTGGTTCTCCTCGTCAGCGGGGGTGAGCACTTCAGACTCGTCGATGTAGTCGACGCCCAACGACTGAAGAATCTCGGCCTCTACGAAGTGACCGATGCGCGCCTTGGCCATCACCGGAATGGTCACCGCGTCCATGATCTGCTGCACGATCACAGGGTCGGCCATCCGGGCCACCCCCCCCTCGGCCCGAATGTCAGCGGGCACGCGCTCGAGGGCCATCACGGCCACGGCTCCTGCTTCCTGGGCAATGACAGCCTGCTCGGGGGTGGTGACGTCCATGATCACCCCGCCCTTCAGCATCTGGGCCAGACCGGTCTTTACTTGAAAGGTTCCTTGCTGTGACATCGTTTCTCTATCCTTACTGCACGAAATTGTTCGACCGTCGCTGAATCTCGGCGAGTATAACCGACAGGAGGTGCTTACGCAACGGCAGGCCAGTTCCTGGCGGGAAGCTCAGTTCAAAGAAACGGTGGCCGCCTCGCTAGCAGACGGCTCGGTGGGTCGGGCGGGGGGCTCGATCTGGAGCCAGAAGCGCTCGCCGCAATTGAGACAGAAGTATTCCTGGATTTTGCGCGGCAGATCGTACATTCTCTCACGCAAGAGGCGCCCTTCACAGCGCGCGCAGGTGCCACAAAAGCTCATCTCGGTGCTGTTTTTCTGGGGCTGGCGGGGGCTTTCCTGCCCGGGGTCGCTCGGGGGCGGGTCCGCTGCCAGGCGAGATAGACCGCATTCTCGAGTCGTTCGCCCGGCCCGGTTCCAATCGTGCATTCAGGGCTGTAGTATACCGCCCCCACCGAGTTGACCAGCTGGCCTGGCGACCAGGCTCGGGGCAGGGCCAGAAACCGATCGCGGCGCACTGCCGCCGAGAAGAGCACCCCCGGACGACCAAAGGGCTTCTTGAACTCGAGGCGGTCGACTCCCACCAGGTCCACCTGCACCAGCTCCGGAGAGAAAGCGAAGGCCCGCTGGCAGAGAGTGGCGGCCTGACGCTGAACCACCTCGCGGGGCGTGTTCAGGGCCTGAAAATGCAGCTGGGCATAGGCGCGATTCTGGATGCG
Source organism: uncultured Burkholderiales bacterium (assembly GCA_964471395.1). Taxonomy (GTDB): domain Bacteria; phylum Vulcanimicrobiota; class Xenobia; order Xenobiales; family QWHO01; genus QWHO01. Next base: position 14,495 of record CAYYHB010000064.1, on the reverse strand, counting down.
CGCAACCCCGACCCGCACCAGCGGAAGGGGGAGCCCCCCGCGTTGCAGCACGGCCGAAAGCCGCATCTCCAACTCGGGCTCGATGTAAAAAAGCTGTACGCGGGGACGCTCGTCCGCGAGCGCGGGTAAGATCAGCAGGCCCAGAAAGAGCAGCATCCTCAGGAGCACCCCGAACGGTTATCCGCCGTGGCTGCTCTAACCTTCCTTCAAGACTGGAGGCGACGCAGGGCCCGCCAGCGGGTGTCCAGCACGAAGGGCACCGAGACGACCGCCAACCAGAAGACCAGGCACCCCAGGTCGAGAGCCAGGTTGATCGAGCCGCTCACCAGGGCCAGGCTGCGCATGGCCACGACCGCAGCGGTGTAAACAGCGACCAGAGAAGCCCAGTTGACCATGCTGGCCATGATGGCCAGCTGACCGAAGCGACCTTCCAGAGCGGCCCCGGCAGCGGCATAAGCCAGGCAAACAGGCACCAGGAGGACAAAGCCCGCCAGAGGCACCACCAACAGTGGGCTCACCTGCAGCGTGAGAGCCACGGGCACGGTTCCCAGGGTCAGCAGGAGCGCTTCGGCAGTACGCGGCAGGGCGGCGGCCAGGACGGCGCCATCCAGCATCTGGGCCGGGCTCAGTGCGGTCTGGCGCAGCACAGCCAGCGAGGAAGGCTGTAAGTCCTCGCTCAGGGTCTGGTGACATCGAATCGCCGCGCGCAGGCCAGTGATAGTGGCCACCAGGACCAGCAAGAGAAGATACAGAGCGCTGGCCTGGTCAGGATCGTCCGGGCGCCAAGTCCACAACAACACCGCCTGAAACATCACGAAGGGGCCATAGACCCAGATCAACTGGCTTAACGGCCCTCCAGGAATCCGCCCCGCTTCCCGGTCGAACTCACGCAGAGCGACCGGATTGGACGTGAGCCGCCGCCAGCCGCTAGCCCCGCTTCGATTGCAGCGGACCAGATCGTGCCACCAATTGTGCAAGCGGAGGCTGAGGTCAGCCCCCCGGCGCAGGCCCAGGATGGTCAACAGGCGCATCAGCCACGCCCCGGTCAACAGGATGGCGAGCACCGCCAGACTGCTGGCCGGAAGGTCGAACTGAGCCAGCAGGGATAGGCCCGCCAGCATCGGCAGAAGCACCGTCAGCAGGGCCAGGCAGGCAAGCTGCCGGCGGCGCCCGAAGGTCCAGACCTGGGCGCACTGAGCCGAGTAAGATACCAGGGGCACGGCCACCAGCAAAACCAGGATGGTCTTGAGCCAGATCGCCAGACAGTCCGGTCGGAAAGCGGCCGGGACGTAGCCCAAACTAAGGGCCAGCGGAAGGAGCAAGAAGGCGCTCGCTTGCAGGCTGCGCCGCAGCGAGTGCAGGGCCAGAGCATCGCTCAGCTCAGACGCTCGAAGGGCTTCACTGGCCTGTCGCAAGATGGCCAGGGCCGGCAGGTGAAACGAGACCCACAGGGCCGACCAGATCAGACTCCCCATCAGGCCCAGGCCGAGGTAGTAGGCCATGCAGGGGTGATCCATGACGGGGACCAGGACGAGCGTCAGAGCCCAGGCGGGCGTGACCGCAACCAGATGCAGGGCGGCCAGACGTGGCCAGCAGCGAAGAACGCGCTGCTCGCGCATCTCGAGCAAAGCTCGGGCAGGGTTCTCGGAGAAGCGCAAGAGATCACCTCCAGGTCTAGCTCTCATTATATCAGCCCGATGCACGGCCGAAAAGCCTTGACTTTGGCTTGTCGGGAGGTAGGGCTCCGCGCTCTGCCCTTGAAGCGTGCCCCATGCATGAGCTTACCCCCTCGGCCGCCGCCGAGCGCCTGAAGTCCGGCCTGACGGCAGGTCTCTCCCCCCAGGAGGCAGCCCAGCGGCTCGAGCAGGACGGGCCCAACGAGTTGGAAGCGGCCGAGCCCATCTCGGCCTGGCGCATCCTGCTCAACCAGTTCGCCAACCTGATGGTGCTGATCCTGATCGCCGCGGCCGGCATCGCGCTGCTCAGCTGGTGGCTCGACGGCGCCACCGGCCTTCCCTCCGATGCCCTGGTGGTAGCCGCCATCGTGATTTTGAATGCCGTTCTTGGCTTCTTTCAGGAGTATCGAGCCGAGCGCACCCTGCAAGAGCTCAAGCGGGTTACCTCGGCCCGAGCCCAGGTGGTGCGGGGCGGCTCGGCCCTGAGCCTGGAGCGCTCCGAGCTGGTGGTGGGCGATCTGGTGGTGCTGCAAGAAGGCGATAAGGTGCCGGCCGACCTCTTGCTGGTGGAGGCCCAGAGGCTGCAGATTGACGAGAGCCTGCTCACGGGCGAATCTGAGCCTGTGAGAAAGCGAGTGGGACCGCTGCCGGCCGAGACGCCCGTGGCCGACCGGTTGGGCTCGGCGTTCGCCGGAACCGTGGTCACCAGCGGCCGGGCTACCGGTCTGGTCGTTGCCACCGGAGCACGTACCGAGCTGGGAGGAATCGCCACCAGCCTGGGCACGACCAGCTCTTCGCAGACCCCGCTGGAGCGCCGGCTGGACAAGTTAGGCAAGCAGATCGGTTGGGCCGTGCTGGCGATCAGCACGGTGGTGGGCGGCACCGTTCTGATCGTGGAGGGCGCCCATGACACCAAAACGGTGGTTCACGTGCTGCTCTTCGCCGTGGCCCTGGCCGTTGCCGCGGTACCCGAAGGCTTACCGGCGGTTCTGACCGTCTCGCTTTCCATCGGAGCGCGCCGGCTGGCCAGGGAGAAAGCGGTGGTTCGGCGCATGGCGGCGGTCGAGACCCTGGGCTCGGTCACCGTAATCGTCACCGACAAGACGGGAACGTTGACCCATAACCAGATGACCGTCAGCGGCCTGTTCTGCGAAGGCCAGGAGCGGGCAGTCAGCGGTGAGGGGTACGAGGCCCAGGGAAAGATGGAAGGCTCCTTGACCCCCGAGCTGGAGCTGTTGCTGACGGCCGGGGTGCTGGCCAACTCGGCTCGCCTGGAACTGACCGACGGACGCCGCCAGGCCCTGGGCGATCCCACCGACGCGGCCCTGCTGGTGCTGGCCGAGAAAGCCGGAATCGACTGGCAGGCCTGCCAGAAAGAGCACGAGCAACTGGGCGAAGTTCCCTTCACCTCGGATCGACGCCGTGTTTCCAGCCTGCGCCGATTCCGTGGGTCCCGCTGGCTCTTTTGCAAGGGCAGCCTGGACACCCTGGAACAACTGAGCCAGGCACCGGACCCCGCTTTGCGGGAGGCCGAGCTGCGCTTCGCCGAGCGAGGACTGCGGGCCCTGGCCCTGGCCGTGCGCGAGATTCCCGGCGAGTTGCCGGTGGAAGACCTGGAGCAAGAAGAAACGAACCTCCGCCTGTTGGGCCTGGTGGCCATGGGCGACCCTCCCCGGGCGGAAGTGCCCCAGGCCATGGCCGAGTGTCGTCAGGCAGGTATCCGGGTCATCATGCTCACGGGCGACCACCCCCAGACCGCCCGCTCCATAGCCGAGCAAGTGGGCCTGCTCGACCCCGAGCATCAGGCCGTCTACACTGGCCAGGAGGTGGATGGCCTGGACGACGCCCAGGTGGATGAGCGGTTGGCCCACGCCAACGTCTTCGCCCGCGTCAGTCCGCACGCCAAGTTGCGCCTGGTGGAGCGATTGCTGGCCAGGGGTGAGGTGGTGGCCATGACCGGGGACGGCGTCAATGACGCCCCGGCCCTGAAGAAGGTCCACGTGGGGGTGGCCATGGGCAAGGCCGGCACGGCAGTGGCGGTGGAGGCCAGCGACCTGGTGTTGCTCGACGACAACTTTGCCACCATTGTAACCGCCATTCGGCTGGGGCGCGGCGTCTTTGCCAACGTGCAGAAGTTTATCGCCTTCTTGTTCTCGGGCAATGTGGGCGTGGTGTTGGCCATGTTCATCGGCACCATTCTGGCCGGGATTTTCAATCTTCGGGTGGGGGTGGAGTTGCTCTTGCCCCTGACCGCAGCCCAGATCCTGTGGATGAACCTGGTCACCGACGGGGCTCCGGCGGTGGCCTTCTCGCTCACGCGAGCCCAGAAGGACGTGATGCTCGACCCCCCGCGGCGGCCCGACTCCCCCATTCTGAGCCGCTCGATGTGGGCCTACGTGTTCTTGACGGGGGGCACGGTCTGCGCTCTCTTGTTGATGGTCCTGGATGCCACTTATCAGGGTGGCTGGTTCACCGTCCACGACCACGATTACCATTATGCTCGGACGGCCGGGTTCTACACCGTGGTCACAGCGAGGCTCTTCAACGCTCTGAACTTTCGCCAGCTGCCTCAGAGCTTTCTGGTAACCGGGTTCTGGCGCGATCTGGCCGTGCCGGTGGCCTGCCTGGTCAGTTGGGGGATGACCCTGGCGGCCATCTACTTTGCCCCCCTGCGCGAGCTCTTCCATCTGGTGCCGCTCGACTTCGAGCACCTGGTCCTCTTTACCGGTCTCGGTTGCGCCGTGCTCCTGCCCGGATGGGCCTTCCTGCGCTTCCGAGGAGTCCAGATGAGTCGCTGAGAAACCCCAAGGATGGGAATGCTAATCCGACTCATCGTCCTGGCGGCCCTGTTGAGCTCGCCGGTGCTGCTTCTGGGGCAGCCGACCTGGGCCTACCTGCTGGCCGTGGTGATGGTGCTGGCCGGGCTGGCCTCGTTCTTACAGCGCCATCTCGAGCAGACCTACCGCCTTCGCTACCTGGAGAACCGGGCCGAGGAAGCCCCGGCCAGGCTCGGGTTCTGGCGTTTCTTGCTCGACCGCGAGCAGTACCGATTCCTGCTCGCTGAAGCCCTGGTGCAGGCCGAGCAGTTGTCCGAGGCCGAGCAACTCGCGACCGACCGGTGCACCCCCGAATGGTTGCGCCATTATGTGCAATACATTTTGGCCCGCAAGGCCCGCAACATCGACAAGGCCTTGCATGAGATGGAGCATGTGACCCGCTGTCCGCTTCCGGCCCAGCACGCCCCGGCCTTTCGGCTCGACTTAGCCCGCCTGTTGGCGGAGTTTCGTCCCGAGCGACTGGGCGAAGCGCGGGAGTTGGCCGAGCGTGCCCGCTCGGAGATCACTCAGCCGATCATGCGGCAACTGGCCGACGGGGTGATGGGGGTGGTTCAGGTGGCCGAGGGCCACCCGGAGGAAGGGCTGGCCAGCCTGGACGGCTGTCTGGCCGGTCTGGCCAACCAGAGCCAGAACGTGATGCTCATCCCGGCTCTGGCAGAGATGGAGCGCTGGGCGGGACGGGCTCTCTGGCGCTCGGGGCGTTTCCCCGAAGCCCGTCAGCGGTTTGAGAAGGCGGTCAGGATGACCTGCCTGGAAAGCGTCAAGCGTCCCGCCACCGAAGACCTGGAGGCGATGCAGGATCAGATCAACGGCTGGAGCTCCGCACCTTAGAGCGCGGGGACGACCCCTGTGTTCCATTGGATGGACTCGAACTCGAGCTCCTCGACCGTCCTCCCGCCCTCGCTGACTCGATAGCGACGCACGTCCTTCTGGTCGTCCACCCACAACTGGTGCTGCTGGACTCCTTTGAAGTCAAAAAGCTGCAGCTCCCCGAGGCGGCTCAGGCTGGGCCCGCCGCAGGCCTCCGCCTTGCGCAGGATCTGATGCAGAAGCGGCGTCACCAGGGAGGTGTCAGCTACGTCCTTGGACCGCGTGCTGCGTCGGAGCTGGACCATGCCGGTGCGTACGGTCACGTAGTCGGTCGAGCGGGCAGAGTCATAGAGAACGACCGTTCCGCTGTGGCGCTGGCTGCCCGGCAGGATCTCGGCCCGAATCAAGCCCGGGGCCCGATAGGAATAGTCGAAACGGTATTGACCCGAGGGGCCCCGGTACTGGTAGCGGAAACAATAGTCGCGAGACTGCAGGATCTTGGCCTTGACCGCTTCCCAATCCGGTTGGGGCCCGGCCAGGGCCGGCAAGCAAAGGGCCAGCGTGAGCAGGACGAAAAAGGCTCTCATAGCCAGAATATAGCACCGGTACCACTGACCGAAAAGGTCGCTAGCTCTAGACTTTGACCCGCACCCCGCCGATCACGACCACCTGGCCACGCTCCTCGATGCCGATGCTCTCTCAACGCAGCTTCTGGCGGGCCCCAGCGTGGCCCGGGTTGAGCCGCAGCTCGGCCTGAAAGTGGTATCGGGCGCGCTGATCATCGCCCTGGGAAGCGTAGAACAAACCGAGATTGTAGTTCGCCTCCAGCAGCACGGGGTCGAGGCGCAGCGCTTGCTCGAGCTCGGTTGCCCCCTCCTGCAGACCGGCTTGCAGCATTGTGACGCCCAGATACAACCGGGCCCGTGTCCGCTGCGGATCGACCCGCACCGCCTGCCGAAAGCACGTAATGGCTGGCTCGATTTGCTCCATTTGCAGCAGAAAAAGCCCTTTCTGGATGAGCTGGCTTGGAGTCTCGGGATAGCGCAGCGGTCCGTGGGGACGGTTCCGGCGCAGGAACACCGCGGCGATCGAGTCGTCGTAGACCAACTCCCATTCTTTGGAGGCTTCCATTCGGCGGGGCAGATCGCCCTGCAAGTGGGTGGCCAGCACCAGGTCCACTTTGTACAGGTTCAGGATCTCCTGCCAGGTGACTCCGGCCTTCTTCTCCCAGGGTCCTCCCAGTTGGATGGCCAGCGCCTCCAGGTAGACCTCCTCGGGATAGACGGTGTGGGCCCGTCCGTCAATGAAGATGCGCCAGTCGGGCAGGTGCCAGGCAAGCCAGCCTCCCCACTCATAGGGGTTGACCAGCCGCCGGGGCAGTTCGGGGTTGGCCTGCAGAAAGCTGACCGCATCGGTGGGGAAGTGCGTGTGCCACAGCCCCAGGCGGGCCGGTGGCAGCGTGATGCGTTGCCAGCCCCACCAGAGCTCGCAAGCCAGGACCAATCCAGTCAGGAGCAACCGCCAGCGGCCCGGGGCCCGCAGCACCACCTGGTGCAGTTGCACCCCGGCCAGGCACGCCAGGGGCAGGTTACGCCAGGCCAGCACGCCTCCCACCAGGAAGATGGCGGTGAGCAGGGCCAGCGCCCGGTCGCCTGCCCGCCAGTGCAGCACCACCGCCCCCAGCCCCAGGACGACCACCAGCCAGAACCAGGCGTGCTCGCCCAGCAGGGCGGGAGCCACCCACTCGTTTAATCCCAGGCGATAGGTTGATTCGCCGAAAAGGCTGAAGGGGAAGGCCAGGATGGCGACCCCGTAGGGGTTAGCGACGGCGGCAGCCAGAGCCAGCAAGGTCGCCAATCCCAGCTCGGTCGCCTGGCGCCGGCGCTTCTCCAGCAGGCAACCCAGACCTGCCACCAGCAGGATGCCCGGGGCCAGGATGAAGGCTCCGTGCAGGTTGACCCAGAGAACTGTCAGGACCACCACCCCCGCCAGCCTGGACCGAGCGGGTCGGACCAGGTAGGCGCGCACCAGAGCCAGGGCCAGGGCGGTCAACAGATAGGTGGCCAGGTAGGGGCGCACGTCATAGAAAAAGCGAGCCGGCGGGATCCAGGCGTAGAGACAGGAGAGCATGGATACCCCCCAGCTTGCCTCGGCGCTCTTGCGAACCACAGCCAGAGGAATGACGGCGTAGGCCAGCACGAGGACCAGCGTGCGGACCAGGTAGAGCCCCTCCCAGCCCGCCAGGCGGTGGACCTCGTAGGCGGCCAGAGCGAACAGCCACTCGTGGTTGAGCCAGGTTGTGCCGGTGAAAGAGAACGGGTCAGGACCCACCACCTGACCGGTCTGGGCCAGATAGCGCCCCGTGGCCAGCAGCCACCAGGTATCCGCGGCCGGCAGCGGCTCGGCCGAGGCGGCCGCCACCCCCACCACTGCCACCAGCCAGGCCAGCAGGCGGCTCAAAATCGTGGAGCGACCCCGGGGGGAGCGTTGCGCAATACCAGCACTTTGCGCTTTTTCCGCTCCACCCTGTTGGTCAGGCCCTTCACGGCATCCCGGGCCACAAGTTTTTTGGCCAGGGTCTCGAACTCTTTGGCGTCCTGCTCGCTGTCCCAGATGGTGAGCCAGACCAGCCCTTCCTGATTGCCCTTGAGGTAGCTGCAGTAGAGGTCGCCCCCCCAGCCCTCGGCTGCCCGGGCGGCCTGCTCGGCTCCGACCAGGTTCTCGCCCGCATTGCGAATGCAGAACTCGCCAGCCACGTCGCAGCCAAGATACTTCCAGCCCGCGGGCGGATCGGGCAGGTTGAAATTCAAGGTAGCCGGGCGATCGTTCTTCAGGTAACGGTCGGGATGGAGAATCTGCTCACTGGAAGCGGGCAGGCGCCGGTAGGCCTGATCGACCTTCTTCCAGCCCCCGACACGGCGCAATGCTTTGCAGAAGCTCATGCCGCGGAAGTAGGGATCGCCCACCAGCTTCTGGATGAAGGGAGGAGCATTGCCCATGCCAGGCTGCGCGCCGGCAAGCATGCTATCGTCGGTCATACCGTCCATCATGGATGGGTCGATCCCCATGGAGACGGCCACGTAGTCGATCATGACCAGAGTGGCGTCGCCCTCGATCAGGCACTGGGCGGCGAAGGACTGGTCGAAGTTGGCAGCCGTATCCCTATCGATCTTGAGCAGGTTGAACTGCTGATCCTGCAGAGCGTGATCGAGCTCATGAATGGTCAGCATGTCCTGCATGTTGAAGCCCTGAGAGGCCAGCACTCCGGCCATCGGGTCGGCCGTCTGGCTCCCCCCGGTGGCCACCAGAAAACGTTTCTTGTAGGGGTCGTAGAGGCCCTGAACCTGCTGGCTGTAAAGATCGCGCAGGCTCTTGCGATAGTCCACACCAGGCGCGAGCAACCCCACCTGGTGCATGAACACCTGGCGTACAGCAAAGGGCAGCCGGGCCGCCTCCTGGTCGAAGAGTCCCTGCAGGTAGCGAGCCACCTCGGCCTGGGGAAGGGCCTGGCTGGGTACCGGTTTGGTGAACTTCAGGCCCCGAATCTGCTCGAGCTCCTTGCTCAGGCGGGCCACGTCCTGATCGATCGAACGGGCCAGCACCGGGGCCAGCAGCAGTAGCAGCAGGATGAGAAGTCTGCGCATCTAGTCTCCCTCAACGAGCCAGGAGCGGCTCAGGTAGCGGTCCCACGAGTCGGCCAGGAGGGCCACCACCGGTCCGTCCACCCGCTCGGCCACCCGCAAGGCGGCAGCCACGGCCGTACCGCTGGAGCCGCCCACCAGCAGGCCTTCCTCGCGGATCAGCCGACGGGCCATGGCAAAGCTCTCCTGGTCTAAGACCACTTCGACCTCGTCCAGAGAATCCCGGTCGAGGTTGGGGGGAGGTTGGGCAGATCCGATCCCCTCCAGCTGGTAGGCTCCGTCCGGGCCAGGAACACCGGTCTCGAGCCAGTGCGCCAGCCCCGAGCCCACCGGGTCGGCCAGCACCATACGCACGCTCGGACGGGCGCGACGGAAGAAACGCCCCACCCCGGTCAGGGTCCCCCCCGTGCCGGCCCCGGCCACGAAGGCGGCCACCTCGGGAACCTGCTCGAGAACTTCGGGTCCGGTGGTCTGTTCGTGGATACGCGGGTTGGCGGGATGAGCGAATTGATCGGTCAAGAACCACCCCTTCTCCCGGGCCAGGCGAGCGGCCACGTTGCGGAAGTTGTCCGGGCTGTCCAGGGGCGCGTTCGGGGTGACCACCACGCGCGCCCCGGCTGCCCGCAGGGCAACCCGCTTGTCCTCGGACATCTTCTCGGGCAGCACGCAGACCAGGCGATAGCCCCGCACCGCTGCCAGAAGAGCCAGTCCCAGGCCGGTGTTGCCGGCGGTGGCCTCCACCAGCGTCGAGCCTTGTGTGAGCAAGCCTTGCTCCTCTGCCGCCTGCACGATGGCCAGGGCCAGGCGGTCTTTGACGCTGCCGCCCGGATTGAGGTGCTCGCACTTGGCGTAGACGCGCGGATGGATGCGCTCCAGGCGCACCATCGGGGTGCGCCCGATCAGCTCCAGCACGCTCACTCGGGCAAGGGGCCGTAAAGCGCCTGGAGCACCTGGCCGGCCCGGCGAGCCCAGCTCGCCTCGTTGTGGGCGCCGTCCTGCACCTCGCGGTAGAAAAGGTAGTTGTCCCTGGTCCACCCCGTCTCCACAAGACGTCCGGCCAGCTCGCGGGTATTGTCGATGGGGTCGACCACTCCGTTGCCGTCGGCGTCACGCCCCTCCAGGGCACCGGCATCCAGCCAAACGCGCTCGGGCCCGGGCGATTCGGTGAGCTGGCGTGAGACCTCGCGGTCGGCCCACCAGAGCGAGGGCGAGAGAGCCCCCACCAGCCCGTAAACCTCGGGGTGACGGAAGCCCAGATAGAGCGAGACCAGCCCCCCCATCGAGGAGCCCATCACCCCGGTGTGCTCTTCCTCGGTGCGGGTGCGGTAAGTCCGGTCCACGAACGGCTTGAGCTCGTCCACCATGAAGCGGGCATAGGCCTCGGCCCGACCGCCCCCGTGCTTGGGGTCGGGCAGGGGGGAGTATTCCGAGAGCCGGTCGGGGGTGTTGTCTGCAGCCACGATGATGAGCTCGGGCAATTTGCCGCTCTGAATCAGGTGCTGGGCAGTCTCATCGAGCCCCCACTCGGTACCGAAGGCAGCGGTGCGGCTGTCGAACACGTTCTGGCCGTCGTGCACATATAGCACGGGATAGTGCTTGTCGGGATTGTCCTCGTAGCCAGGCGGCAGGTAGATCCGCACGTCGCGCCGGTTGCCCAGAGCTTGGGAAGAGAAGCCAGAATGGATGCGCACGTCGCCGGTGACCACGAAAGCCACTGTAGCAGGACCGATAGGGGGGAGTGTTGCCGAAAGGTTGCCTGGACGGAGATGGTGCAAGCTCTACTGATCGGTCGTGGCCTCGGAGGGTCCCCACCCCTCATCAAGAACCGGGGGAAGATGAAAGTGCTGATCACCGGCGGGGCCGGGTTTATCGGAAGCCACCTGGCCCGCCACCACCTCGAGGCGGGTCACGAGGTGGTGGTGCTCGATTCGCTGCGCTCAGGGCGCTGCAACATCGAGGAGAGCCTGCTGACCCGGGGCAGCGTGACCGACTTCGATCTGGTCGACCGCCTGATGGCCGGGGTGCAGTCTGTCTTCCACCTGGCCGCCCTGGTGAGCGTGCCCGAGTCGCTGGAAAAGCCTCACGAGTGCGTGGACATCAATGTTCACGGCACCTTAAACGTGCTGCGGGCGGCGCGCCGTCACGGGGTACAGAAGGTGGTGCTGAGCAGCTCGGCGGCAGTCTACGGCGACGAGCCCGAGCTACCCAAGCGAGAGTCCATGCGACCAGCTCCCAAGACTCCCTATGCCATCACAAAGCTGGATGGGGAGTATTACCTGGCCATGGCGGCCGCCGAGTGGGGCGTTCCCACGGTGAGCTTACGCTACTTCAACGTCTACGGCCCCGGACAAGACCCCGCCTCGCAGTACGCCGCAGCCGTGCCCATCTTCGTCAAGCGGGCCCGGGCAGGCCAGAGCATCACCATCTTTGGGGACGGAGGACAGACCCGCGATTTCATCCACGTGCGCGACGTGGTGACCGCCAACGTGCTGGCTGCCACCCGCCCGGACATGGCCGGGGTCTACAACGTGGCCCGGGGCGAAAGCTTGCCCATCCTGGAGCTGGCTCGCAAAATCGTGACCCTGCTTGGCTCGAGCTCGCCCATCGTGCACGGGCCCGAGCGCCCGGGCGACATCCGCCACTCCCTGGCCGACGTTTCCCGGCTGCGAGAGAGCGGCTTCGCGCCCACCGTGGCGCTGGAAGACGGTTTGCTGGAGACCCTCCAAGCGGGAGCTTAGGGGCGCGGCCGGAAGCCGCCCTGGCACGTTTCTCGAGCACGCTAGTTCTTGAAGATGTCAACGCGCGGCGCCTTAACCGCGACGTTTGACCTGCTCGAGCTCGAGCACGCTCTTTCCCACCGCGACCCGGTCGCCAATCTGGAGCATCATCGTGTCGCCCGGATCGAGACTAAGGTCTTGCCCGGTGGCCCGGTGGATGGTGACCGGAAGGCCCTGGCTGTTGACTTCGATGACGTACGAGCCCTGCTCTTCCTCCCAGCGCAGCAGGGCCTGCTCGTAAGGAAGCGAGCTGTCACCGATCAGCACCGCGTGGCCGAAGCGCGGGTCGGCCAATCCCATCGAGCGCCCCAGAAGCATCTCGGCGGCATTGAGGGGCATCACAGCACCCTTATCGGGCCCCTCCAAAACCAGCATGCGCCAGCCCGCCCTGGACGGCCTGGCTCCCTCGAGTGGAGCCGGCTCGGAAGGTGCATTGAGCGATACCGAACGACGCCTCGGGGGAGGGGGCTTGGGGGGAGTGACCTTGGGAATGGGTGGAATGTTGGCCGGCAACTGAGAGGGGCGCTCGGCCAACCGCTCCAGCGGGCGCTCCGGCGGCGCGGGCATGGTGGGCAACTCGGGCGGGGGAGCGATGGGTGGGGGCAAGAGATCGTATTCATAGGAAGGAACGGGCTCGAAGTCGGGGACTGACTCCTGGCTCGGGAGCACCGGGTCGAGGGGGATCTCCCAGCCCCCCTGCTTGACCACCTCGGCCGGCTCGGCCTCGGGCTGCGCCTTGCCCGAGCTCGCCTCGAGCAACAGCAGCACGTGACCCATTTGGATCTTGGTGCCGATGGTGAGCGGAGCCTGGGTAACCCGCTCGTCGTCCACCTTGGTGGAATTCGTGCGGGAGAGATGGGTCAGCAGATAGCACTTACGTCGGTGGTCCCAGCGCAAGGTGCAGTGGGTGCGCGAAACGGTGGGATCAGTGAAGAAAACCTGGCCCTCTTTGCTTGGCACGCGAGAATTAGCCGCCCGTCCGAGGATGATCTCCTTGGAAAGGAGGGGGATGACTCGATCGCGCTCACTGCCCCCGATGACCCGCAGTTGAAAGCCGGAGTTCCAGCTCATCAGGCAAATCGGTTCGACAGGCTCAAGAAAGACTCATCCCTACCAGAGGAATCACCCCCAGATAGAGCCATCCTTCGGCCCCTGGAGGAAAGTCTTCATCGTAGCAAACCCAGTCGAACTCACCCGAGAGCAGCTCGCACACCTCGGGCCGGGTCTCCAGCAGGTCGAAAGCGCTCTTGAGCCTGAGCGACCACCATTCTTCCTCGATCTGCCAGGCCGGGCGACCCTGGATGGTCTGCAGGGCCAGGGCCACTGGCTTGAGACCTCCGCGGGCGTCGAGCCGGCGGTCGGTGGCTAGCTCGTAAACGAACAACTGCTTGTCATTGGAGAGGTAGACGCGTGCAACCTCGGGGTCAGCGCAGAAGTGGGCCCCTCTGGTGGCCTGGGGGCCCTTTGCGGCGCGGTAGAGCTTCATAGGGGCGGAAGTTCGCACGCACCGGGCGACTCCCTGCGATGAAGGATAAAATCGCGCCGTTTGCTCCGGAAGAGCTTCCCCACACGGTCCAATCGAGATCGGCATCTGTCGACGCGTTCCTCCGGGCTCTAACCAAGGTCTAACGATCTTCAAGCTCTACCGCAACAGGGGTCTTGCTATTCTAACCTCAAGCATTCCGCCCTCAGGGGCGCAACATCAAAGGAGACTTTCATGAACAAAGTTGTAGGCATCGACCTGGGAACCACCAACTCGGTGCTGGCCATCATGGAGGGCGGCAAGCCCGTCGTCATCGCCAATGCCGAGGGGAGCCGCACCACTCCGTCGGTGGTGGGGTTCTCAAAGGGCGGCGAGCGGCTGGTGGGCGAGCTGGCCAAGCGCCAGGCCGTCAGCAACCCGGACCGCACCATCAAGTCGATCAAGCGCCACATGGGCACCAACCATCGCGTCAAGGTCGACGACAAGCAGTACTCGCCTGAGGAGATCAGCGCGATGGTCCTGCAGAAGCTGAAGCAGGACGGCGAGACTTACCTGGGCGAGAAGATCAAGCAGGCGGTCATCACCGTGCCCGCCTACTTCAACGACGCCCAGCGCCAGGCCACCAAGAACGCCGGCACCATCGCCGGCCTCGAGGTGCTTCGCATCGTCAACGAGCCCACTGCGGCAGCCCTGGCCTACGGTCTGGACAAGCAGCACGAAACCCTGACGGTCATCGTCTTCGACCTCGGCGGCGGCACCTTCGATGTGTCCGTGCTCGAGATCGGCGATGGCGTCTTCGAAGTGAAGTCCACCGCCGGCGACACCCACCTGGGTGGCGACGACTGGGATCAGCGCATCGTGGACTACGTGGCCGAGCAGTTCAAAAAGGAGCACGGCATCGACCTGCGTCAGGACAAGATGGCCCTGCAGCGCCTGCGAGACTCGGCCGAGAAAGCCAAGATCGAGCTCAGCCAGGTGATGCAGACCAACATCAACCTGCCCTTCGTGACGGCTGACGCCTCCGGACCCAAGCACCTGGATGTGACCCTGTCGCGGGCCAAATTCGAGGAGCTGACCGCCGACCTCCTGGAGCGCTGCGCAGGCCCCTGCCGCCAGGCGCTGCAAGACGCCAAGCTGAAGACCGACGACATCGACCGAGTGCTGCTGGTGGGCGGATCCACCCGCATGCCGATGGTGGTCGATCTGGTCAAGAAGTCCTTCGGCAAGGACCCTTCGCGCGACGTCAACCCCGACGAGGTGGTGGCGCTGGG
>CAYYHB010000063.1:0-22493 GCA_964471395.1 uncultured Burkholderiales bacterium | reverse complement strand
TAGACCTCTTTCAGCCATTTTTGGGGACAGCGGGGTAGGCTCCCAAAAAACAGATGGAGGGTCCCATGATTTCGACTTCCCACTTCCCCGGCCTCAGCTCTAAAGTGACCGTGCCCGACTCGGTGAAAGAGCGCTTCACGCGTTTTCAGAGCGAAGGCTCCCTCGGCCAGGGGTCCGAGCGGGTCGAGCTTTCCGATATCGACATTCAGATCAGCCTGCCCATCAAGCTGCGCGATTTCACCGATGTCATCGCCCAGGACCAGCAGGCCGGAGATCGCAACAAAGCCCCCAACGCTCTAGACCTTTCCCCCGAGGTCGCTTCGAGAGTCGGGTTTGGCCCCACCAGGAGCCTGGTGGGGGCCTATGAAGGCTCGCAGGCTGACCCGGATGCCGCTCTGCTGCACATCCGCGGCGAGGCCGGCTCGCAGGAGCGCTACTACTTCATGGAAGCCGGTCCGAACGGAAACGGTGGCGGAAGGATCACAGTTCTCGACGCCGTTGTCTCGCCCAAGGGCAAAGGAGTCATTCAGGGAACCGTCTTCGAGATCGGGGCCGATAAGGTGAGCGGCTACACCGAGGCCGTCTTCGAGGACTGGCATCTCTCGAAGTAGCCAACAGCGGCGACCGGAGCGGTCGACCAATTCAGGATTTTTTCTCCCCGGTGGGGTAAGCTGATGCCATGATGCAGATACGTCCTGAGTTCAAACAGTTCATCGGCTCCAGCTACTCGGCGCCGCAGACGAATTTCTACGAGCCCACCACCGAGGAGCTCCAGGCGGGAGCCTTCCAGCTCCCGGTGGACGAGACGCTTTACGGACCAATTTCCCGCAGCCACCTCGATTTCCTGAACATCGGCCACAACGCCGAAGGCTTTAACAAGCTGTCTCCCGAGATGAAGGCCAGGGCGCAGGAAGTGGCCGAGCGGGGCGGCACCTGGGGTGAGATTCAGGAGGCCCATCCCGAGCAGGGCAAGCTGGCCTGCATCCACATGAGCAACGTGGCCGATGCCCACAAGGGCCTGATCGCCACCATGCTCGGTCCGCACGGGCCGGCTCTAGCCCACTTCATGGAAGCACTGGCTGAGAAGACCGGAGTGGAAGGTCTGGCCAGTCTCCGTATCGGGGTTGGCGGAGAGGACATGGTGGCCGGCGACGTCTACGCGGTCACCCCGCAAGAGTACATGGGCGGCAAGCTCAATGGCGTCACCGGAGAGCCGGTGGCCCGGGTCTACATCGACATGACCAACGGCACCTCGTTCCTGTTGCCTGAGGACAAGTTCCGCGGGGCCTGACGAGCAGGAGCCTGACCCCGGACGGCACACCCATCCTGATGGCCCGTGTACAGGACTACTTTCTCGGCTTTGTGCTCGATGCCACCCTCGACCGCGCGCAAGGGCGCCAGCGATCAGAAGTGGTTGCCCTGCGTCAGGGCAATCCCCACCCCTGGGTAGCCGAGCTGCGCCAGCGAGCCCTCAAGCGCTTCTCCCAGGCTGACTGGCTGGTCTTCGACTGGCTGCGCCAGCCCGAGCAGCTCTACCGGTTGACCACGAAGCCCGAGCCTCCCTTCCAGGCGGCCCGACAGAGCCAGCGCTCCTTCTGGATCTTCTGCGCTTGGGCCGGGCGCTTTCCGCCCCAACCCGCTGTGTTCGAGATGGGTCAGGTGCTGGGAGCCTTTCTGGCCGGCAATCACGAGAAGGCTTACACCGAGGACCTGCTGGCACTGGTCGATCGTCTTCAGGAGCAGAGCTCTCCCGAGGACAGGGCCAAACTGCTCGCCGGGATGGCCCGCCTGCTGGAGGGGCACTCTCCCCGCAGCCTCAAAGGTCAGCTCTCGCGCCGGCTTAGAAGCGCGCTCACCCCGCAGGACGGCCCCCTGCTCGAGGATCTCATCATGCAGCTTTCCAGTCTTTTTTAAGCCAGGCTGGCTATGCTCACGGCATGAACGTGAACACCTATCCGCTACCCAACCGCAGCGAGCTTTTGTCTTCCCTGCGCTCTCATAAAACCGGCGGCACGCAATCCCCGCTCATCGGGGCCGCGGCAAGTTGCCTGGACGAGTTCAAATCTGAGACCGGCGATCAACTGGTGCAAGATATCCAGAATGCTCGCGCCACGACCAATCTGCGAACCACCCTGGGCATGGTCGCAGGCGGTGTGCTGGCGGCCGTCGGGCTGGCCACCGGCCTGGGCCTGGCGGGGGTGGCTCTGGGGGCCGGAGTGGCGGGACTGTCACTCTGGGCTGGAGCCAGGCGCCAGGAGAAGCTGGACAACTTCGGGCTCTTCATCGGGGCCGTCAACCTGCAGCAAGTGGTCGAGGGCAAGTTCGATGCCCAGCCCAAACCGCAGCCCGAGCCTTCCGCGAAGACGTTCGCGCAGGCCGAGCCCATGCCGGACGGCTGGAAGCGTGAGAAGCAGGCGCCTCAGAGCGATGTGCTCATCGACATGGCCTATGATCCGCAGAGCGGGTCGCACGTGGCTCACACCATTTACGATGTTCCTCGTCCTCCCCAGCCTAAAGCGCCCGAGACACGAACCATCATCGACATGAAGCCTGACGCCCGAGGCACCTTCGTGATGGACGAGGCCCGCGAATACCGCGTCTGACTTGAAACCAGGAGGGGCTATGTTGAACTCTGCCAGACCGCAAACCGCCGTCACTCAAGGTGACATTCGCCAGCTTTTTGGGAGCCGGGCCCCGGTGGTGGATGGCCCCGAAGTGGAGATCCCCCACGGCCGCCACGCGCTCGACGTGCCGGCCGGCTCGGATACCCGCCTGCTGGCCGGCGAGCCGCTGGTGGTCACGAAGACGACCGACGGGCTGGTGGCCCGTGACCCCGATTCGGGAGAGGAGCGCTGGCACTACAAGCCCCCCGAGCCGGGTCGGTTCAGCTGGGCCGCCTCCGAGGACGGCAGGTTCCTGGCCGTGCGCCAGAAAAACCAGATCGAGGTGGTTCGCACCGATGAGGGGAAAGGCGTGCAGACCCTCTCTTTGCCACCCGAAGCTGAATACAGCGCCGACCCGGTGGCCAACACCAGCACCGTCAAGTTCGGCCCCGAGCACACGTTGATCGCCGATTTCAAGGCCGAGGGGCGCGATCAAGGTCGCAGCTGGGCCGAGTACAACCTGGCTTTCTACGACCTGGGCACGGGCCGGGGTCCGGCCGTGGCCCACATGGGCTCGGTTGGCCACATGGCTTTCTCGCCGCAGGTGGCGCCCGACGGGAAGACTCTTTTTTGTGACGACTCCTACGGGCTCAAAGCCCTCGACCTGACCGGCGACGACAAGCTCTGGCAGCGAAACGACGTGCGCCACGTCAAGGAAGTGCGGGCGGACGGCCAGGGCCGTGTGGCGGTCTTGCACTCGGGCGGCCTGGAGATTCTCGACCAGCAGTCCGGCCAGACCCTTGCGATGGGGAAGAAGGGCTGGCTGGCCGACGAGTTGCACGCCCAGGACGACCGTTTGCTCATACGGGACTGGCGCAACGAGAGTATGACGGCGCTGGGCTGGGATGGGTCCGAGGCCTGGACGCTCAAGCTGCCTGACAAGACCATCTTCAAGCAGGTCATTCTGACCGACGATCTGATTTACGCCACCGCCAGCTCCGAGCAGGATGGCCACCAGGTTCGGTTGCTCCTGGCCGATCCGCGCACGGGCGACGTGCTGGCCCAGAGCCAGCCTCTGGGCCACCTGCGCCACGGTCTGCCCATGTTCCAGGCCCAGGACAAGGTATATCTGGCTCTGGAGGATGGCGCCATCTCCTTCTCGCCCGGTGATCTGAAGATCGACCAGCTCAGGGACGACGCCGCGCTGTCTGACCGGCCCGTTAACATCGAGGTGGGCAGCAATTTCGTTCAGGTGGGCGGAGTTCGCTTGAAATCTCGAGGCTAAAGCAAACCGCTGCTATGCAGGCGCATCTGGGCCACTGGCTCAGCGCATCATGGGAATCCTTTCCACGCCGTTCCCGAGACGGCGGCCCTGAGCGTCGACGTGAGTGAGCTGGACCCACTGCTCGGCGAAGGTGACCAGCTGGCATGAGCCATCGGGGCGAAAGACGGCCCGTTGGCCGGCTCCGTGGGGGTGGGCTAGCCCGAGTTTCCAGCTCTCGTGAGCCCCGGTCGTCTGCTCGCGGGTGAAGCCAAGCTTTTCCAGGGTTTCGCGTGCATCCGGCCGGGCCAACTCGGCCGCGTCAGTCACCAGCGAGCCTTCCAGGCTGGCGAGCTTCTCGAGCATGTTGGGGTGCACACCGGTGCCGGGCACATTCAGGCCGGCGGGCCGAATGGCTCTGAGATGGGTGAAGCTGGATACGCTGAGCATGGTCATCTCCTGGTCGAAACTTGCTCGTAGAATGCGCGGCTCCAGCCTCAAGGCTGTGGCCGGCGTGTAAACAAACTTCCTGCAGAGCTATTTCAGCCCCATCCCCAGGAGGAGCGCATTCTCAACATCGCCACCAGAGCGCTCAGATCGGTTCTCGGGGCCAGAGGCTGGCTCACCCGAGTTAACCCCTCACGAGGCGTTCCACGGCCAGAAAGCATTCGCGGAGCTTTTCTCGAGTCTCGAAGGCACAACGCACCTGCCATAAGGTCAGCTTCCATTCCCCCGGAGTCAAAAGGCATCGAGTCAGGACGGCCTGAGCCCGAGGACACGCGTATTCAGCCAGACAGGACGCTGCCAGCTCGATCGAACAGGCCGACAGCTCCAGCAGAAGAACCAGCAGGTCGTCGGCATGGCGCTCAGTGGGCTCGAGCTTCGAATCGTGACAGGTATCGAAATCGAAGAGGCGACAGCGTTCCCCGTCGTAAAGCAGGTTGCCCAGGTGCGGATCGCCATGCGACCAGCCCTCCAGATCGTGGCAGCGGCGCAGCTCGCGGGCGGCCAGGCGGGCCAACCTTGCGTCCAGTCGCAGGCTCCGCAGCGTCTGGCCGGGTAGATGACGGACGGCCAGAGCGCGAGCCCCCGCGATACGGCACTGATCGGGGCCGTGCAATAGCCGGTAAGATTCGATTTCGTGCAGTTGCCAGCGGAGGGGCTGCACAAACAGATGGATTGGGAAGTGGCCCCAGCGCAACACGACATTGCAGGCCGCGATGGCCAGGCTGGCCCCGGGCAGGCGTTCTTTGAGCCACCAGTCGCCGCTGCGCTGGAGTCGATTGAGCCGCAGGCGAGCCACCCTGGAAGCCAGCGCCGAAAAGGTCTGCACCACATCGAGCTTCTACCTGCTGGGCCCGGTCGACCTTCCGCCGAAGGGTGAGCGGGGGGGCTCGGGCGAAGCAACCATCCATGCAACTGACCCCTGAGCTGAAGGAGTTCCTTGACCGGGCCAATTTCGCCCACCTGTGCACGCTGCGAGCGGACGGCGGCCCCAAGTCCGATCCCGTCTGGATCGGTCGCGAGGGAGACCGACTGCTGGTGGGCACGGGCGAGGCCACGCCCAAGTGCCAGAATACCTACCGCGATCCGCGCGTGGCCCTCTCGGTGGTGGATATGCAGAACCCCTACGAGGTCGCCCAGATGCGCGGTCGGGTGGTTGAGCATCGCAACGATTCCGACCTGGTCATCATGGATGCCATCGCCATCAAGTACACCGGCCAGCCTTTTCCCTGGCGCAGTCCTGAGGGCCGGGTGGCGCTGGTGATCGAGATCGAGCACGCCCGGTTGAACAGGCTTCCGTTTCAGCATAACCCCCAGGTGGGCTGACAGGCGAACGCAATTCAACCGTGAGGTCGCTCACCCCGCCCCATGGCCAGGATGGCGTTCGACTGCCGGTCGCGGACGAAGAACTGGAAGGGGTGATCGGGCTGGTTGCTGACCACCCGCTCGGTCAGATAGGGCCGCGGTGCGAACACCACGGCCGTGACCGCGCTGGCCTGCACGCCCGCCTCGGTCACCTCCACCGCTGTCTGGTTGAGCACCCGGCTCATGGAAAGCTCGGGGCTCGAGCTCATCGCTGAGAAGTCAGCCTGACCGGCCGTAAAGGTGCGAGTAAGGCCCATCGAGGTCAGGGCATCGGCCAGATCAAGCTTGCTGCCCACCCGGAAGCGGGGCAGGCTGACCTCGACGGGAGCCACCTTGATCTCCTTGACCCAGCCGGCAAACTTCTTGGCGTCCAGGCCCTGGGTGATGCGGCTCAGCCCGGCCCGCTCGCGCGGCAACATGAAGCACACCGACAGGGCATTGCCCTGGCAGGGAACCTCTAGCAGTTGAAAGAGCTCGTTGCCCAGGAAGCCGAGGTTGCCCTTGAGGTGCATGAAAGGGTCCTGCTCGACCCGGCCCGAGGGGCTGGTCACCGGCTTGAGCTGGAACGGGCATTCCCAGGGGCTTGAGAAGGTGACGCTGCTGATCAGCACCAGCCGGGTGGAGTCGTTCAGAGCTCCGGAACTGAACAGGACCGGAATTCTTTTCTGGGTGGCCGCTTCCACCCAGGCATTGAGTGGGTTGCGCTCCGAGCCGTCTGGATTCTCGAGGGGACGGGCCGAAGCCTTGAAATTCTCCTCCATGGCGGCCAGATAGGTCGGCTGAAAGGGGTGCTGAGGGTGGTGCCAGAGGCTGTTCTGAAAGGAAAGCTTCAAAGCGTGCTTGCCCACCTGGCGAGCCCAGGGCTCGGTCAAAAAGAGCGGCCGGCCCATCTCGGCGGTGGTCTGACCGCGGGTGCCCAGGAAGGCCATCGCCAGTGCGGTGGAGAGAGAAAGGGGCGCCATCACGGCATTCCCGCCCGGGAGTTGAGGGTAGACCTCAAAAGCGAAGCGGCTGGTGCCGCTGATCACCATCTCGCTGGCCGAGGTAACCAGGGAGCGGATCTGGCCGATAATCTTCATGGGATAGGAGTTATTGCCGTTGGGATGCTGATTCTCCTCTCGAGAAGCCTTTCTGGAGGGGTCACCACTGTGCCAGCAACGTGAGAGGGGAGCCGCCAGGGGCGTCAAAACAAAGCTCTTGGTGGTCACTCTGGAGCACACATACCGCTACGCGGCTCCCTCCAGCGCCTCGCCTGGCAGGCTCCACCTGGCCACCGAGTTGCCCTGGTTCTTTCAGGGCAGTCTGACCGCTCCCCGCCGCACGGCCGACCTGTTGCTGGCCCTGTCGCGCGTCGTGCGCTCGCGTTTTCACACTCCCCCGGCCAGGCTGGCCCGTATCCTGCGGGAGGCCGATCCGGTCATCACCTGCGGGGTAGACCGCCTGCACCTGGAGGGCTTCTCGGCCTGCTGCGGAGCCTACGCCCGGGTCGACCTGCTGCCGGCCGCCCTGGACGGGGCGCTGCTCTCGCACGGAACCACCAACGTCGACTTCAACCCCGAGATGCGGGCGGCCCTGACCGCTCTCGGCGAGGAGGAGCGCTGCGCGCTGACGGTGGGACGCGACGGGGTCGAGCTGGCCGGGGTCACCGAGAAGCGCGTCCCTTTGCCGCTGCGCTGGCTCAAGGGGTTTGTGGAGGCCCAGGCCCACCAGGCCCGCATGCAACTCTTCTTCGAGCTGGACGCCAGCGAGACGCGGCGCTTTCTGCGCGAGCTTCGGGGCGAGTCCTCGGGCTTCGTGGTGAGTGCCGGGCGGAGCCTTCGCCTGAGCCAGGTGAAGGCCCCTGGAGCGGTGAGCCTGGCCGGGGTCCAGCGTCTGAAGGTGCTGCAAGACCTGGCCCGCCACGCCCGCGGCCTGCGCGTCTACGCTCACGAGGGGGGAGCTTCGGCTTTCGAGCTGATCCTCCCCGAGGCCCGCTTTCACCTGGTGTTGAGCCCCGAGGTGTGGCGAGGCTTCTCGGGAGAAGGCCAGGTGCTCGAGCAACTGCTGAGCCCGGCCGACAGCGAACGTCTGCGACAGGCCTTGAGCTGGCAGCCGGTGCTCTCGGTGGAGGAGCTGAGCGCGCGCTCGGGCCTTCTCGAACCGGATGTGCTCTCCGCCCTGGCCCACCTGGGCAGTCGCGGCGTGGTGGGCTACGACCTGGAGCTGGGGGGATGGTTCCACCGCACCCTGCCCTACGACTACAGCCTGGTGGAGGAGATGCATCCCCGCCTCAAGGCTGCCCGCAAATTGGTGCAAAGCGGCGGGGTGCGACGCGAGGGGGAGCAGGCCTGGGTAAAAGGCAGCCAGGTCGAGCATCGGGTGAGGGCCGGGCGCTGCACCTGCCCCTGGTTTGCCGCCCACCAGGGCGAGCGCGGGCCCTGCAAGCACGTGCTGGCCGTGCAGCTTCTCGAGGAGGGGGAGGATGAGCCCACAGGAGCTTGAGCAGGCCATCCAGGCTGGCGAGCAGGCGGTGGTCGATTGCCTGCAAGGAGCGGGCGAAAGCGAGCGGCGCGCGGCCGCCCAGGTATCTCTCCGTCTGTATGCCGCCTGGCGCTCGGATCCGCTGGGGGCGAGCAAGTCGCTGGGAGCGCCGGCCGCCCTGGCCCTGCTGGGGACGGCCACCCTGAGTGAGCTACGCAAAGCCCACCTGGACGGGGTCTGGGACCAGGAGAGGGCGATTTTGATCCTGCGCCAGCGTCGCCCTGAGTGGCTGAGCGCCTGGGTGGCCTGGACGCTCGAGAAGCAGCCCTTCGTCTTGCGCTGGGGGTTGGCCCGGCGCCTGGAGCGCGAGGGACTCATCCCCCGCCCGGAGACGGAGGGCTACTGGCTGGGGATGATCGTCGGCACCGCCCGGCACGGTGCCCTGCAGATGCTCGAGGGCGACCCCGAGTTGCTGGAGCTGGTCTGGAAGCTGTTCGAAGTGGAGGGCAGCGGCGAGTTCAGCCTGGCGGCTCACGACAAATACACCCGCGAGGAGGGCACCTGGGCCCATGCCCTGCGCGAGCTGGCTGCTCAGGGCCGGTTGGACCGCCAGCGTCTTCTGGATGCCAGCCTGCAGGCGCTGGCGCGTGACTTCGAGCAGTTTCGCTCAGGCTGGTTCTCGCGCTTTCACGAATCGCTTCAGCCTACCCGCGAGGAGCGGCTGGCCCGAATGAAAGCCTATCGGGGCTTGCTTTCGAGTCGCATTCCCCCCACCGTCTCTTTTGCGCTCAAGGCTCTGGCTGATCTGAAGGCTGATCCGGGCGAGCATCTGGCCCCGGCCCTGAACGCCCGGGAGAAGGGCACCGTCCGGATGGCTCTCAAGCTGCTGGCCGGCAGTCAGACCCCCCGGAAAGCCCTCCTGGCTGCCGAAGCGCTGTCTCACAGCGCGGCCGAGGTGCAGAAGGAAGCCTGGTCGCTTGTCCAGGGCCACGGCTCGCCCACCGATCCCGAGCTGCGTCTGGCCCTGGAAGAGCGTCTGGGCGGCCTGTCGGCCAAACTGGTCCCCCAGGTGCGGGCCTGGCTGGGTGCCCCCGAGCCGGCGCGAGCGACTCCCGCGCCCGAGCGCGTCGAGAGAGCAGGACCGGAGCGGGTGCGGCCGGTGGCCGATCCGGACGAGTTGATCGAGCTGCTCTCGCGCTTGCTCGAGACGGGCGAGCCGGCCCTGGACCTCGAACGGGCCATGGACGGCGTGTCGCGCCTTTTTGCTCATCAGCCCGGCAAGGCTGGCCAGCCGCTCGCCAAGCGCGCCCGTCAGAAGCTGGCCCGCCCGGGCGGGCGGTGCCAGGCCGAGATGGCCCGCCTGGCCCTGGCCTGGCTTGCCCGCGAGCGGGTGGATCGACCAGAGGAGCCGGTGACGCTGGGTGCCTTCTTGAGCGCCCGGGTGGAGGAGCTCTGCGCTCGCGTGGTGGACGGCCACGTTGGACCGCTGCTGGCCCTGCCGAGCTGGTCTTCAGGGGGCATCGAGCCTGCCGACCTGGCGGGCCGTCTGCCCGGGGGCAGGCTGGACCTGATCCAGGCCCTGCACCGCCTGCTGCCCGGCCCTCCGGAGACCTTCCGGGGGGTGGCGGGGGAGGAGGGAGCGGCGCTCCGCTTTGCTCTGGGCGGGGACGAGAAGGTCGGCTCCGGTTCCATCCTCTGGTCGGCCGCCGCCCGGGTGCTGGGCAAGACGAGCCCTTCGGCCCCCCTGTGGGCGGCCGCCGCCCGGGCTCGCTGCCCGGATCGCGACTGCCCCGAGGTCGAGGCGCGTTACCCGGGGTTGGGCCGGGCCCTTTCCAGCAGGCTGCGCATCGTCCCCCGTCACGGCCATCTCTGGGTGGAGGCCGACTGCCCGGCTGAGAGCTCGCTGGAGCTGCCCGGCCAGCAGATCTGGCTCAAGCCGGGCAGCGACACCCCGGCCGACCGTCGCTGGCAGGCCACGGTCTGGCCCGGTGGCCGCCACGCCTGGTGGGCTCAGGGCTGCCACGAGCTGGGCAACAACCTGGACTGGTGGGAGGCTGACTGGGCCGACATCGTTTACCTCGAGAGCCTGCTCGAGCCCCGTCCCCTCGATGGGTACGGGCGGCGTCTGCTGGCCCTGGGCCTGGCTGCCAAAGAGCCGGGCCAGTCAGGGCTGGCCGTGGACGCGCTGGCCCGGGCCCTGTCCGAGGGCCGGCTGGTCGGAGTCGAGCTGGCCGACAGCATGGCCGAGTTCAGCGATCTGGCCAAACCGGGCCGCTGGGCCCGCACGCTGGGCACCGTGGCCCGGATCTCCGATGCCCATGCTGGCCAGGTGCACGCCGCCGTGGAGCGCTTGCTGGGCAAGATGCCCCCAGCTGGCGAGTTGCTCGAGCTTCTCGTCGAGCTGGGCGCCCGGCTGGGGCGTCTGCTGACCGACCCGGACGCCCGCCGGGCCCTGGAGAAGGTCCAGGGCAGCGGCAAAGCCGCCAAACTTGCCTGGGATGCCCTCACGGCCACCTGACTCTGAACGCTGGCTCTCCTCCTACCTGAGCTCCAGTGGTGCTGCTTCCTGGCTCTGGGTCTGGCTCATCGTGGGCTGGGGCTGGCCACAGTCGACCCTGCACGAGAAACAAGAGGTTGGCAGTCCTGAGAGGTGCCTGGTCCACCCATTGTATCGTGAAGTGCTGAAGGTTTTGCAGTAACTGGCGCCGACAGACTTGTGTGGAGGCGCCTGCCAATGATTGGCAACACCTTCAGCACGCAACGCTCAATACATTAGCTTCCAGGGTCTGCGCCCCACCATCGGGAAAGCCCAATTGTGGACAGCTGGATCCAAGCGGCCATGCAGGCCGAAGACTACGCCTCGGCTCTGACCTGTGCCCGGGCCATGCGGGCCACGGCTCAGGGCGAGCAGCTGCACTGGGCTGTCTGGAAGGAAGCCCAGTGCCTGCAGAAGCTGGGCCAGCAGGAAGAGCTGTTGCAGCTGGCCGCCACGGCCGACGCCGGCAAGTACGGGGGGCGACTCTACTCGCTGGCGGCCGAGCTGACCCGGGGCGAGCCGCGTTTTGACCGCTTCGCCGCCCTGGCCGCCCGGGCCACCGAGGATCTGGACTGGCTGCGCCAGGCCTGGACCCAGCAGCCCGGCCCCGAGCTGGCCTGCCAGCGCATCGAGCTGGGCCTGAGCCAGCAAGAGCCCGAGGAGGCTTTTGCCGGTCACCTGGGCTTGCTCGAGCTGGCCGAGGAGCGTCAGGACCGCAATCTGGCCTGCCTGGCCTGGCAGCTCATGGATGAGCTCAAGAAGTTGTGCTACCCGGCCGACTACCTCCACGAGCTGGTTCCGCGCTGGGAGCGCCTCTCCGGCCTTTTGGCCCCGGCCGAGCGCCAGGCCTGGGAGGGCGGGCGCAAGGCCTACCAGGCCGGGGCGGCCGGCGAGCAGGCCATGTTCGAGCAGCTGCTGGTCCTGGGCATCAGCCCGGACGCCTGCGACGTGGCCGGGCGCACGGCCGCCTTTGGAGCCGCTATGACGGGGGCTGTCGGCATGCTGGAATGGCTGCGCGAGCACCGGGCCGACCTGGATCGTCCCAACTACCAGCTGCTCAGCCCTTTGATGGCGGCCGTTATGGAAGGCAAGACCGAGGTGGTGGAGTTGCTCTTGCCCCGCCACGCCAAAGTGGACCGCCGCGGTCCGGGGGGCAACACGGCCTTGCACTTTGCCGTCAGCAAGAATCGGCTCGAGATCGCTGAGATCCTGGTGCGCCGGGGTGCCAACCCGGCCCTGGCCAATGACCAGGGAGAGACCCCGCGCTCCCTGGCCGAGACGGGCGAGAACGAGGACCTGCACAGGCTCCTGCGCCCGGCCCAGGGGGGGCTGCTGGGTGGGCTTTTGCGCCGCAAGAGCTAGACTGGTGGTTACGGCTCCAGGTTGGGTCGAACCCGGTCGCTGAGCACGTAGCCCACTTTGCCACGGGGGTCGATGGCCAGAAGCCAGCGTTTTTCGGTCAGCACCTCGCCCACGTCCCGCTGGCCGGCCCCGGGAACCTCCAGCACCACCAGGCATTCGTCCCGGGCCGCCTGCGTCACCACCGGATGGTCGGTGCCAGGGCCCCGGCGCAGGTTGACATAGCCGTCCCGATCGGTCACCATCACCGGGTAGTAGGCCTTCGAGCCGACCTTCTTGAGCCGCGAGCTGTGAGCGTAGCCCCACAGGCCGCGCGGAGTGCACACCCGGGCCCACTCCTGGTCGATGAACTGGCGCACGAAGAAGTGCTCGCCGGTGTGCAGCTTATCCACGATCTCCGACTTGGTATCGGGTGAGGCGCGCACGTTGGTATAGCCGTCCTTGTCCTGGATCACGGCCACGAAGGTTGTGGCCAGGTCGTCCACCGGCCCGTCCTGGGCCAGGGCAGGGGCGACGAAGAGCAGTGAAAGCAGGCAGAGCAGGCGAAGCATGAGCGGCCGTTCTACAAGTCTCGGGCATTGACCTGGGCAGAATCAGAACGCGCGGGACTTTAGACATTCTGTTGAACGGCGCCGCGCTGATTCCTGAAGATGTCAACGCGCGGCGCCTCAGGCCGCCGAGGAGACCCCTGTGCGATTTCGTGCCTTCCCCCAGTTCAATCAGCCCGGTCTGGCCGAGGTGGCTGGATCCAAGAGCCGGCTGAGCGCCTCCACCTTGCGCCATTTCGCCTCCCAGCGCATGGCTGATCGGCTGGCCCGGGCTCTGGGCCAGGCCGGCGCTCTGCCCATCAAGGAGCTGGTGGAGTCGTTCGAGTTCTTCGAGCGGGTGCGCAGTTTCTTACGCGTGCCGGTGGTGGCCGACCTGATGTGCGGCCACGGCCTCGTGGGAGCCCTGTTCGCGGTGTTCGAGCCCCGCGTGGAGCGGGTGTTGCTGGTCGACCGCCGTCGGCCGCCCAATCATGACTCGTTGCTCCAGGGCCTGGGCCAGGTGGCCCCCTGGGCACCGCCCCGGATGCGCTACCTGGAGGGCAATCTGGATGTCTGCGCCGGCGAGCCGATCCAGGCGGTTACGGCGGTGCACGCCTGTGGCCAACGCACCGACGCATGCCTGGACCTGGCACTGGAGCGGGGCGCCCGGCTGGCGGTGATGCCCTGCTGCTACGGACCGCCCCGGGAAGCCTCGCCGGCCCTGCTTACCGGGCTGGGCCCCGAGCTGGCTACCGACGTGGCCCGCACCTATCGGCTCGAGCGTGCCGGCTATCGGGTGTGTTGGAGAGCCATTCCCCCGGAGATCACGCCCATGGGTCGCATTCTCCTTGCTCGCAACGACTCAGCTTTACAGGAAGGCCGGTCTTCGGTATAGTTAAGGTTGGCTCGATCTATTCATCCTTTCGCCATGATGGAGGTAGCTCTTGGATCCCATCACGAACCCGAACTTCGTCCCCACCTTCAACGCCAATCCGTTTCCTGGCGTGACCGCGACTCCCGGCGACCTGGGCGGACTGGTCCAGTCGGTTATCGGGATGGGGAACCAGAGCCAGGCGCTCATCAATGCCCTGGCCACCGGGCAGATACCGGAGAACCTCTTTGCCGGGGTCGAGGGGATGGGGATACAGATCCCAAAACCGCCCCGCATGGACCTGTTCATGGCCTACACCAACTTGCAGGCCGCGCATCAGCAAGAGGAAACCGCCCTGGGGGATCGGATCAAGTCCAACTCCAATGATCTCCTGGATGCCTTCTACAAGTCCCACCACCTGGAGTTCGATGGCAACGGCAATCCGCGGGTCGCCGATCCTCCGGCGACCGTGACCGCCAACCAGGTCGACCTCGCCGGACCTGCCCGGGAGGCCGACGCCGCCGCCGCAGCCGCTAATCAGGCCAGCGCTCAGTCGACTGCGGCCGACGCCGCCGCCGCCCGGGCGGCGGCAACATTGGCCGCGGCAAACCAGAGGGTGACGGCGGCCACCAACGCAAGCCGCTCTGCCCAGACAACCCAGACCTCCGCGCGGACCAGTCTGGCCGACGCCACCACGGCGGCAGCCGATGCCCGCACTTCTGCCGACGCTCTGGCCGCCGCTGCCGCCACTGATCCCAACGGGATCGTGCCCAACAGCAATCCGCCCATCACCAATGCTCAGGCGGCTGCTCAGGCCGCCACCGACGTGGCAGCCGCGGATCAGGCAGTGGCCGAC
This sequence comes from uncultured Burkholderiales bacterium, assembly GCA_964471395.1. Classification (GTDB taxonomy): domain Bacteria; phylum Vulcanimicrobiota; class Xenobia; order Xenobiales; family QWHO01; genus QWHO01. The sequence goes on along the minus strand of CAYYHB010000063.1, from coordinate 8,151 downwards.
GCCCAGGCTCGACTGGCTGCAGCTGACGCGGCTACGGCTGCGGCAGCGGCCGAGCTGACAGCCGCTCAGGCTGCCGCCGCGCAAGCCTCGGCAGCCAGCACTTCTGCTGCCAGTGCGGCCGCGACTGCGGCAGCGGCCGCGGTTAGCGCAGAGAATCGGGTGAGTGCCGCCAATGCGGCCGTGACTGCCGCCCAGCAGCAGGCCCAGATCGAGGCCAACACGGCCGAGATCCAGAACCTGAACAACCAGATCGCGGCTCAGGAGACCTTCGAGCAGCGCCAGCAGCGGCTCGAGTGGCAGGGTCGCCAGGAGGAGGCCACCCGGGCCTCTTTCGAGCCCCAGCGACAGGCGCTCCAGGCCCGCCAGCAACAGATGCTGGCCCAGGTTCAGTCCACCGGGCGCCAGGACCCTCAGTTGATGGAGCAGCTCCAGCAGGAGGAGGCCGATCTCAACACTCGCATCGAGAAGGCCGTGATTTTGTCCAAGTTGCCGCCCGGTGCCGCTCAGGCCCCGGCCAACAGTCCGCTCGGGCAGCTATACGCTCAGGCCCAGGCTGATTTCAACGAGTTTGACCAGCTACGTGCCAGCAATCGGAGCGAGCTCGAGAACAGCGAGGCGGGCCGAGAGATCCGTCGCTTCCTGGCCGAGTCTCGGGCCTTTACGGCCAGCCTGCCGACCCGCGAGCAGGCCTTCGATCCCAACGCGATGAGGGCCTTTGCTCAACGTATGGGGCTCAGCATTGACGCGCCTCAGCTTCAGGTCAATCTCGGGGCGCCCACCATGCCCACCGAGCAGCCCGACTTCCTGGCCGACCTTGGGATCCAGCCTCCGCCCGTGTAGCGACTTGGGGCTGGGTTTCTCGGGGCGACGGAGCCAGGCTTCGTCGCCCCGGTTTCTTTTCAGCCCAGAAAGGTCGCGATCTGCTCGAGTGGCTTGCGCTCGATATCGGGAACCTGGCATCCCTCGGCCGGGTAGCCCACCACCAGCAGCAGGAAAGGGCGCTCGTTGGCAGGGCGGCCCAGCATGGTCTTGAGAAAGGTCATCGGGCTGGGGGTGTGGGTCAGCGTGGCCAGTCCGCAATGATGCAGGGCCGCGATCAGCATGCCGGTGGCGATGCCCACTGATTCGGTGACGTAATAGTTCTTGGCCTTCTCCTGCTCGCCGGCCAGGCTGTAGCTCTGGGCGAAGATGGCGATCAGGCAGAAGGCCTCTTCCAGGAAGGGCTTGTGGGCGTCGGTGCCCAGTGGCTCGAGAGCCTCCAGCCACTCTTTGGGAGCGCGTCCCCCGTAGAACTCGCGTTCTTCGGCCTCGGCCGCGGCGCGCAGCTCCTTGCGGGTGGCCGGGTCGGTCACCACCACGAAGTGCCAGGGCTGCCGATTGGCTCCGCTGGGAGCTGTACTGGCGGCCAGCAGGCAGTCCTCGATGATGGCGCGGGGTACCGGGCGAGGGCTAAAATGGCGCACGGTGCGGCGGCGGCTCAGCTCCTGGTGGATCTCCAGGGCCCGCCGGCGCATCTCGTCCTCGGAGTACTGACAATACTCGGTGTAGGGCCGCTGGCGCACGGAGGGCCGAGTTCTGGTCGGGCGGGGTCCGATCCTCCGAGGGGATCCTCCCCGGAGAGCGAACTTCGCGGCCATGCGCTCATTGCTTCTCTGCCTTCTCCTGGGGGCCGCCTGTGGCTGTAGCCAGCCCTCGGCTCCTGAACCCTACGTGTCGGCCACCATGATCGATACCCGCACGCTCACTCCGACGGCCAGCCCGGAGAGCTCTGCCAGCCCCGCTGGCCCTGCCGCTGATATCGAGCCGGATAAGGTCGACCTGGGGAATCTGGACAAGCAGCTCATCGCTGAAGGTCGTGGAGCTCTAGATCCGCCCAACTCGACCTCCCGACCGATCGCCTGGCCCGAGGGAGCCCTCAAGCTCGGCGCCGAGGACGTGCTTGAGTTCACCGAGAGTCAGGGCGGGAGAGCCGGCACTGACTTCACCACCGTGCGCATCTCCGGCGACGGCGCCGTCAAGCTGACCAGCGGCCGGGCCGGTGGACCGGGAGGGCGCTCGGAGGAGAAATCTGGCAAAATGAGCCCGGAGAATACCCGCAAGCTCTTTGAGGATCTGCGAGCAAGTGGCCTGCTCGATACCACCGACGAGCACACTCGTCAGGGCTACTACAGCGTCCGGGGAACCGTGGACGAGGTAAAGATCGACGTGGGAGTTTGGCGCACTTCGTCACGCCGCTCCTCCATTCAGGCTCTGCTCGAGCCTGCAATGAGGAGCCTCGGGCCCTGAACGATCACGGCCCCCGATGGATGGGGGGCCGGGGCTGGGTGGGCTTCTGCACGAACGTGCGCACCAGCCAGTCCTTCCAGAAGGCCCACAGGGCCGCCCGGTCCTGGGCGGCGCTGGTGCGAGGGTGGTGCAGCACGGCCAGGAGACCCGCGTTCAGGCTGCGCGTCTGGTGGTTGGGAGGCAGCTCGGATTCGCGCAGGGCTACCTCCAGGTCGTGGCGCAGCGCGGCGGCGTCCGGATAGCGATCTTCTGGCTTGAGCTGCAAACAGCGCTGGACGGCCTTCTCCAGGCTGGGAGGAACCTTCTGGAACGTCGAGAGTGCCGGAAATTTGAAGTTGTAGGTCTGGGGGTCGGCCTTGCTCAGCATGTGAAACAGCGTCGAGCCGACCGCGTAGAGGTCGCTGCGCGAGGTAGTCTGGCCGTGACCGTACTGCTCCGGGGCGCAGAACCCGGGCGTACCCAGGTCTTGCGTGTCTTTGGCTGACTCGGGACGATGATGGCGAGCGATGCCGAAGTCGATGAAGTAGACCTTGCCCTCCGGGGTCAGGATGAGGTTCGAGGGCTTGAGGTCCCGGAAGACGATGGGTGGATTGTGCCGATGCAGATACTCCAGCACGTGGGTAACCTGGAGGGCGATGGGGATGGCCTCGGCCGGAAGCAGTGGGCGATTGGTGGTGCTCAGGATCTCATCGAGCGGCTGGCCAGGGATGAATTCCATGCCCAGGTAGAAGCGGGGGCCGGCCGGGGAGGACTCTTCGAAGAAGTCGACCACCCGGGGCAGGCCGGGGTGGTCGAGCGAGGCCAGGATCTCCGCTTCACGGCGGAAGAGGGCCACGTTCATATCCCGGTCGGGCTCGGGCAGAGCGGGGGTGTCGAGCTCCTTGAGGGCCCAGATGGCCCCTGTGAGATGCTGGTCGCGCACCAGGTAGACGGCGCCCATGGCCCCCTGGCCGAGACAGGTGAGCACCTCGTAGCGGTTGTGCAAGAGCTCTCCTGGAGCGCGGCTGGACACGGCCTGTTCTGTTGGCCCCGGGGAAACTGTGTTCCTGCAGGGGACCGGCCCGGCAGCACGAAGCTGCGGCCAGCATCAACGACTCGGAGCGACGGCAATGAATATCAGGAACACCTTGATCCCGATGGTGGTCGAGCAGACGGCTCGCGGCGAGCGCGCCTACGACATCTACTCTCGCCTTCTGAAGAACCGCATCATCTTCGTGGGGGACGCCATCGACGACCCGGTGGCCAACCTGGTCATCGCCCAGTTGCTCTACCTCGAGCAAGAAGACCCTGACAAGGACATCGACCTCTACATCAACAGCCCGGGCGGCTCGGTCACGGCAGGCCTGGCGATGTATGACTGCATGCAACTCGTCAAGCCCGACGTGTCCTGCATCTGCATGGGCATGGCCGCCAGCGCCGCCGCCGTGCTGCTGGCCGGCGGGGCCAAGGGCAAGCGATTCGCGCTGCCCTACTCGCGCATCATGATCCACCAGCCCTGGATTCGTGGCATCGGCGGCCAGGCCACCGACATCGACATCCACGCCAAGCAGATCATCAAGACCCGCGAGACGCTCAACCAGATTCTGGCCGACCATACCGGCCAGCCGCTCGATAGGGTTCAGCGAGACACTGAGCGCGACTATTACATGTCAGCTCAGGAAGCCAAAGACTATGGCCTGATCGACGAGATCATCACCAGCGAGTCGCGCTGAGCCAAATACTCCAAGACAGCTCTTTCATGCGGGCCTGTCGGCGCGAGCCGGCGGGCCTCACTCCGGTCTGGCTCATGCGCCAGGCCGGTCGTTACATGCCCGAATACCGCGAGCTGCGCAGTCGGGTGAGCTTTCTGGATTTGTGCAAGTCGCCCGACCTTGCCACCCAGGTCACCGTAGAGGCCCGCGAGCGGCTGGGCGTGGACGCGGCCATCCTCTTTTCGGACATCCTCACTGTGGTCGAGCCGCTGGGCTTCAAGCTGGAGTTCACGAAGGGGGAGGGCCCCAGCATCGAGCCGGCCCTGCGCTCACCCGACGGGGTGGACCGCCTGCGCCGGCCTGACCCGGCCGAGCTCGATTATGTCTATGCCGCCTGTCGGCAGATCCGCCAGGAGCTGCCTGCCGACATCCCCCTGATCGGCTTTGCCGGCGCTCCCTTCACCATCGCCAGCTACCTCATCGAGGGCGGTCCCTCCAAGAGCTTCGAGCACACGAAGCTCTTCATGCTCAACTCTCCTCAAGGCTGGCACGAGTTGCTCGGGCGCATCGCCGACCTGACCTCGGGCTATCTCAACCGCCAGATCGAAGCGGGTTGTCAGGCCGTTCAGCTGTTCGACTCCTGGGTGGGGTGCCTGTCTCCCGAGCTCTATCGCGAGTTCGTGCTGCCCCATAGCGCGCGCATCTTCGCCTCGCTGCCCAAGGAGGTGCCCCAGATTCACTTCGGGCGCGGTACTGGCCAGTTGCTCGAGCTCTGCCACGCGGCCGGCGGCAGCGTGATCGGGGTGGACTACATGACCAGCCTGGAGGCGGCCTTCGAGCGTCTGGGCGAGGTGGCCGCCCTGCAGGGCAATCTCGACCCCGTGGCACTGATGGCCGACCGCAAAGTGATCCGTCAGCGTCTTGAGCTGTTGCTGCGTCAGGTGGGCGGGCGTCCCGGCCACATCTTCAACCTGGGCCACGGTATTCTGCCCACCACCCCGGTGGACAACGTGCGCTTTCTGGTGGACGAGGTCCACCGCCTGACCAGCCGGTGAAGCTGGCCGTCGTGGGTGGAGGCCTGAGCGGCCTGGCGGCGGCCTATTTCGCCCGCCAGCAAGCCGAAGTGACCGTCTTTGAGCGCTCCGACCGGCCTGGTGGGGTGATCCAGACTCACCGCCAGGGTGACCTGACCCTGGAAGCCGGTCCTGACTCCATCCTGCGCAGCAAGCCCGAGGCGCTCGCGCTTTGCCGCGAGCTGGGCCTGGAGGACCAGATCGTGTCCACAACCGGCTCGGGAGGAGCGCTGGTGGTCAAGGATGACCGGCTCTACCCCATTCCGGACGGCTTTCGCCTGATGGCCCCTGGCCGAGTTCTGCCCTTCCTGCTCAGCCCGGTGATGAGCTGGGCCGGCAAGCTGCGCATGGCCCTCGACCTGATGCTTCCGCCCAGCGATCTGGACGATCCCTCCCTGTCTGAGTTCGTGACCGCCCGCCTGGGTCGCGAGGCCTACGAGCGGCTGGCCCAGCCCCTGATTGGCGGCATCTACGGGGCCGACCCCGAGCGCTTGAGCCTGGCAGCGACCCAGCCCCAGTTCCTCCAGTTGGCCCAACGCCACGGCAGCCTGTTGCGCGGCCTCTGGAAAGAGGGTCAGGCTACCCGGGGCGACAGCGGGGCCCGCTATACTTTGTTTTTCAACTTTCGGGGAGGCACCCAGACCCTGATCGACCGCCTGGCCAGTGTGGTCGGGCCCGCCTTGCAGCTGAACGCCTCGGTCGAGGGCCTCAAGCGGGTCGATGGGGGAGGCTGGCAGCTCACCGTCAACGACGAGACCCTCCATTTCGACGCCGTCATTCTGGCCCTGCCGGCCCACGCGCAGGGGGCCCTGGTGCAGAAGTGGGACCGGCGCCTGGGCGAGGCGCTGTATTCGGTGCCCTACAGCCACAGCATTACGGTCAATCTGGTCTACGACCGTAGCCAGCTAAAGCGCAAGCTCAAAGCCTTCGGCTTCGTGGTGCCCCGCATCGAGAACTGGTTCTTGCTGGCCTGCACCTTCAGCAGCCTCAAGTGGCCTGGTCGCGCCCCCCGGGACAAACTGCTGCTGCGTGGATACCTGGGCGGGGCCCTGGGCTCGAGTATCCTGGCCTGGGACGACGCCGAGACAGTGGAGACCGTCCACCGCGAGCTGAGTTACCTGCTCAACCTGGAGGGGGAGCCCGAGCAGAGCCTGGTAACCCGCTATCGCGAAGCAATGCCGGCCTACTGCGTGGGCCACGGCGAGGTGCTCGAGCAGGTGGCCGAGCGCTTGAAGCGATCTCCCACTTTGGCGCTGGCCGGCAACGGCCTCCACGGGGTGGGCATTCCCGATTGTATCGCCACGGCCCGCCGCGCGGTGGAGCGCCTGACCGGGAACTTTTCCGCCTGACGCGAAAGTCGGAACCTTCCGGCCCGCCTGGCCGGTCTTAACAGCGCGTCCAGGGAGGCTAAAACCCGTTCACCAGCACGACTTTGAGGAAGTCTATCAGGAGCAGGCTGACTATGTGTACAACCTGGCTTATCGACTGTGTGGCTCCAAAAGCGACGCTGACGACGTCTTCCAGGACGCCTTCCTGCGAGTTTATCGTTTCTTGCCCGGTTTCCGGGGCGACTCTTTGCGCGGCTGGTTGCGCCGCATCGTGATGAACGCTTTTCACGACTCTCGTCAGAAGGTGCGCCGGCTGGTTCCGGTGGAGGAGCCTGCTCAGGCCGATCTGGCCGACGTGCGCGACGAGCCCGGGCAGTTGCTCGAGGATCGAGGCCTGGACGCTCGCCTGGAACAGGCCCTCAAGCGACTGCCGGACGAGCACCGCAGCATTCTGATCCTGCGGGCCATCGACGACCTGGCCTACGAGGACCTGGCTGCGGCCCTGGAAGTGCCGGTGGGCACGGTGCGCTCGCGTCTGTCGCGGGCCCGGGCGGCCCTGCGAAAGCTCCTGGAGGAGGACCAGCCGGCTCCTCCGGCCTCGCCCGGCAAGAGCCGCAGCAAGCCCGGTCTCCTGTCGCTCCTGTTCAGGAGGATGCTGCAATGGGCCTGAGCGAGCGACAGCAAGAGCTGGTCTCGGCCCTGCTCGACGGCGTCCTGGAGGGCGACGAGTTGCGCGAGGCCGAGCAACTGATCGCAGAGAGCCCCGAGGCCGGCCGACTGCTGGAGGACTACCGCAGTGATCTGCAGCGCTTGCAGGCCCTTCCCCGGGTGAAGGCCGAACCGCGGCACCGGATTCGCCTGCTGGCCGGCCGTCGACCCCGGGTCTCGCCCTGGTTGAAGGCGGCCGTGGTGACCTTGCTGGTCGGGGGCGCGGTGTGGCTCTGGCTCAACCGTCCCCCTGGCCCGCGGCCGTTGCTGGCTCTGTTTCCTCGGCTGGAAGCACGCCTGCACCCGGGTGAGCAGCCCCTGCTTCACAAGTTCGAGGGGCTCCACGGCCGTTTCGCCCATCGTGTCACGGCCTTCACGCTGCGCCTTGATGGGGTTGATGGCAAGACCAGCTCGGGTCACTTGAAGCTGAGCTACGACTTCGACGGCGACGGCCGCTTCGACCGCCAGGAGAGCTATTTCTTCGCCTGTGACGCCGAGCAAGGTTGGGAAACCTTCACCCAGGACGCTGTCCGGATGGTGGCCTCAGGCGATCCGATGCGCGACTTCACGGGCGGTCAGGTTCACGCCGAGATTTCCTGTGATCACCCGGAGAACCCCTTGCTGGCCGACCTGTCCGAGGTCGTGCTGCCTCACGAGAGCCCTTAAGGCGCCGCGCGTTGAACACTTCAGTATTGGCGCGGCGCCGTTCAACAGATTGTCTACACTCCCGCGCGTTCTAATTCTGAACAGGTCCACGCGCGGGAGTGTAGTGGTGCGTCCTGCAATTCATCCCCCTTTTTGAACCGCGGAGCTCGCGGAGAGACTGTGCCAGGACGGGGCTCTCCGCGTTCTCTGTGGTTTGACTCAAAGGTTAGGGACGGACTTGCCGGACGAACGACGTACTTTCTGCAGTAGTCCAGTTCATAGTGCTGACATTTTTTGTCTTGACAGCATATTATTCTTCGTTATAGAATAATAGTAGTTCTATGAGCTATGAGTTGGACGATATCGATCGAAAGATCCTGAGGCTGCTGCAGCAGGACGGGCGGATGACCAACGCGGCCC
>CAYYHB010000062.1:0-23251 GCA_964471395.1 uncultured Burkholderiales bacterium | reverse complement strand
CCTGAGTCGGTGGCCGTGGCTCCGCCCGCGCCCGAGCCGGTGGCCGTGGCGCCCCCCGCTCCCGAGCCGGTGGCTGTGGCGCCCCCCGCACCTGAGCCGGTGGCTGTCGCTCCCGCCGCGCCTATTGAGCCGGTGGCTGTGGCCCCGCCTTTGCCAGAGCCCGCCACCATTCCGCCCGCTTCCGAATCGGTGGCGATTGCCCCCCAGCCCCCCGCGGATCTGCCGGCCGATGTCGTGGATGCCTCCTGGGTCACCCCTCAGGCCGCCGGTCAGTCGGCTGTGGCCGAGGAGGAATCGGCCAGTCGGCGCGCCCAGGGCCAGGATCGAGATTACGGGGATACGATTGAGTTGACCAGTGTCAGCGCCCCGACAGCCAGTCCGGGCTATGCAATCGCTGAACCGCAGCCTGAAGAGCAGGCTCCCGTGCCGGCTCCCGAGCCGGCTGCAGCTACCGCAGGCCCGTCTGGCGGGGTCGAGTGGAGGGTCTGGTCTGAGCAAGAGCGCAGCTTTGTCGATACCACTTTGCGTCAGCAAATCTACGATCCAGGACTGGGACCGGCCCAGACCTGGATCGAGCGCATCCTGCATTACAGTCGTACTCACCCATCGGGGTATCTGCTGGTGGACGGCGATGAGGGCGCCGGTAAGTCGCTGCTGACCGAGGCTATCATGGTCGAGCGTGCGGCAGGTCGCTTCGAGCTGGCCGTGGGCCGTTACTCGATTCAGCGAGGTGGCCAGGACGACTACTCAACCCTGATTGAGGTGGTCAACGAGTTCCTCCGGCTGAACCTGCGCTGTTCCAATGCAGGATTGCGGACTCTGGACCTGCAGGTTACCCGGGACTATCAGGTTCGCTATCGCGATCGCCGTGAGCGGTTTGCCGCCTTCCTGCTGGGCCTGGCCCAGGTCAACGGGGGACGCCTCATGCTCATTCTTGATGGACTGGACGAGGTTGTGCCCGATGCCGGGGCCCGGGTCAAACTGGCTGACTTCCTGCCCACCACCCTGCCTCAGGGGGTCTATCTCCTCCTCACTTACGAGCGCGGGCGGGTTCCCGAGTCCGTTAAAGCCTGCGTGGCCAACCTGGCCGAGCCTTTCCGTCTCTCCATCAGCATGCAGGACAACTCCTATCAAGAATTTTTGCACGCCTGGTTGTCGCGTTACGTGCCTCTGGCCAATCCTCAGGAGCTTCAGACAGCCCTGGTGCGCGCCCAGGGGCGCCTGGGTGTGGCCCGCCAGATGGCCGACCTGATGCAGGCGGGTTACTTTACCAGCGCTTCCGAGCTGCCTACCCGCGAAACACTTTACCCCGAGCTGATGCGCCAGTTCGAGTGCCACGCCGGAGCGGAGCGGTTTCGAGCCCAGTTTCTTCACTTCTTCCTGCTCCTCTCGGCCGATTACGCCGCTGTCACCCTGGACGATCTCTCCTGCTGGGGAGTCGAGGTCAATACGATTTTCGACGTGCTTCGCATCTGTCCGAGCCTTCTCTTGATGGAGAGCGACTGGACCGGGCCCACCATCGCTCTGGCTCACGACTCGCTGCGAAGGTTTTTGTGGCAGAGCTATCCGCAGGAGACTCGCCAGATCTATCGAGCTCTCAGTGCCTGGATGGTGGAGTCGATCCTGGCTCCCGAGAGCAAAGGGGAGCCGGATGTCGGGCGCTCGAAGTTTGCTCGCCTTTACGAGTGGACCCTGGCTGCCAGAACCCCGGAGCTAGCTGAATCGGTGGTCCGCTCCAAAGGGCTATCGCGTCTGCGCATCTCCAGCTCGAACGAGTTGGAGACGAAGCTGCGTTTCCACCAGAAAGTCTGCATTCTGGACTCGTGGAAGAATCTGCTCGACTACCTTGTCAACTCCGAAAGTAAGAGCGAGTACCGCGAGGAACTGGGTTGGGCTTACTCCAGTCGCGGGTTGACCTACCTGCGCATGGGCCAGTTCGAGCGGGCTCTGGAAGATATTGGAGAAGCCATTACTCTCTTTATGCCTCTTATCGAGGATGAGGGGCAGGATCAGCTGCGCAATGGCCTGGCTGCAGCCTACAATCGGCGCAGCGAGGCCTGTCGCTTTCTAGGCAACTTCGAGCAGGCCCTGGCCGATGCTGGCCAGGCTATCAAACAATACACCATTGTGGTGGACCAGTTCGGTCGGGTGGATCTCAGAAACCTGTTGGGTATGGCCTACCAGAACCGTGCGGTCATCTGTCGCCATTACGGCGACCTGGCCACGGCTCGAGGCGACTGCAACACCGCCATCGATCTTTACGAGCAGCTGCTGTCTTCCAATCCGAGGGTGCGTCAGGATTTGGCCTCCTGCTACCACACCCGGGGCGTCGTCTCGCTGGCCCTGGGCGAGTGCGAGCCCGCCGTCCTGGATTCGGGTCGAGCTATCGAGCATTTCACCGAACTGGTAGATCGCCAGGGGCGGACCGAGTTCGCCAACGACCTGGCGGCGGCCCACAATAACCGGGGTGGTGCTTACCATCGACTGGGACAGGCCGAGACGGCGCTGGTCGATTACGGTCGGGCCATCAACATTCGCCGCGATCTGGTTAATGCCGGCCGACTCGATCTGCGTAACGATCTGGCCCTCACTCACACCAATCGGGGCATGCTGACGGATTATCTGGGCAAACGCGACGAGGCACTGGTCGATTACGCGGCTGCCATCGAGTTGCGCCGGACCCTGGTCGAGGTGGAGCAGCGCAGCGACCTGGCCGCCGACCTGGCCCAGACGCACACCTATCGTGGCTCTACCTTGCGTGCCCTCAAGCGCATTCAGGATGCGGTGATCGACTACAACAAGGCGGTCGATATCTATACCACTTTGATCGAGAGTTGCCCGACCCCTGAGTTGCTGCGCCAGTTGGCACTGGCCCACAACAGCCTGGGCCTGATCTATCTCGACCAGGGTGAGTTGCAGAAGGCGGCCGACAGTTGCTCTCGAGCTCTGGAGATCAACGAGAGTCTCTCCGAGGAGGAGATTGGCCAGGAACTGCGCGTGGACAGGGCTGTGGCCCGCAACAACCGGGGCGAGGCCCACCGTCGGGCGGGAGCATTCCACCCGGCTTTTGTGGACTATTCCGAGGCGGTGGAGAGCTATACTCACCTGATCGCCGAGGGTCGCCGCGATCTTATGCGCGACCTGGCCCTGTCTCAGAACAACCGGGCCCGAGTAGCGCTGGTGTTGGGGGACGGAAAGACGGCTCTGCACGACAGCTCAAGAGCTCTGGAGATCTTCATCTACCTCATCGAGCAGCAGGGCCGGGGCGATCTGCTGCCCCATCTCGGCGTCGCATACTCCAACCGGGGCGCGGCCCAGACCCGGCTGAACGCATTCGAAAAGGGACTGACCGATCTGGGGCGAGCCATCGACCTTTACCGGTTGCTGATCGAGGATAGCGGCCGCAGCGAATTCTTCGACGAGCTGGCCCTGGCCTATCGCCGGCGCGCGAAAGCCTTGCTCGAGCTCGGCAAGCAGCAAGCCACCGGATCGAGCGAGCGAATGGTATACCCCAAGCAAGCTCTGGAGGATTTCACCCAGGCGGTCAATTTCTACGAGCAGGCGGTCAAACGAGACCAGGGAGGACCCTACCAGATTGAGCTGGTACGCACCCAGATTCTGCGCACCGAGCTGCATGAAGAACTGGGGGACGTCGCCGCCGCGCTCAAAGACGCCAGCAACGCGGTCGATTACTTTGCCGCCCGCATGGCCGAAGCCGACTATACGACCGTGCGGGACCTGCTCGCCGCTTTTAAGCGCCGGGCCGAGATCTACATGAACAATCATCAAAACGACGAGGCCATGGTGGACTTCGGGCGGCTGATCAACCTGTGCGTGGCGGCCATGGAGCGGGATAACGCCTCCGACTACCGCCCCGACCTGGCCGAGGCTTACAACAACCGCGCCTGGACCCGCTGCATCATGGGCCAGATCGACGAGTCGCTCAAGGACTTCGCCCAGTCTCTGGACATCTATGGGCAACTGGTCATTCAGGAGAAGCGTTTCGAATACGGTGACTCACTGGCCTGGACCTACAACAATCGGGCCACCACTCTCAAACAGGCTGGCCAGCAGGCCCCCGCCCTCAAGGATTACTCGGATGCCATCGAGATTTACAACATTCTGGTGGGGCAGGGCCGCGATGACCTGACGCTGCGTCTATCCACGGCCCTTCTGAATCGAGGCCTGCTGCACCAGGACATGGGCAGCTATGATCAGGCGATGGCCGACATGACCCGAGCAGTCGACCTGCGCGTCGCCGATGCCCGCCGCGAGCCAAGTGCTGCGGCCCTGGCCGAGGTGGCCTCGGGGCTGAGCACCCGTGGGCTGTTGAATCATCATATGGGCAACGCTCAGGGAGCCATGGAAGATTACCAGGGCGCCATCAGCTTCTATACCGACCTGGTCGAATCTCGTGGTCGGCAGGATCTGGCACCCGAGTTGGGACGGGCCCTGGTAGCGCGCAGTATGCTGGGCATCGGCCCGGGTCAGGATGATCAGGCGTTCGCTGCTCTCACCAAGGCCATTCACGTGGTCAACAAGTCGGCCAGCCTCGGGCACGATTTCCCTGCCTCTTTCCCGGTGCACTTCCTCAAAGCCGCAGCAACCGTGACCAGCACCCGCGACATCAACGAATGCCTCGATCTTTTGACAGGACTATCGGAGCTCTTCAATCACCTCCTGGAGCGGCCCCGCCTGGTGCAAGATTGGGGCGCTTACGCCGAAGCGCTCACCGAGCTCTCCATGCGGGTGCCGGCTGATCGGCGCAGCTCGCTACGGGGTGCTCTCCTTGCCCTGGCCGTGGTCTACGCCCTGGGCGAGGTGGAAACCAAGGGCAACAACGGTTTACCGACCCTTGTTCGGGCCCTGCACAGGCTTGGCGAGGCGCTCGAGCGCAGCAAGGTTCCAGGCAACCTGAACAAGGTCGGATTGAGCTTCAAGACCCTTATGAAGCGGGTGCCTGACTATCGAGGTAGTGAGGATTTTCGCACTTCATTGGAGGCGATGGTGCGTCTGTGGCAGGCGCTGCCGGCCGCCGTGCCGGCTCACGCTCAGGTGTCCCGCTTTGACCTGGCCCATCTTTTGAAGACGAGCTGACTTCTCAGGCGCGTTCGCACAGCCCCCAGAAAGCGGTAAGGCTATCCATCTGGGCTTTCAACCCATCTCCATCGACGCGTGATAGAACCGAGCTTGCCCCTGATTCATAGGCGGTGGCCATCAACTCGGGGTTGGATTCCAGCACCACCACCGGAAGGCCGAGCAACTCCTCCTGGTTGCGCAGTTGCTGCAAAAGCCTCAGCCCTCCTTTCCCGGGGAGGTTCAGGCTCAGCAAGACCACCTGGGGGAGCTGGCGATCCTGGTGGGGAGGGTTTTTCTGCAGATAGTTGAGGGCTCCCTCAGCGTCGTTTACGACCATCACCGCCTCAGGCTGCAGTGCCTGGGACAGTTCCTCGGCCAATCTGGCGTCGGCCTCGACTAGTAATATCACTCCTTAATCAACTCCCCACGCCAAATGAAGAAGGGCCTGTCAAATCGAGATCCGAGCAGCCATCAATCCAGCGACTCCCGCTCAGGTCGCCAGTGTATCTGGTCGCCGGTCGAGCGTCAAGCTCGACCGCTCTGGCTCTACGCCCGCCCCGTTGTGCATGTTGGTGGCAGGCGCAACCAATTGCCGAGAAAACGAAAAACAGCCCCTTTCGGGGCTGTCGGTTTCGATTCGCCGGGAGGATCAGGCAGCCACAGCGATATTGCTGGTCGACGAAGCGGCCGGCGGCGCCTGCGGCGGCGGCGGAGGAGCGTTCTGCTGGTCAGTCTGCATGTTGACCTGGCCGCGCTCGCGGAGGTACTGCAGCACGTGGTAGGAGTAGGCGGCAATGTCGCCGGCCAGACCGATAGCGGTCATGGTCGGGGCCACGCCGGAGAGGGCGGGGATGAACTTGTCGCCCAGGGCACCCACCACGCCGATCACGTCGGTGACGACGTGAGCGGTATCGATGATCTTGGTGGCCCGGTCGGCATCCTTGTTCTTCCAGGTATCGACGGCCTTCTTGCTGTCGAGCACCAGGGCGGTCACGCGCAGCATCGGGAGGAAGGCATCCTCCGCGAAGGTGGCGGCGCTGCTGGGAAGGCCGGCGTAGACCTGGGTCTTTACACCCAGAGCGGCTTCCTTGAAGGCGAAGGCCGGGTCGGCCTTGACCAGGTTGGCGGCTTCCTCGGCGGCGGCCGTGATGAACATCTGGCTGCCTTTGATGAAGCGGGACATGATGCCCGGGCTCTCGTTCTTGATCTGCAGAACCTGCTCACCGTTGACCGTGATGGTCACCTGGTCGCCACTGCCCATCTTGTTGAGCACCTTCTTGGTGAACTCAGGCGAAGAGGTCAGGTTCTCCAGGATGCGAGCGGCAGCATCGGGATTCTCGGCATTCGGCTTGGCGGGCGACTGACCCTGAGCCTGCTGCTCGGGGGCCTGGGCCTGCTGCGCCGGCTGCTGCGCGTTGGCGGAGTTGGGGCGAAACGTGCGCGCCATCGGTGCGTTTGTGATAACCATTTGGGGTCAGCCTCCAGATTTTTTTGTCTCGGTCGAGGACAATATAGTGAGCTTCGGTGCTGGCATGTTTGCCGGCGTGTTAACAGACGGCCTGATGGTTTCAGGCTTCCTTAAGGGTTGGGTCGCGAGAGCACAAATTCGCGGTCATTCACCTGGCGCACACCGTAGCCGGTGTCGCCGTAGCGCGAAATGACCACCTGATCGTTGCCGTCTGAGAGGCTCCAGCGCTCTTTCTCGCCCAACATTTTCGGCTTGAGCGCGCTGGGCAGGTAGTCTTTCAAGCGGCGCGTGTGGCTCATGGAGACGGCCTGATCGTTCTTGATGGTCAGGTCGCCCGAATCCACCGAGACCGAGAAGGTCTGATCGTCCTCGCGCACGATCTTGCCCTTCCCGCCGCTGAACGTGACCTCCCAACCGGAGTCGAACAGGTAACGGTCACCCTGGCGCACATAGGCGCCTCCTTCAATAGTGGCGCGGGCTTCGGGCTTCTCCCGGTAGAGAGGCCAGACGAAGCTGGAGGCTCCCCAGAGGGCGGCTCCGGCCGCCGCGATTGGAAGGGAGGCGGCCGGGAAGGCCGACACCGCTGCCACTGTGGCCGAGTAGCTGCCCAGATAGAGGGCCCGGCTGATGGATGCCTCCACGCCGAGAATCTGGTAAAAGTTCTTGGAATACTCGGCGGCGCCCTTGAGGTTGGACTTGTTGATGAGCTGGTCGCGCACGGCCAGGTCGGCCTTGCCGCTCACCACTCCGGTCAGGGCGCCAATCACTGCCATGGATGAGTAGAGCCCGATGAAAGCTGTGCCGGGGCTCGGGCCCATCATCGAAATCAGCTTGGGGTGAAGGCCCAGAGTGCAGCCGACCCTCACCGCACGGGCGCCAGCCGTGGCCAGTCCGATTTTCTTGAGGCTCTCCACCGGTCGGTCGGAGTTGACGGCGTTATCCACCACGCTGCCGAGCATGCTCTCGCCAAGAATGCCCACCGCGGGGCTTCCGATGTTGCCGATGGAGCTGATAGTTGAGGCGATTCCGTAGGCCGTTCCCTGCTTCCAGAGCTCGGGCGTGATCACGCCCAGTACCATGGCCGCCCCCACCTCGTCGAGCACGTCGCCTACCTTGAGCGCGCGATACTCGGGCGACTCCTTGAACAGATCGTAAAAGACGTTGAACTTCTCGGCGAACGACTTCTTGCGGAAGTCGTACATCTGAACCCCCAACTCGTCGGGAAGCCCGAAGGCCTGCTTGAAGGGGGCCGGTAGCAGCATCTCCCTGACCGGCAGAGTTTCCTTGGCCTCAAAGCCATTGTCGGTTAGCCACTTCGTCATGTTGGGGTCGGCCGTGGTGGGTACCGCCAGCCGCTTGCTAACGATCATGGTGCCGAAATAACGGTTGTTTCCCAGCGGGGTCATCAGCTCACTGCGATAGACCGCGTTGGGGTCGAAGTCTGCGTTCTTGACGTCGTAGACCGAGAAGACGGATCCCGGTCCGGCCGGGGCGGCCGCTCGCAGAGCATCGACCACCAGTCCCTGGTTGGCGTCCGAGTGGTAGACGACCGAGAGGCGGATGTCCTTCATCTCGCTCGAGCGAGCCAGGTCGACGAAGGCGGGGTCGAGTCCGAACTGGCGGGCGGCAAAGTCGATGTTGCCGGTGGTGAGCGGAAACTCGTCGTAGTTCACGCCCTCTCGAAACAGAGGGTTCGACTCCAGTCGTCGATTGGAGACCGGGCCGGGTGTGCCGCGCGCCGGCGCAGGCGTGACTGCGGGTTGATTCTTAAAAGAAGCCGCCTTGCGTGGACTGCGCGCCAGGGCGGGGGCGGAAAGCATCTGGATGTTCATGATGGGGTGGACTATAGCAGGGTCACCCCACCGGGTTGGAACCGGATCGTTAACGTTTTACTGCGGGTTGGACAGCAGGCGTGGAAGCTCTCCTCGGTCGAGCCACAGGCCACCACACTTTGCACACTCATCGAGCATCAGGTCTTCGATGCTCTGGTGGGCGCCTTCGTACAGCACTCCCTTGCAGCGTGGACAAAGGTTTTCGGTCTTGCGCTTTTTCTGCAGTTGCACTTCCAGGGCGTTCTTGCGCGAGCGGGTTATGCGCTGCAATTCGTTCTTGTCGAGCCAGCAACCGTTGCACAAGGGGCAGATGTCGATGACCGTGTTGAGCATGGTCATCGGGCTCATGTCGACCTTGTCTTTGGGACACTTCATCAGGGCCGGCACTTCCTTGGGCCGGCAAAAGACTCCTTCCAGGAGGAATCAGGCCCGACAGAACAGTAACTCTGGCCACGATGCTCGATCATGTCGCAATCGCGGTTCCCGACCTGGAAGCCGCTCTCCAGAAGCTGGCCCCTTTCCTGGCCGGCCCGGCTCACTTCGAGGAAGTGCTTGACCAGGGTGTCCGGGTGGCCCTGGTACCTCTCGGCAACTGCCACCTCGAGTTGCTGTCACCGCTGTCGGAAGACTCTCCGGTGGGCAAGTTCCTGGCCAAGAAGGGGCCGGGTCTGCATCACGTGGCTTTCCACGTGGACGACGTGGCCGCCGAGCTGGTCGCTTTCGCCGAGCGTGGCTACGAGCTGATCGACAAAGTGCCGAGACGAGGGGCAGGGGGAAAGACCATCGGCTTCCTGCACCCGCGCTCCACTGGCGGGGTGCTGGTGGAACTGTGTAGCCACGCCCCATGAGCGATCGTCAGAGCCGCATTCGGAACTTCTGTATCATCGCTCATATCGACCACGGCAAGTCGACCCTGGCCGATCGCGTGCTGGAGATGACCGGAACCATCTCCGAGCGCGACATGGCCGACCAGGTGCTGGACTCGATGGATCTCGAGCGCGAACGAGGAATCACGATCAAGATGACCCCCGTGACGCTCTGCTACAAAGCCGAGGACGGCCTGGAGTACACCTTTAATCTGATCGATACACCCGGCCACGTTGACTTCACCTATGAGGTCAGCCGGTCGCTGGCCGCCTGCGACGGCGCCCTGCTGGTCGTGGACGCGGTGCAGGGCGTGGAAGCCCAGACCATGGCCAACTACATGATGGCCAGTGCTCAGAACCTGACCATCATCCCGGTCATCAACAAGATCGACCTTCCCGCGGCCGATCCCGACCGGGTCAAGCAAGAGATCGAAGAGGTGCTGGCTCTACCGGCTGACGACGCGGTGCTGATTTCGGCCAAGCAGGGCATTGGCATCGAGGCCTTGCTTGAGGCCATCGTCAAGCAGATTCCTCCTCCGCGCGGCAACGAAGAAGAGCCCCTGCGAGCCCTGATCTTCGACTCGCAGTACGACCAGTATCGCGGGGTGGTGCCCTTCTTTCGGGTGGTTGACGGGGCCGTTACCAAGGGGAGCATGGTGCGAATGATGGGGACCAACAAGACCTATGAGGTGGACGAGGTAGGTGTCTTCCGCCCCGCCCCCGTCGCCGTGGAAACCCTTCGGGCGGGCGACGTGGGCTACCTGGTGGCACAGATCCGCGAGATCTCGGATACCCGGGTGGGGGATACCCTTACTCTGGCCAAGCACGGCTCCACGCAGCCTCTGCCCGGTTACCGAGAAGTCACCCCCATGGTCTACTGCGGCCTCTATCCGATCGACTCGGTGGACTACAACAACCTGCGCGACGCGCTGGGCAAGCTCAAGCTCAACGACGCCGCCCTCATCTTCGAGCCAGAGACCTCTATCGCGCTGGGCTTTGGCTTTCGCTGCGGCTTTTTGGGGTTGCTCCACATGGACGTTGTGCAAGAGCGGCTCGAGCGTGAGTTCAACCTGAGCCTGATCGCTACCGCACCAAGCGTGGTCTACACCATTCATACCAAGAAAGGTGAGGTGCTGGAGATCCAGAACCCCACCGATCTGCCCTCGGTGATGGAGATCGACGAGATCGAGGAGCCGGTCGTGAAAGCTACGCTCATCACTCCGGAAGAGTATGTGGGCACCATCATGGAGCTATGCCAGAGCAAGCGCGGCACCTTCACTACCATGGAGTATCCCAGCGAGGGCCGGGCCATGCTGCATTACGAGATGCCCCTCGGCGAGATCATCACCGACTTCTTCGACCAACTCAAGTCGCGCTCGCGTGGCTACGCCTCCCTCGACTACGAGATGTGCGGTAAACGACCGGCCGACCTGGTACGGCTCGACATCCTGGTACACGGCGAGAAGGTGGACGCGCTGAGCTGTATCGTGCACCGCGAGAAGGCCGCCACGGTTGGACGGGCTCTGGTCGAGAAGTTGCAGGAGGTCATTCCTCGCCAGATGTTCGAGGTGCCCGTGCAGGCTTCGCTAGGTGGCAAGGTCATCGCCCGCGAGACCGTCAAGGCTATGCGCAAGAACGTGCTGGCCAAGTGCTATGGTGGAGACATCTCCCGCAAGCGCAAGCTGCTCGAGAAGCAGAAGGAAGGCAAAAAGCGCCTCAAGCGAATCGGCAACGTGGACATCCCTCAAGAGGCATTCCTGGCCGTCTTGAAGGTAGGCTGACCGGGTTGTGGTATAATGTTTCTTGATAGGAGGTCTGCAAAATGGCTGAGCTTGCGGAAAATCCCGTTCAAGATATTCGGTTGACCGAGAAGGCCCAGAACGAAGTCAAGCGTCTGGTGGCCGAGAACAATCTCGAGGGCCACTACCTTCGTATGGGGGTGCGGGGCGGAGGCTGCTCGGGCCTGTCCTACACCCTCGGCTTTGATCCCCAAACTGGCCAATATGACCGCATCTTCGACTTTGACGGCGTGAAGGTCGCCATCGATATGAAGAGCTTTCTCTACCTGCGCGGCGTCGAGCTCGACTATACTCAGGACCTGCTCGGCGGGGGATTCAAGTTCCACAATCCTAATGCTAAGAGAAGCTGTGGCTGCGGGAGCTCTTTTACCACCTGACCCGTGTGACACTGGCTGGAATTTTCTTGGACCCGAGTTTGAAAAAGCTCGGGTCTTTTGCTGCATGGTTGGTGTATATTTGGAGAGATGATCTACTTCGATCACGCGGCCACCACGCCCGTTTACCCCGAGGTGGTCCAGGCCATGCTGCCCTACCTTGAGCAGATCTACGGCAACCCATCGGGTGTGCACAGCCTGGCCCGCCAGAGTCGACGGGTGCTCGAGGAATCGCGCGAGCGCATGGCAGCCTGCCTGAAGGTGCAGCCCCAACAGGTCGTGTTCACCAGCGGCGGTACTGAGGCTGGTAACCTGGCTATCTTCGGGCTGGCCTATCGGGGCCGCCATATCATCACGACCAGGGTCGAGCACCTGGCCATCTTGCAGCCAGCTCGCGAGCTTGAGCGGCGTGGCTACGACATCACCTACCTGGCAGTAGATAAGAACGGGCGGGTGCATCCCGACCAGGTGGGCTCCTGCCTTCGCTTCGACACAGCGCTGGTATCGGTGATGCTGGCCAACAACGAGGTGGGAAGCCTGCAGCCCATCGCCGAGATCGCTCGGCGTTGTCGCGAGAAAGAGGTGCTCTTGCACACCGACGCGGTGCAGGCGGTGGGTTCCCTGGAATGCGATTTCGAGAGTTTGGGCGTTCAAGCGCTCTCGCTCTCAGCCCACAAGTTCTACGGGCCGAAGGGTGTGGGAGCCCTGGTGGTGGCCCCCGATCTCGAGCTCTCGCCGCGCCTGTTGGGGGGAGGGCAAGAAGCAGGCCGACGTTCGGGCACCGAGAACCTGGCCGGCATCGTGGGCATGGCCCGGGCCCTGGAACTGGCCCTGACTGATCGAGTCGAGCGTGCTGCCCGGTTGGAGAGCCTCTCCGAGAAGCTCTATGACCACCTGCTTGCGATCCCCGGCGTGCATCGCACTGGCCATCCAACCGAGCGTCATCCGGCCATTGTCAGCGTGGCTGTGGACGGGGCGGCGGGAGAAGCTCTCTTGATGGAGCTCGACCAGGCCGGGGTGGCTGCCTCGACCGGCTCGGCCTGCTCCACAGCTACCCTGGAGCCCTCCCACGTCCTTCGGGCCATGGGAGTGCCTCTGGCGCGAGCTCATGGAAGCTTGCGCTTCTCTCTGGGCCGCTCGACCACCGAGGCCGAAGTGATGAAGGTCGCTCGAGTGACACGTCTGGCGGTGGAGCGTTTGCGCGAGCTGGCTCCGGCCGACCTGCGAGGGACATGAGCTACTCCAGCACCGTGATGGAGCACTTTCGCAATCCACGCCGGGTGGGCGAGTTAGCCGACTGTCACGGGCGGGCTCGCCGGGAGAATCCGGTCTGTGGCGACGTGGCCGAGTTTACCGTGCGCCTGGGCGATGGAGGGCGCGTGCTTGCCGTTCGCTTCCGAGTGCTTGGGTGCGTGGCCGCCATCGCGGCCGCCAGTCGCCTGGGGGATCTGGTGGAGGGCCGTTCGTTTGCGGAGGCCGATTCGGTGGACGTGGAGCATCTTCTCGAGGCTCTGGGAGGCCTGCCTTCGAGCAAGAAGCACGGGGCCACACTGGCTGTAGAGACCTTCCGCCTGGCCTTGAGGGCTGCCTGGGAGGGAACTTTCTAGGAGTTGACGACGTTATCATCATGCGCTGCTCCTGGCGCGCAAACGGACTTCATAGACTTGAATTGATTGTGCCCGACAACAGCTTCCTGTATAATGACGCTGGGGTGGCCGACTGACTGAAGAGGTGAGAGCGATCCACATCATCAAGCGGGAAAAGAAGGCTGAGGCGACTCAGCTTCGTCAAAAGGCTCTCGAGCCGCTCAAGCGTCACTGCTACATTCTGGACAAGGAAGTGTCGATTCTCGTCGAGTACCCTGACTATAAGGGCCCGCACCACAAAGGCGAAGAAGGTGCGATTTACTGCGAGAACATCGTCAACTGCTACCAGAATAACGTGAAGTGCCGTTACAGCGGTATCTCTCCTCTGTACGCCGACCCTTTCTATCCAAGGGAGAAGCCCGTCGTGCCCGAATCGGGCGAGAATGGGACGGCTGACTCGGATGACATGCCCGAAGCCGACGAGCCTCGGGGCAAAATTGAGGTCGGGGCCTGACCCTGTTCGCCCCCGAATTTTTCCAAAAAGCCCCATTCTCACGGGCGTCCAGACTTCTTTAATTTTTTTCAATGTTCGGATTGTTGAATATTTCTCTAGCTGCTATACTTCTCCTAAGCTGTTTGGCGGTAGCCTGCTGGAGGGCGCCTTGAATTTCGTTCTTTACCGTCTTCTCTACCGGAGAAAGGCCAGTCAGCCCGAGCGCAGGTTGCTCGGGCTTATCGACATGATCCGTTCGGCTCTGCCGCACATCGATCCTGACCGGGTTCAGCCGCTGGCTGCCTTCGAGCCGCCCCAACAAGGCTTTCTGATCTGTTATCCGCGCCACGAGTCTGATGGCCAGCGGCTGGTGCGCGAGCTTTTGCGCAAGCGAGGGGTCCCCTTCGAAGAGCATCTGCTTGGCCCCGAGCCGGTCCCGGCAGGGGGACTTCCCCAGTCAGCCGAGGCCCGCGAGGCCCAGAAGTCTCGACTCATGGAGAGTGGTCGTTTCTTTGCTCAGATGGGCCTGGTGGAGGATGCGTTGCCTTTGCTGCAAGACGCGGTCACCCTCGATCCGGGCTGCGTGGAGTCTTCGCAGCACCTGGTGGCCGTGCTACGCCAGCTCAATCGCAGCGCAGAGGCTGAGGGAGTTCTGCGGCGCGCTCTGCGCCACCAGCCCAACACTCCGGCCTTTCATCTCCTGATGGGCACCCATCTGCTCGATCTGGGTCGTTGCGAGGAAGCGGTGGAGGCTTTCAAGCAGGGCATTCGGCTGGAGCCCAGGGCCCCGGTGCTCTATGCCCAACTCGGCACCGCCCTCTATCGCCTGGGCGAGCTCGAGCCGGCCGAGGCTGCCTTCGCCGAGGCTTTGAGCCGAGACGAGCACCTGGCCATCGCTCTGGTCGGAATGGGAGAAACCTTGCTCGAGCAGGGCCGACTGGAAGAGGCGGCCACCTACCTGCACAAGAGCCTGGAGGAGGATGACGAGGCTCCCGAGGCTCGCCTCAAGCTGGGCTGGTGTCACTACCACCTGGGCTTGTTGGAGCGAGCCGAAGTGGACTTTCTCTCGGCCGCCAATGAACCATCCGATCCTTACTGGGCGGCGGCTCGCTTCAGCCTGGGCCGTCTCTATCTTGAGCGGGGCTCGCTCGAGCTGTGCCGCGAAGTGCTTGGCGAAGTGTGTCGGCGCGAGCCCGATTTCTCCGAAGCGCATCGTTTCCTGGCCGAGTGCTGCACCCTGCAGGGCGACCACACAGCTGCCCTCAAGCACTGGAGAGAGGTCGAGCGCATCGAGCCCGACCGAAGCCTGTCCCTGCAGCCGAGTATCGCTGTCTGTCTGTCGCGGCTTGGTCGCAACGAGGAGGCTGAGGCCTGCCTCTATGGCTGCCTGGACAAGATGGGAGCGCATCCTTATCTCTTCCAGTTGCTGGCTACTGTGATGATGGCTCAAGAGCAGTGGGAACGTGCCCGCGAGGCTCTGCGGGTGGCCGAGCAGCTCGACCCCGAGTCTTCCGCCACTCAATTCGAGATCGCCTGGGTGGAGGAGAACCTGGGTCATTTCGAGGTGGCTCGCGAGCGCTACAACCGCGTGCTGCGGCTCGATCCAGAATGCGTGGAGGCCTATTCGGGCCTGGGCTGGCTCTATCTTCAGGAGGGCAAGCCCGAGATCGCATTGGTGCTGTTCGAGAAGTGCCTGGAGCTGAAGGGCCCCGAGAGCGACGTGCTGGACACGCTGGGTTGGGTCTACTTGTTGCAGGGCGAGCGGGTTCGAGCTCTGGCCCTTTTCGAGCAGGCCATCGCGCTCGAGCCCACCATGGGGCTGGCGCGAGCCCACCGAGCCGCCGCCCTGACCAGCCTAGACCGCTTCGAAGAAGCCCGCCAGGAGTTGCTGCGGGCGGTCGAGATCGATCCCGACGACGAGGAGGTGCTGGGTTATGCCCGGGATCTGGCTCGTCAGCTCAGCCCACTTCCCCGGCAGCTGTCGCGGGCTCTGGGCAAAAGACGTCGGTCCACCGGCTCGCGCACCCAGCATCCCAAGGTGAGTCAGGGGAACCAGGCCCGCAGCTGGAACAAGTATCGCGTTCAGTCGGACGTGGATTTCTGGGAAGACTACCCCGAGGGCGGCGACGAAGTCTCGGCTGGATGAAGCACTGCACAGGGTGCGGTCAACCCATGACCGACGGGCAGAGTTTTTGTCTGCAGTGTGGAGTTCCGGCCGGACCGGCTCCACCGTTGGCTCGGCCCTCCCGGTTTGGCCTCAGGTCCAACCTTCTGGCTGCAGCGGTCGCCCTGCTCGCCCTGCTCCTTATCGGAGGGGTGATGTACCTGCTCGAGCCGCCCAACCCTCCCGACAAGCCTGCCCCGGTCGCCAGCAAGCCAAAGTCGACGCCCACGCCGACCTCCACGCCCGAGCCTTCCCCCGAGGTCAAACCCTCGACTCCCGAGCCCAGCCCTTCCGAGACCGAGAAGCCCTTTCAGATTCCGCTGCAGGAGCTCTCCGGTCTCTGGCTGCCAACCAGCGGACCCAGCCTGGACTTAATTGTGATCGGTCATGTGGGTGAGGAGCTGCTGGCGGAGCTCCCCGCCGAAGCATCCAGCCTGACCTTAAGAGCCGGGGCCGGCGAGGCTCACCTGGTGGGCACCTACAGCTCCAAGAGCGAGGGGGAGGTGCCCGTAACTGCCAAGGTCTCGAGAGACATGTTCGAGCTCACCCTGACCCTCTCGCCGCCCGAGGGTGAGCCCTATCAGCGCGTGCTGCACCGCCCCTTTTACACGGTCGGCTCTCCGCTCGACCTCTCCCACGCCCAGACCTACCTGCCCGGCTTCGACCAGGTTCAGGTCTATGAGGCTCGCTACCCGGATGGGGAGGGGGCCAGTGTGACCGTGACCACGGCCATTCTGCGAACGGGGATTCTCCGCAGCCAGGTGGAGAACGCCTCCGGCGCCGACGAGACCTTCCACCTGGTGGCTCGCGAGGACGGGATCTACCGGGTGGCTGATGTCAGCCCTGATTCCGAGGAGCTGTGGCTGCCCACCAGGCTCTCCGTGGGCACCACCTGGAAGACCCCTACCTGGCAGAGCGAGGTGGTGGAGATGGAGGCCGTCGCGGACCTGGGCTTCGACAAGCTCCCCTGTCTCAAGGTTCAGCGCACGAATCCGGCGGTGGAGGTGAGCGAGACGGCTTACTTCGCGCCCGGCTACGGCGAAGTGCTGGTGGAGGACGCTGAGGGCAAGCCGACTTTCAAGCTCACCCACGTTACCCGCCTGGGCATGGGTGCCGCCGAGCCCGAGGTGCGGGGCAAGGCGGTGAACCTGGACAAGATCGTTCCTGGAAAGGATATGCTACAATAGACCTCGTCGACCTGTTACGAGTCGCAGGTTTATCGTCCGCAGGAGCGTGTTCGCAGGCGCAGAACCTGGCCTGCAGACATCTGGAGAGCTGGCCGAGTGGTTGAAGGCAGCGGTTTTGAAAACCGCCGTAGGGGCAACTCTACCGGGGGTTCGAATCCCTCGCTCTCCGCCAAAAAACCCCGCAAAGACGGGGTTTTTTAATGCCCTCCCTTCCATTGGCAGATGAGCGAAAGTGAGTCGAAAAGAGCCCTTTTGAGCGAGTGAAGTGCCACCAGAACTGCCACCAGGGAGGGCGACGGTATTCAGCAGTTTTCGGTGGCAGTTCGGTGGCAGTTGAATAGCTGCAAACCCGCATGAAAACAGAAGCGCCCCCGTGAGGAGGCGCCCAAACCGAAGATGTTATCTTCGGCGTTGTTCGCTCAGTGTAGCAGGAAAAAAACGGTTCGATGTCTCGCCTATTCCCAGGAGGTAGCTGCGAACGCCAGCGACCATACCCGGTCGCGCTCGTCAGGACCGGGAGCCCCGTCTAGTCCGGCCCGCTCCAGGATGCTGTTCGCGGCGGCTAGGCGGATTCTCGGGTCTTCACAGTCGAGCAGCTCGCCCAGCACCTCCACGGCATCCAGGCTCAAGCTCCTGACCCGGCCCCTGCTTTCCGTGGTGAGGTCGTCTTGCAGGGCGGCCAGGGCTTCGGCGAACCGGGGGGTCCTGAGCCAGCGCCAGATGGTGCTCCGATAGACGCCGACATGTTTGGCAACCGATGAGGGGCGCTCCCCCTGCAGCAGCTGGGACAGCGCCAAAATTTGTTTGGCGTCCAGCGAGGTCGCTGGGGTTCGAACTGTGGACTGGCCCGTTTTGTTGCGCTTCGTGAGGTTCATTTCTGGAGTTCCTTTCGTTGTCTACCCCCCCGGGGGGGTGAGTGTTTCAGAGCAATCGTCGGTAAGGAGGCGGGCTGGCGCACCGCGCGCGCACCGGGGCGACCCCTCCCCCTGGGGGGGACTCCCCATCCGATCCTGGCGCTCGCGCTCGCCGTCGCCGGCTGAGCACCAAGCACCAGGTGCCTGGCTACCAGATGGGGGCATCCCTCTATACTCTCTTCTTGGTGACAGGTGACAGATGGTGACAGGTAATAGGGGAAAGTCGCATAGGAGAGTTCTAGGAAAAGTTCCATGCAAAATCTGTCACCACGTGTCACCTGTCACCAATCCGTAACCCAACCCAAAGACGTTCAACTTTGCTCCTCTGCTCCTGAATCCCAATGCGCATCAGGGTTTGACTGAACTCTTTCTTGGTCATCACCTCTCCGCCGTTCCGCTCGATGAAGGCTTCATAGCACAGGAACAGATCGCGCTTTCTGACGCTCGCGCCCTGGTCACGCTCGCAGCATGTCTCCAAGAACCCGTCCAGCGGGTCCATCTCCTCTCGGTACTCCTGGCTTGCCGCCAGCACCCGGGCCGGTGGGCGCAGGCCTCCCAGCTCCCGCCACTCGAGCGCTCCCAGGACCGCCCAAGCCAGGATGCCAGGCAGCTCGGCCTCGAGCCTGGCTGCCAGCTTTTGGTCTCGTTCCTCTGGTGGGATGGTCACGGAGAATGGCACCAGGTGGATGCGACTCCAGATTCCCTCATCGGTGCCTCGGATGACGAGCCGGTGATTCGCGCTCCACCAGAGCTTGTGAGTCGGACGGAACTCGAAGAAGTCGCCGTAGCAGAACCGGGCCGCGATGGTGTCGCCGCCGGTCAGCTCCTTGACCAGAGCTTCGTCCACGCGCTGGCCCTCGTTCGCCTCGCTGGCGTGTACGAAACGCGCCCCGCGCAGACGGGCGAGGTCGCTCCGGGGTCCATCGCTCTGGTAGCGCCGGGCCAGGAACGTGGAGAACGGGGCTCGCTGGCCGTAGTCACCGGCGATGCGGTAGAGCGTTTCCAGGAAGGTGCCCTTTCCGTTTCGGCCGGTGCCGAACAAGTAGAAGAGACAGTGTTCCTCCACGGAACCGGTCAGTGAGTAGCCGGCCGCTCGCTGGAGGTAGCGCTCCAGTTCGGTGTCACCGTCCAGCACCCGCTTGAGGAAGGCCTCCCAGGTCGGGCAGAGCGCTCGCGGGTCGTAGTGGATGGGGCTGAGCTTGGTGCTCAGGCACTCGCGTCGATGCGAGTGCAGGCTGCCAGTTCGAAGGTCGAGCGTTCCGTTCGCTACCGTCACCAAGTAGGGGTCCGGGTCGAGTTCCTCGATCCGGATGCTCATCCCCGGTATGGTGCGCAGTTGCCGCAGCGTGCTCTCAACTGCTGCCGCGTTCTCCTGGCGCAGCGCGAACTTCACCTCGTTCTGCCGCTCGTCGGGGTCGGGCAGCTCGAGCGCCCTCCTTTGACGTTTCCTGGCTGCCTGGTTGGTATAGTGGGCGGCCAGGGCTGAGCCCTCGTCCTCGCGCCAGCGCGCACCGTCCCAGCTGAACCAGGTCTTGGCCGCGTGACAGAACCGCAGGTCCTGCCCGTGGAGTCGCTGGAGATATTCGGCCTGCCCTAGGTCGGTTCGAGCGAACTTGTCCTCCGGGCCGGGTCGCGTGCTCGGCATTTCCACTTGGCTGAGTTTGCCGTTCCTGGATGGTGCGGGCGCTTGGTCGAGCAGATAGCCGAAGGGCTCGCTGCCATACCTTCGGGCTCCCTCTACCTTCTGCCTCAGTTCCTCGGTGGACCAGGGCGGGCGGCAGGTGTAGTTCCACTCTGACATCAGCCAGAGCGCCTCATCATCCTGGAGCTCGAAGCCACGAACCAGGGCGCAAGCCGTGGTAAAGGTGTGCTGGTCCCCGCCATTGCCCTCGATAGCCGGTTCGCGCTTGAGCAGCCAGGTGCGGGCGCGCTCGACCGGGGTGATGCGTCCATTCGACGGAAGGCTGATTGACCGCGACGGTCGCTCTGGCACCGGTGGCCGGTATTCCAACAAATGCCCAGGGAAGACAGGCAATATGCCGCTCATCGAAATGCCTCCGGTATGCAGTCGCCTTCGGCGGCGTAGTGTCCCCCCTCTGGGTGCGGGCTGCCGGGGGCGAGCACATATCCGCCGTCGCCACGCACGTCGAGCGCGAGCTTGCCCTGGCCGGTCCGGATGCGGGCTCGGTTGCGCACTTTCGTGCCCGGATGCCGATAGTAGAGATGGAGTCCCTTGCCAGTGCGCACGCGGATTGGCGTGGGGGGCAGGTGCTCCTCAGCCCAAGCGAGTGCCTCGGGCGAGTCGGCATCCACCACCACCAGGCCGGAGATGGCCCCAGTCACGATGGCCATGGGCGCGTTGGGTTTGCCGTCGAACCAGGCCACCAGCTCGGCATCAGTCGGATGGCGTTCCTGGTAGGGCTCCCACTTGATGGATGCGACCTTCGACCCGGGTCGAATTGGGATGACCGAGAGCCCGAGCCCGACGAGGAAGCGGGCTCGCTCGAGGGCAGGCAGAGCACCGAGGTCGGCGGGGCTCATCCGGCCCGCCCCAGCTCGGCCAGCATCCCGGTCACCAGGCGGGCCTGCCACCCCAGCTCGGCCGTGACGTGGCCAGGGCGGACGCCAGGCGGCAGCACAGCCCACCAGCGGCTGCCATCGGTGGCGAGCACCACGTCGTGCACGCGCAGGTGCATCCCGCGCAGCCAGGCATCGGCCACCAGGACGACGGGGCCATCGCCGACCCACTCGACATACTCGATCCAGGTATCGGGGCAGCGCGGGTCCTCGGCGCCCCAGTCGATGCGCTGGGCCATCTCATCGCGACCCTCGACATGCTCAGGGGGGGTGAGGTCGCGCCCGGCCCAGCGCTCCGGGGCAGCGGTGGCCAGGTGCCGTGGCCGAGCGATGGTGGCGGGCATCATACCGCCTGCACGCGGCTGGCGGGGATGGTCATGCGCCTGAGCCATCTGTCCAGGGCGCTGGCGCGGACATACACCTTGGCTCGGATGCCCGGGCGCCGCAGCACCTCCAGCTCGCGGTGGCGGTAGGCGCGGCGCAGGGTCTGGACATGCATCCCTGCCAGCTCAGCCGCCTCGTGGAGACTCATAACCCTATCAAACTCCTTTGGTTGTGACATTTTTTTGCTCCTTGAATTTTTCTCGCCGGCAATGCTATCATAGAGCCGAGATGAGCCCCAAGGAGACACGTCACGTGTCGATTTTTGGGCGGCCAGGAGGTGTCACATGGCAAAAGCTAGCAAACAGCGGCGCGAGAGGCGCCACGCTCAGAGGAGGTCACGAGCCGAACGCGAGGCTGAGAGGCGGCGTGAGGATGGGGTAGCGCGCTATCATCCTCACGCCGGCGAGCGCATCGACCTCTTCTTGCGGGGGGCCGGGCTCGAGTCTAGGCCGCAGCAGTCGCGATGCATCTCCTCGCGCTCGGGCGGGGAGGTCGGCGTCACCGGGGTCGCCCGGCTCAGAAGCGGCCAATCCATATTTGACGGGCCGCAGCTCTTGGAGGTCGCGCAGGCTCGCGCCGACAATGGCGGCAGGGTATGCGCCGGCTCCAACAGCGCCGACACGCTCCGCTGTGTGAGTCCCCAGGTGTCTGACGCCCTATTCAGGGCGCACCGTCGCAGGTGGTACACGATCCCCGAGGGGTCAGGCCTCCAGCCTGGAGTCTACCAGGTGACCTGGTGCTACCCCGAGCCGGGTGTGAGGCTCGCCCCGTGGGTCGTCATGGAGCATCGACGCGACCCGCTCACAACCGTGCTGAGCACGGTTGAGGCAGGCTGGCGGTGGCGCGAGGGTGGCGATACCTACCCTGACCCGCTCTGGCGGGCTGACGGGCTGGACAGCGACCGCTAGGCGGCGTCGCGCTCGGCCAGCAGCTTCTCGAGCGGCACCTCAACCATGGCGCAGTCCACCCCGGTCACTTCCGGCAACGGGTCGCTGTCGCGAACCATGGCCTGGAAGTGAAACTCCAGGGCCTCCTGCATCAGTTGCAGGGTTTCCTCACGGGTGTCCCCAGCCGCGACGCAACCAGGGACCTCCGGGGCATAAGCCGCATAGCCGTTCTCGCTCTTCTCCAGAATGACTGCAACTTGCATGTTTCCTCCCGAGGCCTACTTCAGGCCCGCCTGCTTCAGAATACTGTTGACTGTGCCTGGAGGCAAGTCCTTGCTGGGCTTGCCGGCCACGGTCACTTTGCCTGGTCTGGTCGGATGCTCGAACTGCCGGTGGCTGCCAGACTGTGAGGTCTGTTTCCAGCCAGCGGCCTCGAGAGTTCGGATGATCTCGCGAACCTTCACTTCACGGCCCGCAGGTGCCGTCCACGGCGGGCCAGGGCGGCCACCAGGGCGGCCAGCTCGGCCTCGCTCAGTTGCTGGGCCAGCACCTCTGCCAGGGCGTCCATGTCATCCCAGGGCAGCGGCGGCTCAGGCGCGGGCTTGGGGCGCGGGGCCAGCAGCTCCATCGCGGCCCGGTTGTGCTCCGGTGACAGATGGGCGTAGCGTTGGGTCACGGTGATTGTCTTGTGGCCGGCGAGCTGCTGAATGGTAGCCAGACTACAGCCGGCCATGGCGAGCCTCGAGCAGAAGGTGTGGCGCAGGTCGTGCCAGGTCAGATTGTCCACGCCGGCCCGCTTCATCGCTGCCTTCAGCCCGTGAATCGCTCCTGTGCCTGTGAAGTGCTCCTCCGGGAATCGGCCAGGGAACACCCACTCGCTCTTGTGGGAGTCTAGCTGCTGGCCGAACAGCTCGGCCAGGCGGTCGCTCATGGGCACGGTTCTGCTCTCGCCATGCTTGCTCTCGCGGACGGTGATCACCCGGGCGCGAAAATCAAGGTCAGCGCGGCGCAGGGTCAGCTGTTCCATCTGCCGCAGGCCCGAAAGGAACGCGACTTCGACCTTGAGCCAAAAATCGCCCGAGCAGCAGGCGCGCAGGGCGGCCTCTTCCTCGGCCGTCAAGTAGCGCACCCGGCTGTTATTCTCTCGGATCTGGCGCACCTTCGCCACAGGATTTGAGCCCTCAAAGATTCCGTCGCGAATGGCCAGGTTGTAGATGCGTTTGAGGAACGCGACAGCGCGGTTGACGGTGGCCGGGGCTACCCCGTCAACCTTCTGGCGCTTCGCTCTCCAGCCTTCGATGTCGGACGGGCGCACCTCCCTGGCGGCCAGGGAGCCCAGGGCCTCAATCCAGTAGGCGGCATACCGCCCATCATCCCGGGCGCTCTTCTTGGCCTCCCAGCTCGGGCGGAATCGCTCGATCATGTCCTTCACCAGGAGCGCCTTCTTGGGCGTCAGTTCTGGCAGCTTCTTCCCTTGGAGCTTCTCGGTTTGGCGCTTCTGGTAGAGCTGACGGGCGGCGGCCTTCGTGCCGACCTTTTCCCGGTGTCTGCGGCCCTCGGCGTCGAACCACTGGATCCACCACTCCCCCGGCTTCTTCTCGAAGAGTCCACGCTCTTTTTTCTCGGTCTTTTCGGCCACGG
>CAYYHB010000061.1:15051-23498 GCA_964471395.1 uncultured Burkholderiales bacterium | reverse complement strand
GGTCTGCTGGACCAGGTTGGCGATGGCCAGCAAGCGTTCCAGGACTCCCAGTCTATCTTCGTGCACTGTAATCCTCCTGGTGATGAATCTTGAGGGAGAGCGGCGCCCCTGACGGGGCGCCGCTCCATTCAGTCAGGCCGCGCTAGCGGAAGAAGGCCATAGGCGGCGGACCGGGCGGGCGCTGGCCCTGGCCCCCGGGCGGAGGCGGACCAGGCGGGCACTGGCCCAGGCCCCCGGGCGGAGGCGGACCGGGCGGGAACTGGCCCTGGCCCCGGGAGGCGGCGGGCCGGGTGGGCGCTGGCCCGGACCACCGATTGGCGGCGGACCGGGCGGGTGCTGGCCCTGGCCACCACCCAGTTGTTGCAGGGGGTAGCCGGGGGGCATCTGCTGGAGACCCTGCAAGCTCTGCAGCAGTTGCAGCAGCTCCCCGTTGCCACCCTGCTGGTTGCCCGCCCCGGGTGGGGGAGGGGGCGGCAAGGGGGGTTGCATCTGCGCCTGTCGCCCCCAGCCTGTGGCGTTGGTGTTGAAGTTGGAGAAGAGTCCACCGATCCAGTTCATTCGGTTACCTCCTGCTTTCTGCTCTCGGGGACGGCTTGTGTCCCCGACCAAGCAGAGCTTAGCTTCCACCGCGGTCAGAGGCCGGGCAAAAAACCAACACAGGGCGGTCGGTGGTTGCCGGCTTGTAAATTCTTGTCGTCGCCGAGAATTGATCGACCGCTCCTGTCGTCGCTGAGGATTGCGCGGCCCGAGCCAGGCGACCAGACATCATCCACCGCTCCGATTATGGGGATAGAATCCCGTCATCGCTGGGGTTGCCCGCCATTGAGCGTGGGCTTGTTAAGAAATGTTCACAAGATTGAAACGGGAAGTTTACTTTGTTGCAGGTTCTTAACGTTTTCAGGATGGGCAAGTGTCGGTATAGGAGTCCAGCACCCCTGCAGCACACCGCAGGCCACCTGGAGGAAGAACCCCATGAATACCATCTCCTGTCCTAACTATGCCCTTTTGAGCCGCGCCTATCAGAGAATGCATCAGGATGGATGCTGCTCGGCCGGCCCCGGCCCGGGCCTGGACCAGGTGATGCTGGGGGGCAACGGCAATGCTGCCTGGCAGGGGAACTGGGAGACGCTCGACCTGACGACCCCCGGGCTCGAGGCCCCACACGAGGGTCAGGCCTACCTGACCCGCCTGCGCGAGGTGATGACGGCGCCCTCCCCGACCTCCCCCACGATTGCGCCCGTGGCCCGCACAGCGGCGGTGGCTCCGGTGGGCAACACGGTGGATCCCAAGGACTGGCACATTCCCACCCTTAACGAGGCCTTCGACCTGGCCCGCAAGTACCCCGACAAGAAGATCTACCTCGATACCAAGACCTCCGACGATCCGAACGTGGCCCGGCGCCTGGGCAGCCAGTTAAGCGAGCTGTTCAAGCAGTATCCTGACCTCAAAGACCGCGTTGTCATCATGAACAAAGAGCAGTCCAACCTGGACGCCATCAAGCAGGAGCTCGCCAAAGACCCGAACCTCAAAGACTTCCGCAACTTCACGCTGGACAACGAGCATCTCAACGATCGCAACCCCTCGGCCGCCGAGCGCAGCCCCCTGACCGGCAGCGGTGACAACCGCTACGTGTCCATCGGCGATCCCAAGAACCCGCTCACCTCCAATAACTTTGGGGACCTGGTGGAGGAGGTGCGCAGGGCCCGCCAGGAGATCGACCGCCCCGGCAGCCCCCACGAGGGCAAGAAGCTGATCGCCTGGACGCTCAACGACCAGGACAAGATTCGCCAGGTGGTTCAGGCCGGGGCCCACGGCGTGCTCACCGACGACCCGGCCGCCATGAACCGCACCCTGGACCAGATGGGCTACGGAAAAGCCGGGCAGGATCAGCGCAGGCCCGAGGTGATCGCCCACCGGGGCGGCCCCAACTCCAAGAGCTACCCCGAGAACACCCTGCCGGCCATGGAAGCGGGCTTCAAGTCCTCCGACGCCATCGAGATCGACATCGCCTCGGCTAAGGACGGCATTGTGGTGTTCCATGACAACAATCCCAACA
The DNA here is from genome assembly GCA_964471395.1 of uncultured Burkholderiales bacterium. Classification (GTDB taxonomy): domain Bacteria; phylum Vulcanimicrobiota; class Xenobia; order Xenobiales; family QWHO01; genus QWHO01. The sequence continues at coordinate 21,442 of CAYYHB010000061.1, read as the reverse complement.
ACGTCACCGTCTCCATGGCCCGCAACCTGGGCCTGGAGGCCTCCAACGACTGGCGCCCCATCTTCCCCGACATCGGCTCGGATGCGCGCGGCAAGCGCATCGACGAGCTGACCGTGGCCGAGGTTCGCAGGAACTACGGCTACGAGCAGAACCCCACCCACTCGCTGGCCGCCAACCTGCTCGGCTCGGGCATCAACCACGCCCTTCGCGCCCCCGGGACTGCCCTGAACTTCCTGGGCAAGTACGCCCGCATTGGCGACTTCAACCCGCTGGGTTGGGCCGGCACCGCCCTCAACTACACCGCCGACAACCTGGGCAAACCAATCGTGGATGGTCTGGTCAAAGGTCTGGATCAGGCCGTCACCGGCACCTGGAATGGGATCAAGACGGCCGCTAACGGTATCGGGTCGGGCGTAGGTAATATCTTCAAAGGCAATATCGCCAAAGGTCTGGGACAGATCGGCTCTGGCCTGATCAAGGGCGCCGGCCAGGTTATCACGGGCATCGGGAAAGGGATTGGCAGCTTCTTCTCCGGCATCGGCAAGGGGATCGGTAAGTTTTTCTCTGGAATTGGAAAGTTCTTGGGGCTCTGAGAGCCAGTCTCTAGAGCTTCATCCTGCAGATTGAACCGCAGAGCTCGCGGAGGGCGCGGAGAGATTGTGTCAGGACGAGGCTCTCCGTGGCCTCTGTGGTTTAAGTTGTGACGGACTAGACGATCAAAGCTCACGTCGGGATAAGGGATAAAGTCTGCAACAAGGACCTGGTGTTTTGCATGGCCGACCTCTTCATCCGCCCGGAGTTTCGACCCGCTGTGGGTGGGCCTCAGGCCCCGCTGCGCTCCCTGCCCGGCCCGGCGCCCCAGGCTCCCGGTCAGCCCGTTCCGGCCCAGGACCAGATCTCACTGAGCCTCCGAAAATACGACCCCGAGAAGCTCCTGGCCGAGAAGAACAGCGAGAAGTACGCCCGCGAGAAAGGTCTGGACGAGAAGGGCGTGCAGGAGAAACTGGCCCCCGAGAAGAGTTTTGGCGAGAAGGGCGAGCACGAGAAGCGCTCGCGCGAAAAGTACGCCGAGAAGGAAGCTGACAAACGCACTCAGGAGAAAGAACTGGAGAAGTTCCGCGAGGACAAGAATCCAGGCGAGAAGCTGACCCGCGAGAAGCTCGGCGACGAGAAGCAGGGCGAGAAGGGACGCGAGAAGCTCGGCCAGGAGAAAGAGCTGGAGAAGATTCAGGCCGACAAGAACATCCACGAGAAGCAAGGCGAGAAGGGCGCGGCCGAAAAGCTGGGGGAGAAAGAGCTCGAGAAGATTCAGGCCGATAAGGGCCCGGCCGAGAAGCTGGGCCTGGAGAAGGGCCCTGTCGAGAAGCAGGGCGGCGAGAAGGTTCCGTTGGAGAAGTTTGCCCCTGAGAAGGGTCCGGTCGAGAAGCAGAACGTCGAGAAGGGTCCGGTCGAGAAGTTCGCCCCCGAGAAGGGTCCTGTCGAGAAGCAGAACATCGAGAAGGGACCCTACGAGAAGCAGGGCGGCGAGAAGGCTCCGGTGGAGAAGTTCGCGCCCGAGAAGGGCCCGGTCGAGAAGCAGAACGTCGAGAAGGGGCCTTACGAGAAGCAGAGCGACGAGAAGTTCCCCTTCGAGAAGTTCGCGCCCGAGAAGGGCCAGTTCGAGAAGCAGAGCATCGAGAAGGGACCCGCCGAGAAGGAGATCGAGAAGTTCCGGGCCGACAAGGACCCCTTCGAGAAGCTTGGCCTCGAAAAGCAGGGCGACAAGCAAATCGAGAAGCTCGCCCCCGAGAAGCTCGGCCCCGAGAAGCAGCCCGAGAAGCTGGGCTTCGAGAAACAGCCCGGCGAGAAGCTGGGCTTTGAGAAACAGCCGGGCGAGAAGCTGGGCCAGGAGAAGCAGATCGAGAAGTTCGCCCCCGAGAAGCTCGGCCAGGAGAAGCAGATCGAGAAGTTCGCTCCCGAGAAGCTGGGCCTTGAGAAGCAGCCCTCCGAGAAGTTCTTCGAGAAGGTCGCCGTGCTGGAGAAGTCCTTGCTCGAGAAAGACCTGGAAGTGCTTCCGCTCGACTCGCGCCTGGCTACGGCGGCCCCCTCCAGCCGGTTCTTCGTCTGACGGGCCAGACGCAGGTTTTGGGGGCGGCCCTCGCGCACCCTGCCAGAGGATGCATAGGGTGAGACGCGGTGGCTGACCCAACGGTGCTGCTTTACGGCAGCGCTGACAACCCGTCCCTGGGCCTGTTGCATCAGGGCCTGACACAACGCGGTCGGCGCCGCAGCCTGTTCATCTTGCAGGAGCACTTTCCGTTCTCGGTGGGGGTCTACCTCAAGGTTGGTCGAGGGTTGCACGGAGCCCTGTTGCTCGGTCAGGAAGAGCTTTCCCTGACCGATCTCTGCAGCGTGGCCCTGGACGGGTTCGTCATCTCGCCCGCCGGGCTCACCGAATTCTCCGCCCAGGACGCCCAGTATCTGCAGACCGAAAGCTGGGCCTGCCTGATCTCGATGTTTCATCAGCTCTCGCGCCACTGCCTGGTGGCCAACCACGTGGTGCGTCGCGACTATCTCACCTCCCGCTGGGCCGAGTTGAACCTGCTCTGCGAGTGCGGGCTGGCGGTGCCGCGGGCCCTGGTCACCAGCCGCCCCGAGTCGGCCCGCGAGTTCTACGACAGCCTGGCCGGCCGGGTCATCTGTAAGCCGGTGGCGGGCGCCGCTCCGGTCTTCCGCGAAGTGTCCCCCGACGACCTGGAGAACCTCCACCGCCTGACCCTGTGTCCGGTGCACTACGAGGAGATGCCCGAAGGCTGGTCCTGCCGTCTGGTCGTCGTGGGCGGACATTTTTTCCAGCTTCCTGAGGGTAGCGTGCCGCCCGCTGATGTTCTGCAGGGCGTGACGCTGGTGTGCCAATTCCTGTCCCTGCAGCTGGCCGAGTTTTCTCTGCGGCAGCTGGGACCGAGGTGGATCGTGACCGGTTTGCGCACGTTCCTCTCCCCCGAGGCTTTGGGCCAACCTCACGTTCTGGAGGCGGCTTGCGCCTTGCTCGAGCAGGGGGCGGCCTCGTGATTTTGCTCTTCGGCCCCCTCAGCGACCCCATGATGCGCTCGGTGGGCGCCGCCCTTCAGGCGCGTTCACACCCCTTCGTGCGTCTCAACAGCGAGGAGGTCCCCAACACCGTTCGCTTCGAGCTGAAGCTGCCCGAGCGCGAGGGAGCTTTCTTTTTTCCCGACGGCGAACCGCTTGAGCTGGGCCGGGTGCGGGCCGTCTATCACCGGGTGGGCTTTTCGAACTTCGAAGTCTACAAGGAGTATTCGCCCGACGAGGTGGCCTTCGTCAACTACGAGTGCCAGAGCGCGTTCCACGGCTGGCTGAACTGCCATCCGGGGCTGGTCATCAACCGCCCGGTGGCCTCGGGCAGCAACGCTTCCAAGCCCCACCAGATCGCCCTGGTGGAAGAGCTGGGGCTGGCCATCCCCAAGACCATGGTCACCAACCTGCCCGAGACGGCCCGCGATTTCTACGACTTTGTGGGAGGCCAGGCCATCTACAAGTCCATCAGCTACGTGCGCTCCATCGTGCAGGTCATGAAAGAGGAAGACCTCGACCGACTGGACACCCTCAAGCACTGTCCCATCCAGATCCAGGAGCGCATCGAGGGCGTGGACGTGCGGGTTCACGTGGTGGACGAGCACGTCTTTCCCACCCGCATCCTGGCCAGCGAGAGCGACTATCGCTACGACAAGACCGCTGAGCTCGAGCCATTCGAGCTTCCCGAAGAGCTGGCCCAGGCTTGCCGGAACGTGGCGGCCTCGCTGGGACTGGTGCTGGCCGGCATTGACCTGCGCCTCACCCCGGAAGGCAAGGCCTGCTGCTTCGAGGTCAATCCCTCCCCCGCGTTCGCCTGGTATGAGGACCGCACCGGCCAGCCCATCGCCGCGGCCGTGGCCGACCTGTTGATTGAGGCCGCTTCTTAGGACTTCGACATCCTGTTCATCAGGGCGCGAGTTGACCGCGACCTACACCCCCGCGCGTTGACCTGTTCAGAGTTAGAACGCGCGGGAGTGTAGACAATCTGTTGAACGGCGCCGCGCCAATTCCTGAAGTGTTCAACGCGCGGCGCCTTAGAGTGGGATAGATAGAGCACCAGCGGCCTGGTGCGCAGGCGAGTGTCAGGCGGGGTCATCCTCTTCTGAGTGGAGCATTCCTGACACAGGCCCGGGGAGTAGGTGATCCATTTCGGATCACCGAACAACGGACCGTGCCCAATCTTCCCATTCAGGAGGCCCGCTACTCGGGTGACCTGGAGCTGCTTGAACGGATCCAGGCAGACGCCGAGCTTCGCAACCAGTTTCAGCGAATCGAGGTCTTGCGCAGCCGCAGCCTGTTGCGCTCTCAGCTCCTCAGCAGCGCGGTTCGGGTGCAGCCAAGCTTCATCCCCGAACTGGCCGACCTCGTGGCCCGAGTCTCCGAGCATTTTCTCGACGATAAGCCCGTCGAGGCCTATGTCTTTGGCTCATCCGACGTCAACGCCTTCATCGCCGATCTGTCACGCCACCGCGTCATCGGATTGAGCTCTGGAGCTCTATCGACTCTGACAACGCCTGAGCTCGGTTTCGTGGTCGGGCACGAAATGGGTCACGTGGTCTTCGGGCATGTCGATCTGAGTGCTGCAACCGTCTTGAAGATCGGGAATCTGTCGCCCGAGCAGGCCCGACTGCTCCACTCCTGGCAGCGAGCATGCGAAATCTCAGCGGATCGGGCCGGCCTGCTCTTCTGCAACTCGCTGGCAGTCGGCGCTAATGCTCTCTTCAAAACTCTGGCCGGACTGCCCCTGCCGGGTGTGCAGGTCGACCCCTACGAGTTCGCCGAGCAGTGGAGCAGCCTGGCCGACGAGGTCATGGAGCATGGCGGCCGGGAGTTCTGGCAGTTGGAGCATCCTTTTCCCCCCCTGCGCATGAAGGCCATGGAAGTTTACTGGCGCGAGCGCGGCTCAGTTGCGGGGGAGGCTGAAATCGCTCGTCTGCTCGGGATCATGGAAGACACAGTGGGTCCCCGGGCGGCCGGGACGGCCGGCCTGGCCGACCCGGTTCTGGCTCGATTTCAATTCTGGGGAGGCCTCTACGTGGTGCTGGCGGATGGTCCACCCAACGGGTCTGAGCTCGACCACCTGACCCAGAACCTGCCGGTCGGAATGGCGCTCACGCAGGTGTTGAACGAGTGCGGCAACAACGCCCCCTACAGTTTGGAGCGTTTTACCGAGGCGCGCCGCAATCGAAAGACCAAGCTCTCCTCGGCCGAGCTCCATCGTATCGTGCATGGCCTGAAGGCGGCGGCTCTGGCCGATGGGCCTTTGAATGACTTTGAGCGTCGCCATCTGCACGAACTCGGGGCTGCCCTCGGGTTGCGCCCGGAGGCAGTCGATCTGGTTCTGGAGACTTCCTGAAGGGACGGTAACACCAATGTCTGTCAAGCAAACCTTGGAGATCCTGGAGAAGGTCGCCGAGATCGCCACCCTTGCCGGGCTGAAGGGACACATGGACGAAGAGTCGATGCGCTACTTCATCGGCATCGGGCTGGAGGGTGATCGCAAACAGGCTGTCTATATCCGAGACACGACCCGCAGCGACGACCACAAGATTGTCACCATCTATTCTCCTTGCCTGATCGTCAAGAAGGGCTTCTTTGCGGGTGTTTCCAAGAATCAGGCCATCGAGTTGCTGCGTCTCAATGAAGCGCTTCACTTCGCCCGCTTCGGCATCATCGAGACCGAGAAAGAGAGCATCGTGGTGGCCAGTGTCGACCACCTGCTCGAGACGCTCGACCCGGGAGAGTTTGAGGCCAGCGTGTTCTGTGTTGCCCAGGCCGCGGACATGTACGAGAAAAAGTTCGGCAAGGACGACTTCTAAGGCCGGCGATGCGCCAGGCTACAGAGTGTCCTGCATAATTCGTCCCCCTTGATGAACCGGAGAGCTGGTTGAAGGGAGCGGAGAGACTGCACCCAGATGGCGATCTCGGCGCGCTCGGCTGTTTTGAGCAAAGGTTAGGGCGGACTTACCGGACGATGCCCTTAGTCCGGTTCCTCCGAGTCGCTCTTGAGCCGCTTCCTCAGGTCACGCCAACTTTTCGTGCGAGGCTTCTCGGGCTCTGAGGCGCTCGTCTCCGCCTCGCCACCCATCTTCTTCTCGAGCAGACGGGAGGCGCCGAATTTGATCTTGCCTGGGCGTTCGGCCTCGGCCTCACCGGCCGGCACGGCCACCGGCTCGGGCTCTGGCGCGAGATCCCCAGCTTCGACCAGGGGCCCCTCGGCCCCCGGCTGTACCTCGACCGCTTCGATCACCTCGGCAGACGCCTCGACCGCGGGCTCCTCGGCCACCTCGGCAGAAGCCTGCGCCTCGACCGCGGGCTC
>CAYYHB010000061.1:0-14951 GCA_964471395.1 uncultured Burkholderiales bacterium | reverse complement strand
CCGCGGGCTCCTCGGCCACCTCGGCAGAAGCCTGCGCCTCGACCGCGGGCTCCTCCTCGGCCACCGGGCCCCCCTCCTCCACGACCCGGGCCTCGATCACCGGCCCAGCCAGCACCGTCTCCCCCTCTCCATCAGCGGCCGCTTCTTCCTCCTCGGTCCCGCTCCATTTGCGACGCAGGGCCGCCGCCCGGGCCACCACCCGCTCGTAAAGGTCGATGCCCTGCTCGGCCTGCAGGCGGCGGGCCTCCTCCTCCGAGTCGAACGGCTCCACCCCCAGGGTCTTGAGCCGCTCCACCAGCGACTCCAGCGAGGCCTTCTGGTGGCGGTAGAACGAGCTGGCTCGCAGGCGCACGAAGCGCCAGCCCACCCGCTCAAGCACCGTTTCTCGGTAGATGTGCTGGGCCAGCTTGCCAGGCGGGTAGTCGCGCTCTCCGTCGCATTGCACCGCCACCCGCCCCCCCCGTCCCTCGACCACCAGATCGAGCTTATAGGTACCCACGGCGTGGTGCACCAGGACCCGGTAGCCCAGGTCGGTCAGGTGCTTGTAGACCGTCTCCTGGAAGCGGAACTCGAACTCGGGCTCGGCCACCCGGGCGGCCTGCTTCTCTGTGAGCAGATAAGGGTTCTGGGCGTGCCGGATCAGCTTGAGGCGAAGATCCCCTTCCTTGAGGTCGCTGTCGGGATCCAGCGAATAGACCACCCACATCTGGTTGCGGGCCCGGCTGGCGGCCACGTTGTAGCGCTTGACGAACATTTCCTGGGTGCGCAGGGCCAGAGGGCCGTCCGGGGCCGTATCCACCAGCGACAGGAAGACCACGTCGCGCTCGTCGCCCTGGAACTGGGCGGGGGTGCCGCACACCACCCGTCGTTTGCCGTATTCGGCCAGGTTGAGGTGGCGGGTGAGCAGGCGGTCGATGGCCAGAGCCTGCTCCTCGCCCACCATGCTGATCACGCCCATCGAAGCCCCGGCATACTCCGGCTGCTCGCAACAGGCGGAGAGCAGCGAGGCCACCTCCAACGCCTCCTCGTGGTTGACCCGCTTGGAGGGCTCGCTCACGTGCACCCGGTGGGCCACCGTGGCAGGAGCCACCCTGACACCCGAGCGCTCGCGCAGGGGCTGCACTTCGCCCTGGTAGCACATGGCGTTGGAGAAGGCGATGATCTCGGGGACCGAGCGGAAGTGCTCCAGCAGCCGGATAGTGCCTCCGAAGGAGCGCCTCGCCAGGTCGTAGACCGAGGTCTTGCCGTCGAACAACTCGCTGTTGGGCACGTCCTTGAGGTAGCGATCGATGAGCGACTCGATGGCCTGAGCCGACTGGCCAACCTGCTCGGGGCTGACCTGCTCGTGGTCCCCCACCACCAGCACCTCGCGCCCGAGGGCGAAAGCGATCAGGCTGGTGAGGTCGGACTGGCTGGCCTCGTCCAAGATGACCACGTCAAACAAGGTCTCGCCCGGCTTGTAGCTCTCGGCCACACGGGCGATTGGCATGATCCATACGGGCACCGACTCGCGGCATTCAGCCAGGCGCTCGCGCGCCTTGGCCTTCAAAAGCGGCGCCCGCTTGCCCTTGCCGCTGCCGATCTTGCGCATGAGATCGAGCCAACCAATCAATGATTGCTGCTGGCGAATGCCGGTGCGGCGCAGCTGGGCTGACCAGGTCAGGTTTTCCACGAAGCTGGCGGTAGCGTCCTGCAGTTGCTGGCGCAAACGCATGATCTCCTGCTGCAGATCGTCGAGGCTCTGCTCGGCGAAGCTATCGAGCAGTTGACACCACTGGCGGTGCTGCCAGGCCACCTCCGGGTCGCCCGGGGGCTTGGGCTGGTTGTGGGGCGGGGTGCGTTCGAAGACGGCCTCGGCCCAGCCCGGGGCCTTCGTTCTGAGGCGCTCGAGGTAAGCGTCACGGCGCAGCTTGTGGGCTTTCTGCTGGTGCAGCACCACCAGGCGGTTCCAGGCCTCGCCATAGCGCTCGGGGTCCTTGGCCTGTACCGCCTCGCGCAGGCGGGCCACCACTTTGCCGTGGTCCTCTTGCTCGGGGACATCGAGCAGGTTAAGCAGGTCCTCGCGCTGCTTGTCGAGCAGACGGCACTCGACCCAGGCGGTGCGTGCTTCGACCACCGGCTCGAGGTGGTCCTGAAGAGTATCCCTCAGGCGCAAGATATCGCCCTGGGGGGCGGAGTTCGGGGGCACGCGCTCTTCCACGATCTCCCAGCGCAGGCCGGTTTCGGCCATGGCCTGTTTGCACTCGGCCCAGGTGTCGGTCCAGTTGAGGCTCTTGAGGATGCGGCTCACGTGCTGGGCGCAGGTATCCTCAGGACGCTCGCCCAATTCGGCTGCGGTGGGTACACTGGCGGTGCCCTGGCTCATGGATAGCCAACGGCCTACCTGGCGGTCCCAGCGGGCCTTGAGCTGTTCGCGTTTCTGGGCCATGGCGATGAGAGCTCCCACCGCCTCCATGTCGTCGGCCGTCTTGGGAGCTCCCCCGCCCACGCGAATGCCGGCCAGCAACTTCTTCCAGTTGCCCTTGGTGAACAGCTCGATGCCGGTGATGGACTTGCCGGCTCGCAGATGGGCCACGATCTCGGCGCACACGCTGGCCTGCAGGGCCAGGGGCAGATCGCACTCGAGGCTGGGGCCCACGGCCATCACCTGACGCTCGAGCGAGCCGATCTCGGTGCGAGCCGTCTTGATCACGTCAATCAGGTCTTGCCAGGACTGCCGATGCTCGCCCCCGGCCAGACCGGCCCTGATGACTTCTCTCTGGAGGGTGTCGGCCTCGGCCAGCGGTCCCAGGGCGGCATGCACCTTTTCGCGCAGATTTCGGAGACTCTCCAGGTCCTGGTCCGAGCCGGTCCACAAGCCCGCCTCGAAGCGCTCGGACTGCTCTTGCAGCACTTTGCGGCGCTCCAGGTCAGCACTGAAGCGGCGTTCGGAGGGAACCTCCTCCAGCGGGGCCAGTCGGCCCTGCAGGTCGTGCTCGTCTTGAGGTGTGATCAGGCTGTTGAGGGCATAGAGCTCGGTGATCTCATCCGGGGTGAGAGGAAGCGTGCCTCCCGGAGGGACGGGCCCCTGGATCCAGTCGTGCAAGCCCCGGCCCTCGGCGATCTCCTGAGCGGCCCGGGTGGGATGGATGCTCCCGCCATCGAGGCAGGGAAGAGGCTCATACTCGGCCGTGCGGGCCTCGACCAGTCGCTGCTCGGCGGCTGAGAGTCGGCTCTTGATGTCCATCCGGCGCTCGCCGTAGGTGTTGGCCAGACGCTCGAGCTCTTCCGCGTCGCTGGAAGAGAACAGGTTGACCATGCCCTTGACGGCTTCCTCCAGTTGGGCGTGGCTCTCACTCTCATTGTCGAGCACGCTGACGCACAGGGGGCGGACCTGAGGGCTGATCATCTCGCGCACCACACGCAGGGCTTTGGTGCGATGGCTGGTGACGAGCAGGCTCTTGCCCTCGGCCAGCAGGTGGCCCACCAGGTTGGCGATGGTGTGGGTCTTGCCGGTGCCCGGGGGGCCCTGAACCAGCACCGTGCCGTGGGCGGCCAGGCGGCCAGCCACGCGCTCTTGCTCAGGGTTGGCCGGCATGGTGTAGAGAGGGTCGACGTTGCCCACCGGATCGACCCGGGTGGAAGGCCCTCTAGATTCGACGATGTCTCCCTCCAGGTCGATGTCAAAGCCGACCACGCGCACCAGGGCTGGGGGCAAGGCTTCCAGACCGGGCAGGGCCTCGAGGAAGGCCTCGATGGCCGAGGAGAAGCCCAGCGAGCGACTGCCCAGATAGAGTACCGGCTCGCGAGAGAGCTGCACCTTCTGTTGGGCCGGGCTCAAGTCGGCCAGATTAGCGACCACCCGGACCCCGGGCCAGAGCTTGTCCAGCAGATTGCCCAGCGGATCGGCATCCTCGGTGCTACCCAGAATCTGGCGGCACTCCTGGGCCAGGTCGGGACTGACCTCGAAGCGCTGCAACAGAGCGCTATAGAGCCCGGGCTCGCGGTCGGTCTCGCGGAAGGTGAACTCGGCCCGCTCGGCCTCGAACTCGAGAGTGAGCTTCTGCAGCACCAGGGGATGGTCAACCGCTCCCTGGTCGTCCTTGACGCGCACCAGCCCCAGTCCGACGACCAGCTCGACCGTTTCCGACTCGCGCTCGAGCCGTCCCCACACCTCCAGCAGCCGGTCGAACAGGTCGTTGACGTCGTTGGCGGCCAGGGCCGGCTTCTCCCAGTCTTTGCGGCTTTTGAGCCAGGCCGTCAGGGCGGCTGGCCGCGCCTCATCGGCCTCAAAGGGTACCATGGAGCCGCCTTTCTTCTTACGCACGAAAGCGGTCACGGTTCCGTCCAGCCGATCCCACCCAGGCTTGAGCCAGCCTTCGAGGGCTTCGGGAAGGGGGGGGCAGGGCACGTCCTTGGGGCGGCGCACGCGCAAGAGGAAGTCTTCGGCCTCCTCACGGGGGTCTAGGGGCAGGGGGCCAAGCTCGACGGCCGGGTGCTCGGGTAGCTCCCCCAGGCGCAGTTGGAAAGGGTACTCCTCGAGATCGAGGCACGGCGGCGTGTTGAGCCGCTGGACAGCGAGTAGATAGTCGAACAGGCGACGGATGCGCTCGCGGGCCTGCTCACGGAGGTCGGTTGCGGAAGACATAAGCCGAGGGAGATTCAAAGCCAGGGGCGCGGTCTCCTACCGGAAAAGGCGGCGCGGTAACAAACTGGTTACAAACTCGCCCGCGAAAGGGGATAGAAAGGAGGCGGAGGACCGAGAGTATGCAGCAGTTGTTGGATCGACGTCAGGCCATGGGATTGGCCCGGGCGATGCTGGGAGAGGATCGCAGCGCCGAGCTGGAAAGCCTGAGCCTGCTGCTGGGCATCGAGACCTGCCCGGAAGCCTGCTGCTGCGAGCGCAGCTGCATCTTGCTGCACCCCCACCTGGGGCCCCATGAGTGCGCCCAGGGCCACCTGTGGAATCAGCGCAGCGCCGATTCGAGGTCGTCCAGCGTCACGTAGCGGTCCCAACTGCGCACCACTTTGCCTTTTGCGTCCAGGAGCACAAGATAGGGGACAGCTGATTTGGGATTGTACTTGCTGTACTGCTTGTAGGCCGGGCTGTCGGTCTGATCGAGGTTGACCTGGACGCTCTCGACCCGATGCTCGGCCGTGAATTTTTCCACCGAGGGCTTCATTTTGGCGCTCCAGGGGCACCAGTCGGTTCGAAACCAGACCAGCTTGTAGCTCGACTCGGCCAGGGCCGGCACCGTCATCAGCAGAAGGGCCAGCAGGGTCATCACTGCGTTCTTCACTCGGACAGATTCTCGCGCCGAGGGGCGCGCCCTTCGTGATCCCGCTCACAGATCGTTTTTCCTCCACCTGGGGCCTCGCGGCCGGTGCCTCAGAGCTGGTGGCGCAGGCTCATTCGAGCTCTTGGACCTTCAAGGATGTCACGCTGATGCGGTAAACCTGGCCCTGCAGCGCAAAGCAGAAGGCCGGGGGCGAGCTATCCGGCCCCAGCACCAGGCGAGGGCTGGTCAACTCCTGGTAGCCTGCCGTGGGCGGCCCGATCACCTGGAAGTAGAGGATCAGGTTGGCAGTTCCCACCTCGCGCGTCACGCTCAGTGTTATGCTTGTGGCCGCCGGCAGGCCCGCGAGCTCGAGAGGGCGTGGAATCTGCTCTTGCACCCAGAAGGAGCGCTGATCGAGCAACTCGCTGCCCTGGCGCATGATCTCCAGTTGCACCCGGTAGCGCCGCACCTGGGCACCGGCCGGGCCGACCAAAATCAGGCAGACAAGGCCGAGGAAAGCGACCTTCCGAAGCAGATCCATCGCCTTACATCGGCTTGTCGGTGGGAGGCGCGACGGCCAGCACCTCGTGGTTGAGGCGTTCCTGGTAGTCTTGCATCAGCCGGGTCACATCCTCGTGCTTGTTCGAGGCCAGCACCAGGCCGGCGTGAAAGTCCTCCGAGAGCCGCCAGACCACCTCGCCGGCATCGAAAACGCTCAGGTCGGGAGCCTGCTGGCGGGACAGGCAGAGAAGCAGCCCGGCGTGGTCGTTGCGGCGCTTTGGCACCCGGTAGGGCTCGCCCCGCAGGTAGGCGACTTCGAGCCGGGCCCACTCACGCCACAGGTCGATCCCGCTGGCGGCTTCCACCTCGATGTCAAGGTGCGCGCCGCAAACCCGGGCCGCCATCTCCAGGAAGTAGAGGCGGCCGTCGTGGCCGTGGATGAACTCAGCGTGGGTCACGCCGCGCTCCAGACCCAGGCCCAGCACCACTCGCTCGTTCATCTCCCGTACTTCCTCGAGCACAGGATCCTTGGCGCCCATTGTCTGGGAGATAAAAACGCCTCCCTTGTTCCACACGTCAAAGGGAGGGCGCCAGTAGCGGTGCGGCTGAGCAAAGAGCATCCGATGGCCGTAGACGATCGAATCCACGTGCAGCACCTGGCCCGGGATGTACTGCTCGAGTAGATAGTAGGAGTGGTCGTCGCCCAACTCGCTGACGGCCTGCCAGACCTCGAGCTCAGAGTGGCACTTCTTGATCTTGACCGAGCCCGCCTCCGAGCGCGGCTTGAGCACCCAGGGCGGATTGACCCTCCGGGTGAACTCGTGGATCTGGTGGTGATTGAGCACGTGCACGAACTCGGGCTCGCTGATGCCCACCTCGCGAGCCTGCATGCGCATGGCCAGCTTGTCGCGGAAATAGCGGGCAGTGGTCTCACCCATGCCGCTGATGCGCAGGTGCTCGCGCAGAGTGGCGGCGAGCTGCACCGAGTAGTCGTCCAGGGCGATCAGGCCGTCGAAGCTGCGGCTGCGGGCCAGGTAGCTCACCGCCCGGGTCACGGCCGTCACATTCTCAAGGTCAGGCATGAAAAAGCGCTCGTCCAGAATGTCGGGCCACGGCTTGTGGCGCACCGACTCCTCGGCCAGCAGCACGACCTTGCAGCCGAGACGGTGCAGCTCATCCATCAGGCGGGCGCCCTTAAAGTAGTGAGCCAGCAGGAGGAATGTTAGCGGTTTTTTCACGTGATGCAAGACCTCATTTCGTGGGAGAACCCCTGGCGCTGGCCAGGGGTTCTGCGGTGTGGGCGGGTGACCGCGGAGGGCGCCGGGGCTCGGCGCTCTCCGCGGCGCCCCTTGCTAGGAGCTGGCCTCGCTCGAGGCCGGCTCGGCGGTCTTCTCCTCGACGGCCGGAGCCGGGGCCGGCTTCTCGGCAGGAGCAGCCGCCCTGGCTGTGGCCTCAGCCTGGGCCATCTGTCCCCGGAAGCCACCCGAGCCGCCCGCGTGGATGCGCATTCCGTAGAACGAGCGCCACACGAAATAGAGGCCCACGGCCAGGAAGATCACCGCCAGGACGGTCTTCAGGCCGGTGTCCATCTCCAGAGCGATCTCCACGGCCAGCAGGCCAAAGAGGGTGGTGAATTTGATGATCGGGTTGAGGGCCACTGAGGAGGTGTCCTTGTAGGGGTCGCCCACGGTGTCGCCCACGATGGTGGCCTCGTGCAGGGGAGTGTTCTTAGCGTGCAGCTCGACCTCGACCACCTTCTTGGCGTTGTCCCACGATCCGCCGGCATTGGCCATGTAAATGGCTTGATACAGGCCGAAAAGCGCGATCGAGACCAGGTAAGCCACGAAGAAGAAGGGGTTGAAGAAGGAGAAGGCCAGCGTCAGGGTGAGCACCGCGATGAAGATGTTCCACATGCCCGCCTGAGCGTAGACGGTGCAGATGCGCACCACGTTGGTGCTGTCCTCCACCGAGGCTTTGGTGGTACCCTCGAGCTTGATGTTTGCCTTGATGTACTCCACCGCCCGGTAGGCGCCGGTGGTCACGGCCTGCATCGAAGCTCCGCAGAACCAGTAAATGACCGCGCCCCCGGTCATCAGACCGAGCAAGATCATCGGGTCGACCAGGGCCAGCTTCTCCATGCCGGCCGTGCCACCCTGAGTGAGCAGCAGGATGATCGAGAAGATCATCGTGGTGGCGCCCACCACCGCGGTGCCGATCAGCACCGGCTTGGCGGTCGCCTTGAAGGTGTTGCCGGCGCCGTCATTTTCTTCCAGGAAGTGCTTGGCCTGCACGAACGCCGGCTTGAAGCCGTAGTCCTTCTGCAGCTCGTTCTCGACGTCGGGAATGGTTTCGATGAGCGAGAGCTCGTAGATCGACTGGGCGTTGTCGGTCACCGGGCCGTAGCTGTCGACGGCGATGGTCACCGGGCCCATGCCCAGCATGCCGAAGGCCACCAGGCCGAAGGCGAACACGGGCGCAAACTTGATCATCTCGGGAGAAAGCCCGAGCGAGGTGTAGTAGGCGATGGCCATCAGGAACATCATCGTCAGGCCCATCCAGAAGGCGCTGAAGTTGCCCGCCACCATGCCCGAGAGGATGGTCAGCGAGGCGCCGCCCTCTTTGCTCGAGTCGACGATCTCGGCCACGTGAGCCGACTTGGCGCTGGTGAAGACTTTGGTCAGCTCGGGGATGATTGCCGCCGACAGCGTGCCGCAGGAGATGATAATAGAGAGCTTCCACCACAGGTCGGGGTCCACCGTCAGGTTGGACAGCATCAGGTAGCTGACCACGAAGGTAACGGCGATGGAGACGGCCGAGGTGAGCCAGACCAGGTTGGTCAGGGGCGCCTCGAAGTCCATCTTGTCGACGTTCTGGTATTTGCCCTTGGCCATCACGTCGTTGATCGTGTAGGAGGCCATCGAGGTGATGACCATCAGCACGCGCATCACGAAGATCCACACCAGCAAGGTGGCCTGGAGGGGGATGCTGCCGACGGCCAGGGTGATGAAGACGATGAGGGCCACGCCGGTGACGCCGTAGGTCTCGAAACCGTCGGCGGTGGGGCCCACCGAGTCACCGGCGTTGTCGCCAGTGCAGTCGGCGATAACGCCCGGGTTGCGGGCGTCATCTTCCTTGATGTTGAACACGATCTTCATCAGGTCGGCGCCGATGTCGGCGATCTTGGTGAAGATACCGCCGCAGATTCGCAGCACCGAGGCGCCCAGCGACTCGCCAATGGCGAAGCCGATGAAGCAGGGGCCTGCCCACTCGCCCGGGATGAAGAGCAAGATGACGAGCATCACCAGGAGCTCGACGCAGATCAGCATCAGCCCGATGCTCATGCCCGCCTGGAGCGGGATGGCGTAGCACGGGAACGGCTTGCCCTTCAGCGCGCCGAAAGCGGTGCGCGAGTTGGCCCAGGTGTTGATGCGAATGCCGAACCAGGCCACCGCATACGAGCCCAGGATGCCGACCACCGACGAGAACAAGATTACGGCCACCTGTCCCGCGCCCAGATGGCGCAGGAAGCCGAAGTAGTAGATGATGCAGATGCCGATCATCACTTCCAGGATGACCAGGAAACGGCCCTGCTGGGTCAGATAGGCCCGGCAGGTGGCGTAAATCAGCTCGGACATCTCGGACATCGACTGATGCACCTGCATCTCTTTGATGGCCTTGGCTTGCATCAGCGAGAAGGCCATTCCGATCAGGCACACGCCGATGCCGACCATCAGCAGCAGCTGGCCGCTCACGCCGCCCAGGCTCTCGAAGGTCTGGGTCTTGAGCTCCCCAGGGACTTTGATGTCGGTTTCGCTGGCCCAGGCGGGCAGCTGGATCAAGGCCAACAAGACTACGAACATCGCGTAGCGCCCGAGGCCGGTCAGTTTCCGTAACACGGTTTTCATCCTCACTCTTTCTGCATTCCGGCGCTCTTGCGCCGGGAAATCTCTCTCTTCAGGCCGGATTCCGCCGCCGGCCGGGTCAACCCCCATGAAAAAACTTCCGCCTATTCTAGACCCGTTCAGTAGACCCTGCTTGAAATGTAAACTGCATGTTAAGAGCTCTCCGGGTCTTCAAGAGGAGAATCAGGCTCAATTTTTCAGTTGGGCTGGATAACTGTCAGGCTCTGTTTCGATGGCAGGAAGACTATCCAGAGAAAAACACTCCCTGACATATTGACAGTTAGACTGTTTAACTGTAATATGAGTCCAGAGTCCCGAAACGACTCCGAAGGAGGTGACAGGTGAGCGAAATCAATAACGACTGGCAACCCCCGGTCCTCGATGAGCCCATCTTGCATCGCAGACCGCCCCCCCCGATCGACCCGCCCCCCTTTCTACCAGTGATGCTGGCCTGCCCACCTCGAAACGAAGCCGAGCCAAAGGAGGACAAGTGATGCTGACCCTACTCTTGTGCGGACTTGCCGTCCTCTGGTATCACTGCCACGTGCTGGAAGCAGGGGCAAGCAGTTGAACTGTCAGACAGATCTCCCTGGAGGCTGGACAGTTGAACTGTCTAACAGCTACACTGGGGAGGTGAGGAACACCGAGGCGGGCGACTGGACCCTGGAAGAGCTGAGCGAGCAGGCCGAGAGCGTGCTCGTCCGATGGAACCTGCCCAACCCTGGCGGGCGCGTCTCGCCCGTACCCAGCTCGCGCACCATTCGCTACTACACCAGCCTGGGCTTGCTCGACAAGCCCCACTATGTCAGCGGCACCGCCCGCTATACCCGGCGCCACCTCGACCAGTTGCTGGCCATCAAGGCGCTGCAGGCGGAGTACCTCCCTCTGCCGGCCATCCAGAAGCGGCTGGACGGGCGCAGCCCGGAAGAGCTCGAGCAGATTATCGAGGCGGCCACCACGCGGCGTCCGCCCGAGCCCGAGAAGCCCCGGGTGGAAAGCTGGGGCACCTGTCAGGCTCTGCCCGGCCTGCGTCTGCTGGTGGAGGATCGCGAAGCTCTGCTCGACTTTATGCTCACCCACGGGGCTCAGGAAGTGCAAGAACGGCTGATTCGCGCCCTCAACTCGCTCAGCGCCCCTCGCACCTAGGTTTTTCTCGTCACGGAGCACCACCGCTCTACCAGGCCCTGGTCTCCTATTGCCCGGAACAGAGCACAGCTCGTCCGGCCCCAATTGTCAGAAAGGAGCTCTCTTCGTGGCTCCCGCGCCCCGGGCCGGGAGTCGGACGGTGTGACAAATTTCTCACGGCAGCACGAGATGTCGGCCGCGCGGCTCCCGGCCCTGGTTCGCCAGGGTCATTTTCTTTTCCACCCGCCCAGCACCCCGCAGCCGCAGGTGGCGGCCAGGCAGGCGGTCAGCAGGGCCCACCCAAGCCAGGGCACCAGCCCCACCCCGGCCAGCAGGAAGGCTCCCCAGATGGTGGCCCGAACAGTATCCAACTGCGGTCGGTCGGCCAGCGAGCCAAGCGACTCGCCCAGCCAGCTGAGCACCCCGGGCAGGGCGGTCACCAGCTTCCAGGCGACCCAGACCAGGAAGGCCGCCACCAGCAGGCCCGCTCCTCCGCCCCGCTTGTCGGCCACGGCCATCAGGAAGACCAGGGCGAAGAGGTGCAACAGGCCGATCACCAGGCAGCGGCCTCGCGACTGCTCGATCCGCTCGCGAGCGGCTCTGGCTCGGACAGGCCACAGCACCCAGCCCAGCAGCCCCAGCGAGGCAACTCCCAGGGCTCCCAGCCCAAAGCAAAGGGAGTACAGTAAGACCTGCATCAGTGGGCTCCGCTCCAGCGCCAGTTGAGGGCGGTGGCGCCCAGCAGGCAGATGGCCGCCCCGGTCAGCGCCAGGGTTTCATTCAGGCCAGGCAGGTCCAGGCGCGGCAGCGACCAGCCCGAGACCAGTTGCCAGCCCGCCTGCAAGGGCGGCAAGGGCACGTAAGTGCTGGCGACCAGACAAAGGCCCACCAGCAGAACGGCTGCGGCCCGCATCCAGATTTGCTCGCGGCTGGCCGGGGCGGTCGGCTCGGGGCGCTGCAGGGCGGCCATCACGCTGGCGGTCAGGTCGACCGGCATCGGTGGCGTCTCGCTCATCCGGCGCAGCGAGCACTCCAGCGAGACCAGCTGCCAGCTGGCTTCCCGGCAGGCTGGACAGCTTTCCAGGTGGCGCTGGGCCCAGTCGGGCAAGCGAGCGGCCAGCTCGAGGGGATGCCGTGTCCCCTCCAGGTGCTCTTGCAGGCATTCGCGCACTGATTCGCAGCTCATCACGATCCTCCCAACCTGGTTCTGAGTCGTTCGCGGGCCCGAAACAGGGCCACCTTCACGGCCGACTCGGTCATCTCCAACACTGTGCCGATCTCGGCGCAGGTCATCTCCTCGCAGTAGTGCAGCACCACGATGGCCCGCGGAACCGCCTCCAGCGTGCTCACAGCCGCCATCAATCGCTCCAGCTCCAGGCGACGCTCGACCTCCCCGGCCGGACCGCTGCCCGGGTCGGGCAGCTCTTCCTCCAGCGGCTCCGAGGGACGCCTGCGCCGGGTGCGCAGCATGTTGAGCCCCAGCCTGGTGGCGATGGTGACCAGCCAGGGGCGCAGCGGACGCTCGGCCTGGAAACGCTCCAATCCACGCAAAGCGGCCACGAAGGTCTCCTGCACCAGGTCTTGAGCCTCGCTGGGCGAGCCCAGCAGCCGGTTGCCCAGGCGCCACAGGCTGGCCTGGTGCAGGCGCACGATCTCCTCCAGGGCCGACTGGTCGCCCCGTTGGGCGGCCAGCACCAGGGCGCGCTCATCTGGCTGGTGGGCAGGGCTCACAGGAAGGGCAGAGCCGGGAAGTGGCCTCCCAGCACGGCGCTCGCGTCCGCCTGCAGCCAGCGGCTCAGCAGCGTGGAGTAGACGGCTCGAAAGTCGACCGTGTGCACCAGATCCCCTTCCTTCAGGTTGCTCAGGGAGGGCACTTCGCCATAGAGGCCGCCCTTCACCCCGGGACCCAGCACGAAGAGCGGTCCGGCGGTGCCATGATCGGTGCCGCCGCTGGCATTCTCCTCCACCCGGCGCCCGAACTCCGAGTAAACCGCCACCAGCACGTCGCGGTCCTGCCCGCGCCTTTTGAGGGTAGCCATGAAGCCGGCCAGGCCGCGGGCCAGCTCGCTCAATACCTCGGCGTGGCGCTTGCTCTGGTTGGAGTGGGTGTCAAAGCCGCTCAGGGCGGTGCAGAAAACCTGTCCCTTTGGCAGCAGGCGCAAGATGACGCTGAGCGACTTGCCGAATTCGCCCGTGGCGACCGACTCGCCGGGGCAGGAGTGACAGTGGTCCACCGCCTTCTCCAGGCTTGCGAACGTGCTTCCCAGGTGGCCGCCGAAGTCGCGGTACATCGCCGACAGCTCGGCCTGATTGGCCTCCAGGCGGAACTGGTCCGGGGTCTTGAGGCAGAGAGGCTGGGCGCTCTGGGCGTAAAGGGCCCGGGTCAGGGTCGGGCCGACGTTGACCGAGCCGGCTCCGCTGTTGTCCAGGAAACGTCCCAGCCAGCCGTAGCGAGCCGTGCCGCGCACCACGGCGGTGTGCCAGATGTCCGAGGAGGTGAAGTGGGAGCGGTTGGGCTCGGGATAGCCCACCCCGTTGACCAGGGCCAGTTGGCCCGCCTGCCAGTGCGGCATCAATGGCTCCAGGGCGCGGTGCAGGCCCAGACCGGACTTGATCGGCAGCACCTGGTCACTCTTGAGGGACAGCCGGGGACGCAGCTTGCGATAGAGCGCGTTGTCCGAGATCACGGTGTTGAGCCCGTCGTTGCCACCGAACAGGTGTACCAGCACCAGCTTGCGGGGCGTGGCCGCCAGCGGGATCTCGGGCAGCATCATCACGCCCGCCATGGCCAGGGTTGCTTTGAGAAAGTCGCGTCGCTTCATGGGCAGCTCACCTCACTTGATAGTCGGGGCTGGCCAGGATGAGGGCCAGCGTGTCAGCCGGGCCTTTCTGGCGACAGGCGCGCGCCAGGTGGGCTCGGGTGGTGCCGGTGACGTCGGGCAGTCCGGCGGCGGCCAGCAAGCGCTCGAGGGCCTGATCGGGAGTGGCCCCTGCCACCAGGCTGGCCACCTGGGGCTGATGGGCCCGGGCCAACTGGCGGGCGAAGTTGACCCGGTCGAGCAGGGTGCCGGTGTTGAGCCACGACCGACCTTCGGCCCACCCGGCCACGCTGGGAGGCAGCCAGGGCAGCTGGCCCATGGACACCAGCCTCTCCAGCCACTGCCAGCCCGGCCCGTTGCGGAACTGGCCGTTGAGCGAGCGCAGGGCGCCGACCGTGAGCTCCACCGGGCTCTTGTAGGCCTGGCGCGGCTCGGCCGTGGCCCGGAAGGCCTGGCCCAGGAAGAGAGCCTCCAGCACCGGGGCCAGCACCCCGTGGTGCTGCTCATAGACTCCCGCCAGGCGCTCCACCTCACGGGCCGGCGTGCTCACGCCGGTGAAGAAGCGGAACAGGCGGTCCACCAGGTAGCGGGCGGTGCGGGGATGGCGGGCCAGGATCTTCACGACCTCTTCGCCCCCCAGTTGGCCGGTGTGGCCCAGAAAGCGCTTGGGACCGTCGTCGTGGTGCTCGGGGCTGAAGCGGAACGTGCCTCGGCCCCAGTCGATGCCCCAGCCGGTGAAGGCCCGGGCGGCGGACATAACGTCGGCTTCGCTGTAGTGGCCCTCGCCCAGGGTGAACAGCTCCAAGAGCTCGCGGGCGTAGTTCTCGTTGGGATGCTCGCGCTTATTGGTGTGGCCGTCGAGGTAGATCAGCATGGCCGGGTCGCGGGAGATGCCCAGCAAGAGGTCGGAGAATCGGCCGGTGGCGTTCTTTCGCAGGAAGTCGTTGTGGTTGGCCAGGAAGGCGGGGAAGACCACGGGCACCACGGCGGTGGTGAAGTGCCCGTGCCAGAACAGGGTCATCTTCTCCTGGAGCGGGCTCCGGGTGTGGACCATGCGGTTGAGCCACCAGGTGATCAGCACGGCCACCTGGGCCAGCGTCAGGGTGAAGCCCGGGGGGAGCGTGGTCAGTCTTGGCGGGGGAGGGGCCTCGGGAACGTAGCGCACTAGCTCGCGCACGCTGGCTTCGTAGCCCTGGCGCAGGCTGCGGCGCAGCTGCGAAGGGGTGGCTCCGAAACCGGCCGCCCGCCAGAGATAGGCATGTAAGCGCATCATCGCTCGCCTGCCAGAGGGGCGCCCAGGGCCGACAGGCCCAGGCAGGCTCCCGCCAGCCAGCCCAGCACCGGCA
>CAYYHB010000060.1:0-23545 GCA_964471395.1 uncultured Burkholderiales bacterium | reverse complement strand
ACCACCACCGCCAAGCTCGCCGCGCGCTGCGTGGTGCGTCACGGGGCGAGCAAGCAGGAACCGGACTGAACTCGGGCGGGGGCAGCGGATCGCTTTCGGCCGAAGGAGGGATCTCTTCGGGCTCGTCGACTGGCTCCGCTCCAGGAAGCTCGGCGGCCTCCTGGCTCTCGACGGTCGGGTGCTCCGGCGAAGGCGGTGCGGGCTCAGGGGTGGCCATCTCCACCTCCATAGCGGCCCGCAACGCCTCCAGCGAAATCTCCTCCAGATCCAGCTCTGGCTCGGCCTCGGCCTCGACCTCCACGAGTTGGGCCGGGTTCTCAGCCGCGCCTGGCAAGAGGCGCTGCTTCTGGCGCTGAGGCAGGAGGGCGGTCCCCAGCGTTACCCGCTGAATTCGCTCGGTGCCAAAGATCAGGCTCAAGAATCGAGCCACGGCCGGACTGCCGTCGATAGCGTGGTCGCCCTCGATGGGCCGTCCACCGTAGGCCAGGGCCAGGCTCTCGAAGCTACCCAACCAGACGGACATATCGCTCAGGCTGACCAGACTCCCCGAGCGGGTGGCGAAGACCTGAGCCTGCCAGATATCCTCCCCCACGGCGGTTCGAGCACTGATAACCCGCTCGTTGAACTTGCGCACCCCGGGCCAGCCAGTGGGAAATAGACTGGACCAGTAGGCCAGAAGGTGCTCGAGGGCCCTCAATATGGGCTGGCGGTGCTGAGGAGTGCGGTGGCTCTTCAGCAGGCGTGCCAACAGGTGGTGATAAAGCTCGGCATAATTCTCCTCCACCGCCGTGCGGGCCAGTCGCACAGCATCGGCCCGCCAGTGACCGGTGATCTCGACCTGGATGGAGAGGCCGTTGAAGTAATCGGTGTGCCGTACCCAACCCTGCTGGGCCGGGAAAAAGAGCTCCAGGGAGCCGACCGGGTAATCGTTCGGAATGCGCAGAACGCAAGAGAACCCGCCTCCAGTGACGGCCCGTTCAGCCAACGCCGGACTTGTGTTGGGAGCCGGAGCGGGGGTGGCTCGTCCGGTGCCCAGGGCCTGGATGCGCTTGATCTCCTCGTCGACATTGCGAATACGATCAAAGAGCGACTTGAGCAGGCTCAGTTCGTCCGGACCGGGGTTGAGTACTAACCAGTCCACCCGATGAGCGTGGGGCATCCGCCTTGAGCAAACGCTGACGAATCCATCCTTGCGGTATTGGGCAACAACCTCCTTGAGGGGCCACATCTGACCAAGGCGGTCGGTAAAAAGAGGAAGGTTCAGCAGTTGCTGCAGCTCAGGAGTCGAGTCTTGATCGGCCGACAGCAGGACCTCAGGGCTCATCCAGTCGCACAGGAGTTGAGAGAGAAAGTTCTGCACCGCCAGTCGCTGGTAGCCCGGGATATACTTGCGGCTGAACTCGAGCGCGAATTCGAAGAGAACCTGCTGGACCTCCTGAAGGACCTCGAAGTAACCGTCATCCTCGACGACGTCAGTTTGGCTGGCATTCTTGCGAATGCGTGGGTCCTCAAGCACCACCGAGACGGCCGGGGTGAGACGGTGCTCGAGTCGGCGGGCAAACTGCACGCCGTAGCGCAGGAAGGTGAGAGAAGACCGGGCCATCTCGGCATAAGGGAGGCCGATCCAACCGGTCAGCTTCCCCCTGGTGAATCGGTAATTGGGCCAGGGGCAGACTCCGGTCAAGCTCTTCGGAGTGGCACTGATCTGCTCGTCGTTGACCAGAATAGGCACCTGGACCAGGGTGCAATAAGAGCGCAGAAGCTCGACCTCGCTGCCCTTGCCTGGCCCCCGAATCTCGATTCGACTCTCCTTCTGGGGAGCTCGCTCGAGCACGCGCTCTTTAAGGTGCTCTTCGGGCCTATCGGAAACGCAGCGTTGCCAGACTGCTCCCTGGCTCTCCAGCTTGATACAAGTGGGCCGGAGAGCCTGGCAGCTCATCAGGGCCAGAGCCAGCTCGCGCAGTCGATCTCGTTGCCGGTCGGCCTGCGAGATGAACAGGAAGTCGTAGAGCTGCTCAAGCTCCTCGCGTGTGTAGCCGGGTCCATCGAACCCGATCGCGAGAGTGTAAGAGCTGAACGAGAGGTCGACGCTCAGCACGACCTCGTGAGAAATCCGGATCTCGGTAGCTCCGGAAGCCAACAAGGCTTCGATGACCTGCAGGATGTAGTAGCGAGGATCGGTGAGCTGAAAGCGCTTGAGTTTCTCACGGGCCTTCTCGACGGCCAGTGTGAAGGATCCCTTGTAGCCCCTGCTCGCCCCCTGGAGGATCTCTTGCGACAGGCTCACGCCAGTTTGAGCGCCTGGCCAACCAGGCTCGCTTCCGTTTCACTGGGCAATCCATCGTTGAGCAGAGCTGCTTTGGCCAGCACGAAGCTGGCCAACAGCGGGGTATGCTCGGAGCGAGCGAGGGCCCGCGCCACCAGGGGATGACTCTCGTTGAGCAGCAGTAAGCCCGGCTTGACCTTCAAACTGCGCAAGATACCCCGTTCAAAGAGACGAATGGGGACGCCCTCTCCCGACTGCAGCAGGGCTGGCAACTTCTGCACCACCGAGCCCGGGTAGTCGAACGAGGCCAGCCGTACTTCCTGGATGCTGACCTTGCCTCGCTTCAAGATGGCCCTGATGGCTGCCCCAAGACGGCTGAGCTCGCGGCGTGCTGTCTGGCGCGTGCGCAAGACGGGTACCGCCACCGAGTGGGAGGCGACCAGGGGGCTGCGCCCGGTCACGGCCTGGGCGGCGAGGGCAATTCCTGAGCCGACCTGGCCCTTCAGGACAGGAATTCCGACTCGGGCCAATTCGCTGGTAACGCGGTTGGGCTCGAGCTCGAGGTAGACGGCCCCCTCGAAGAAGCTGGCCCAGCGGAGCTGAGAAAGGCTCAGTGGGGGGCCGTGAAGGACTGCAAACATTGGCATCGTGCGAAACTTCTTGGCCATACCCTCGCGGTAGTTGCTCAGGTAGGGAGCCGCCTCCCCCAGAAGCTCGTCCAGCTTGCCAAAACTGGACGAGTCGAATAGCCAGGTCTTGATACGGGCAAACATCTCCTCAGGCAGCTGGTTGCGCACGCACTCACGCAGGATCTTCAGCGCCTTATGGTAGTTCTCGTCCACGATGACGTTGTCGCGGGTGAGCGTGTGCTCGAGATAGCGCGACTTGATGCGGAAGGAGACTCCCGGAAAGAACTCCTGGGCGGCCTCCTTGAGCGTCAAGCCGCGGTTATACATCCCGAAGGGGGGCGGCTTGACCGAGGTCACCCCGACCACGAGCTCGGTACCTGGTCGGGTATGGCGCACCTGGCAAGGCGAGTCGACCGACAGGGTCTCATTCAGCTTGAGCCCGTTGAACAGCACCTCGGTATCCGAGAAGCGACACCAGAATGAGATGGTATCCCGCGACTTGGCCAGAAAATGCTCGAAGTCATCGGCCTGGAGCTTCTTGTAGAGCCGGACCCGGGTGCCCTCGACAGGATGATCGAGCCTCAGACATTCGAAGTTGGTACCCCCCTGGAATACCACCCGCCAGTATTCGCCGTCGCGGCCGGTGTCCACGGTCACGACCTCGGGATTCAGCGCGAAGACCGAGACAAAACCGATTCCAAACTTGCCGATCTTGGTGAGATCGTTTTCCTTGCTCGACGAGAACAGCCTGGTGAGCTCGGTGTTGATGATGCGCTGGTTCATCCCCTCGCCGAAGTCGACCACGTCCACCACCACGCGCTGTTCGGTGGTCCGATACTCGACTCGTACTTCGACCCGATTCGAGCCAGCGTCCATGGCATTCTGGATCAGCTCGCGATAAAAAGTGAAGGGGTCACTGAACTGATCGACCAGGTTCTCGAAGACTTCCTCGATCATCGGCGATGCCGCCGTCTCGAAGGTCAGTACCGAATGCGATTGAGCCAGATCTGATCAGGTCTGGACACATTGCCTTCCACCTCGATCAGGTCGCCTGGCTTGACGAAGTATAGGAAATCTTCCTGGGTGTGATACCACTCCATATGCCGATCCTGGTTCTCGAGTGCGCGGGCGTGAATGTAATTCGTGTGCGGGGCCAGCTTGACGGTAATCTTGGGAGAGGACTCATAGGCAGCCGGGTTGCAGCCCAGACTTCGCAGCGAAAGCTCATCGGCCTCGACCACGGTGAGCGTGCCACTGGCCTTATCCACCGAGAGGACGCAGTAGTCTTCCTGCTCGGCCTGGGCCACCATTCCCAGGCTGAGCACAATTCCGGCCACCCAGGCGACCAGGTTCTTGGCGTTCAACAAGTTCCAGCCCTCGCTTTGCAAATTTTTGACGTGAAAGCGATTCGAAGGGTATCGTCGTTCTCCTGCGGGTGCAGGCCGAGGGCGGGGCACACACTGAAAAAAACCTGAAAAAACTAGCTCGGCGAGCTGTTAACACGAGCTTCACCCTGTCCTGACCAGGGAAGCGTAGACTTGAAGGCGTGATGATCACCTCAATTCCCAGCCTGACTCTCCGAGCTGCATCCACGGCCCCGCGACCGACCGTTGCCGAGGCCGTCCCGGCCGAACCACGCGATCAGGTTCAACTGCAGTCCGCTCCGCTGGCCAATCCCTGGCCTGAGCTCGCCCAGTCGGGTGTGCTGGTGGCCGGTTCGACCGTGGGAGGGCCGATCGGCACCGCCATCAGTGAAACGACTCGCAAGGACTTGCTACAGGCCTTCCGCAGGCTCGAGCAAAGCGGGGTCAAGTTCGAGTATCGCAGACGCTTTGTGCTCCCCTTCGGGCTCCGCCCCAGACATCAGGAGCTGACGGCCGACAAAGCCTGCGAGCACGTCCTGAATCAGAAACCAGACAAGCTCGATCGTCTGCAAATCACCATGCCCGGCACCGATCGGCGCAAGGTCACCGCCCTGCGCGACCTTCAGTTTGCCGATGCAGTCCTCGGTCACGACGTGCTCTCCGGCGAGGACAAGACCCGGCTCGAGACCCTGCGTGCCCTGGAAGCAAACGACTACAAGCCAACCTCTGGCTCTTACTACTACTATGACGACGATGCTCGGCGTCCAGGGGATACCCTCGAGCACCTGCGCGGACTCGCCGCCGGGCAGGACATCTACTTCACCGCGCCCGGCAAGGACCGGGTGGCGGCCAATGCCGAGACTCTGTCCGCTCTTGACTACTTCTGTGGCTCCGGGCAGGGTCGCGGGCTCAAAAATCCTGATCTTGCGGAAGACTTGAAGCAGGCAAACCAGAAGGGCTTCGAGTTCTACAGCGACCGCAACAAGATTGATGCACGCTCGGTCTATCTGCAAGACGCGAAGAACATTTGGGCACGCGAGGGGACGGGGGTGCTGCTCCCCGTCAACCGTGACGAGCTGAGCAACCTGCCCGGGCTCTCCAAACGACTGGCCGAGTATGACGGCGTCTATCGCGAGGTGCTCTCGGGTGCCTACGCCGAGGTGGGATGGGAGCGCGATACCGTCTACTTCCCCCAGATCGTGGCCCAGGGAGGCGAGAAGTTCCCCCTGCGGGTGGCCGCCGCCGTCTACGCCGAACTGCTGCGGGGCAGCAAGAAGGGGGATAATGACAGCTATCGCGTCAACGAGCGCGTTGGCGGACTGGCCAAGAAGCTGTTTGCCGAGTGCGCTACCCCTTTCGAGTTGGCCCGCAAGACGGCCCTGGTGAGCGCGACCTACGCGCGTCAAGGCTACGAGCAGGCTAATCGGGTGCTCAGCCAGACGCAGGAAGTGATCGCAGCCCGAGCCGCCAACAATCCTCAGCGACAAGAGCAGCTCGAGGACCTCTTCTTCAGCCTGCTCTCGGCCAGCGGCTCGATCGCCGCGGCCAGCGAGGGCATGGATCTGGTCCGCATCAGCGTGGGCAACGAGAGTCAGGAGGACCGCACCCGACTGTTCACCGACATCGCTCGCCGACTGCCGGCTGGCAGCACCGATCAGACAAGCTTGTGCTATCGCACCATCCTGGCCGAGCGAGTCGGCTCTGAGAGCCTGGCCACCACCGGCGAACGCTTCTGCAGATTGTTGGAAGGTATGGCCGTGGGTCGCCATCAAGACCAGGCAGCCGAGGTCTTCACATACTTTCAGCACGACATGCGCGAAGGCAAGAGCGACCCCCGCCAGACCGACCAGCGTGTCACCCAGTTCCTGCAGAACCTCGTGCTTCACGACGACGTGGAAAAGGCCATGAAGGCCTCCTTCGGCGGGCCGACCAGCCAGGGCAGCGTGGCCCAGCAGGAAGACGCGGTGGTCATCGGCGGCGTGCGAGTACCCCGCCGGGGTTAGAGTCGGCGAGTCTTGGCTGCCTCTTCCGGAGACAGGTGCAGGGTCATACCGGGAAACACGACCGTGACGGCCCCCGGGTCAGCAGTTTTGACCACTCCCTTGCCCCAGCGCGAATGAAAGACACGGTCGCCGACCCCCAGGGGATCCGAGGCCACGGGTGAGAGAAAGCTCTCCTGGACGGTTTTGGCGCCCTTCTGGTCAAAGTTCACAGTGACCAGATCGCGCTCGGTCTTCTCCACCGAGCCCTCGCCGAACACTTTGTGGATGACCTTCTGGCCCGGCCGAAAACGGGCCGGAAGCTCGGAGCGCACAGGCCGTGGCTTCTCTGCCGGGGGAGTGACCCGCGAAGGCGGAACACTGGACTTTCCCCAGCCCACGAACTTGCCTGAGCCCACACTGGGGCTCTCGCGCTCGCGACGCTGCTCGGGCACGAAGTACTCGCTGCGAGCCTGCAATAGCAACTCCTGAGGGATCTCGGCCAGGAATCGAGACGGCATTTTCGGGATGCGCGTGCCGTGGACATCCCGGGTCTGGGCCCGGCTCAGACGCAACACCTGGCGGGCCCTGGTCATCCCTACGTAACAAAGGCGTCGCTCCTCCTCCAGCTCATCGGGGCTGTCGATGGAGCGCTGGTGGGGAAAGGTGCCCTCCTCCAAACCGGCCAGAAAGACTACCGGAAACTCCAGTCCTTTGGCCGCGTGCAGGGTCATGAGCGTGACCGCCTGGCTGGAGTCTTGATAAGTATCCTGATCCGAGAGCAAGGAGACCTCGGCCAGAAAGGTTTCCAGCGACGGGTCTTCGGCATTCTGGTCGAACTCGGTGGTGACGTTCTCGAGCTCGTCCAGGTTCTCGAGACGGGCCTGTGCCTCCACTTTCTGATCGGCTCCCAGCCAGTCACGGTAGCCGCTCTTACCGAGCACCTCCCTCAGGGTGCCGGTCACGCTCGCCGGCTCGAGAGCCACCGGTTCGTCGAAGAGGGACTCGGCCGGAGCCGAGGGCTTGCCGCCCGACCGCAACCGATCGCGCAGCTTGTCGAGCCAGCCCGCCAGGCCCTCGAGCGCCTCCTTTGCCTTGCCCGTCAGGCCTGCCTCGCCGGCTCGGCGCATGGCCTCATAGAGCGAGACCTCCTGGCTCTGACTGAAGCGCTCGAGTTTCTGAAGGGTGGTATCGCCGATACCTCGCGGGGGCACGTTGAGAATGCGGCGCAGGGAGATCGAGTCGGCTTCGTTGACCAGCAGACGCAGGTAACTGAGCACGTCTTTGATTTCCTTGCGCTCGAAGAAGCGCAGCCCGCCGATGATCTTGTAGGGGATGCCGGCCTGGATGAGGGCTTCCTCCAGGAGGCGCGACATCGAGTTGGTGCGGTAGAGCAGCACGAAGTCGCCATAGGGTCGCCGCGACCCTCCGCCCAGATCGCGAATGCTGCGAGCCAGGTAACGCGCTTCGTCGCGACCGTCCGCAGCCGAATAGAGCTGCAGCTTCTCGCCCCCTGGCTTGTCGGTCCACAGCTCCTTGGCTTTGCGTCCCCGATTGTTGGCCACCACCGCATTGGAGGCTTCGAGAATGAAGCGGGTCGAGCGATAGTTCTGCTCGAGCTTGATGATCTTGGACTCGGGAAAGTCTTCCTCAAAACGCAGCAAAATAGAGACGTCAGCGCCCCGAAAAGCATAGATGCTCTGGTCGTCGTCACCCACGGCGCACAGGTTGCGATGGCGACCCGCCAGCAACCGGACCAGCTCATACTGCACCGGATTGACATCTTGATACTCGTCGATGAGAATGTAGCGGAGGCGCTCCTGGTAGCGCTCGAGCAGGGCGGGGTCGTGGCGAAACAGCTCCACCGCGTAGACCAGAATGTCATCGAAGTCCACGGCCTGGTTGAGTTTGAGTTTCTTCTGATACAGCTCATAGGCGGTGGCCACGTCCCGCTCATAGGGCGTCCTGGCCTCGCGTTGAGCCTGTGAAGCAAGGATCAAGCTATTCTTCCAACTGGAGACCTGATGAAGGAAGGCCGTGGGGGGAAAACGCTTCTCGTCAAGACGCATCTCTCGCACCACCTCGCGCATGACCATCGTCTGCTCGGAGGTATCGAAGATTGCGAAGCGGGGTGACAGCCCCAGGCTTTCCGAGTGGACGCGCAGCCAACGCGAGCAGACTGAATGGAAGGTGCCCAGATCGGGAAACCGGCCCCCACCGCAGAGCTCTTCAATGCGATCCTTCATCTCTCGAGCCGCTTTGTTGGTGAAGGTGACGGCCAGGATTTGATTGCGCCAGGCCAGTTTTTGAGCCAGGATGTAGGCGATACGACGGGTCAGGACCCGGGTCTTGCCGCTGCCCGCCCCGGCCAGGATCAACACCGGCCCTTCAGTTGTGACCACCGCCTCGCGTTGAGGAGGATTCAGGCCGGACAGAATTTCTTCCCACATAGAGGCGGTTTTCTGCGCCGTACGTGGGTTTCCTGGAGAATGATTGTTCGTTCAGGCGGTTTGATGAGCCCGGTCAGGGCTTGGGCTCGTCCTTCTCCTTGCCCGCTTCGTGCCAGTTTTTGATCAGGGTGGGGTACTTCTCAGGGTGTGCCTTCACCTCGCGGAAGGCAGCTACGCCGCCGGTCAGCAACCCTGCCACCGGAGCAGCCCCCAGGCCCCCGGCCACGGCGCCGAGGGCACCACCGGAGGCTCCGGCAACCGCACCCAGAGCCAGTCCCCCGTAGAAGCCTGCATAGCCGCCCAGCACCAGGCCTGCCGAGGTGGTGCCCATGACCAACAACACACCCAGCAGGTCTTTGTTCTCGCCGATCTTCATTCCCAGCTGCAGGCCCAGGTATCCACCCAGGGCAGCGCCAGCCACCGTACCGGCTACCATGGTGCCAGCTCCTGCGATGCCGCCCAGAATCCCTCCCACCGAGCCCGCCGCGGCGCCAGCGGCAAAGCCAGCACCGGTGCCGATCAGGGTAGGAGTTTTGACCTCGTTCCATAGAGCCTTCAGCTCGGCCTTGTCCTGATCTTTGTCCTGGTCTGGAGGAGCTTCGACCGGGGCGCTCGAGGCGACGCGGACGGCGTTGAGCTGGGGCAGAGTTTGAGTGATGACCATGACGAGTGCTCCCTGGTGGAAGATTGGCCAAGCTTTGGACCTCGATTGTTGTATTCACAAGCCCTGAAAAATCCCTGAAAAGGAGCCCACAGCCAGGCCGTCGCATCAAACGTCCATGCGAAGCTTGATCAGCGCGATGATAGCAGCAATGCTGTTTCTAGGCTGTTCCTCGACACCGGCTCCGGATGCCAACGACGAGAACAAACCATCGGAGACCTTCTGGCAGTTGTCGGATGACTCGGAGCTTAACGCCAGGCTGACTCCCTGGCCTCCCGTCGGTGGCAAAGTCACTCTTGAAGCGAGCAACGGCCTGGGGGACTGGGGCAATGAGAAGCCAATCGTGGAGACTCTGGAGTACCGCGTGGTAAAGGATGCCGGCTCCAGGGAATCCTATACAATGATGGAACGAACTGAAAGGCAGGTGGGCGAGGGTGACGAGGCGGTGACGGAGTATTTCTTCACCGCCAAGGACATCGCGCTGCCAGAGCAAAGCTCCGTCTTTGTCCAGTTTCGAGCCTCTGGCTCAAAGCTCACCGCGCCGGTCGAGTTGACCGATTGGGGCGTCAAGGTTCCCTGAGGCTCAGCCCCAGGGGTCTGGGAGCCCGGTGAGGTGGCCGCGGGCGTTGAAACTGATGAGTGACCACAGAGCCCCCGTAGCCAGCTCGACCGAGCGCACCACCGACAGGCCGCACCAGCCCACCTTGAAACGCTCCCATTCCCATGGAACTGGCTCGATCCCAAGCAGAAAGCTGAGCATGACTGCGATGGTGCCTCCATGGGCAACGACCAGGATGCGTTTGTCCTCCGAAGGTACCTGCCAGAGCCGGTAGGAAGACTCGGAATGAAGCTCGGCACGATGTTCTCGAGTCAGCATGGGCTCAAGACCACCCACCACTCGCTCGTGGAAGTGACGAAAGGATTCGCCGCCAGGAGCTCCTTCCCACCAATCCTCCAGGTTCCGAGCCCGAACCTGAGCCAAAAACTCGTGCACCTGGGCCGAAGGTTGGCCCTCCAGGGTGGGCAGCCTGATCTCTTCTAACCAGCTCAAGATGGTAGATGAACGTTGCCACAGTGCTTCGAGAGGAGCGGCCGTCTGCCGGCACCGCAGCAAGGGGCTGCAATAAAAAGCATCAAAATGATCTCTCGCCAGCCACTCGGCCAGTCGGGCCGCCTGTTTCGTTCCCAGCTCGGTCAGATCGGGGTTGTCCACGGCCCTACCACCTGGTTCCCACATCGGCTGAGCATGGCGTACCAAGACCAGCTCGATCATGACTTGAGCAGCTTGAGCACGGTATTCCACTCACCCGCTGTGACCGGTTGCACAGAAAGGCGACTGCCTTTGCGCGTCACCACCATCTGGTCCAGGCCCGGGGTGGCCTTCAATTCGTCCAGAGAGACCATTCGCGGGAATTTCTCGACAAACTCGACGTCCACGCGAAACCAGACCGGGGTCTCGACGGTGTGACGAGGGTCATAGTAGGGGCTCGCGGGATTGCTGGCAGTATCGTCGGGGTACGCAGCACGCACGATCCGGCAGATCCCAACGATACCAGGTGGCTTTTGGCGGCTGTGATAAAAGAAGGCGCGATCACCCTTTTTCATGCTCTTGAGGTAGTTGCGGGCCTGATAGTTGCGCACACCATCCCAGCCCTCTACCATTTTGCGCTCAAGATCGTCGATGGAGAAAACCTCGGGCTCACTCTTGAGCAACCAGCAGGCCACTCAGAACCCCGATTGCAGGAAAGGCCCCAACTGCTTCTGGACATAACCTGGAGCCATCGCTCCGAAGATGGCCTTGCCTGCTGTTCCGCCCGTATCCTCGATGAAGTTGACGACCGGTGCATTGGAGAACTCCTCGCGGGTTGTCTTACTGTAGAGAGGGCTCGCCTTTAAGAGCATCAGGCCAAGCCACAATACAAACAAAGACTTGAATATGCTGAGGAACAAACCACCATAGGCCATCACGGCATCGGGGATTTTCTTGTCATCGCGAGAGATTCGGTCGAGATGCATGCCAAGAATCAATAAACTCACGGCGACCGGGCACCCGACCAGAAAAAAAGCCAGCCACTGTGAGGTTCCGGTGCCCCATTCAGTCCATTGGTTGATCAACTTTCCTAGAGGAGCGTACACCATGACCCCGATGATCCCGGTGGCGATGCCGGTGATGATGTCGAAGGCCTCGCCGATCACTCCTCGGCGGTAACCAAGGTAGATGAACGAAACGATCAGGATCAGCAGCAGCATGTCGAGGCCGGTCATGCGTTTCTCCTTCCGCTCAAGCCCGCAAGCGGGCACCAAGATGTTGCTCCAATTGCCCCAGAATCCGGCTCAGAGTCGATTTCACCTCGGGGTCTCGATCACACAGCAATCGAACCCTCAACCCGAGACTCTTCCACCCATCCGGAATCTGACTGCCCTGATAAACATCAAAACACCGGATCGAAACCAGCATGGCTCCCCCGGCCTGACGGGCCAGATCGACCACCTTGCCAGCCCAAACCTGCTCGGGCACCAGCACAGCAAGATCTCGTTCGACCCAACGAACTCCATCCGGATCAAAGAGTCCTCGCGGGCGGGCTCGAGCCGCCAATCGCTCCCGGTCGATGAGCGCTACCGCGAGAGTCGACTGAACCTGGTCCCCCTGCCCGGGATGCGGTTCGCCCAACCAGCCCAGCGGAGCGTTGCCCAGGCTGATCCTCGCCGAGCGGCCCGGGTGCAGCCACGGCAGGCCGGCAGGCTCGAAAGTCAGCTCGGCCTGGGCGAGTTCGGCAAGCATTTCAAGAAGACCTTTCAAGTGAAGATAGGCCGAATCGTGCCCGGAAACCAGCAGGCAGAGCTCGCTCTCAACCTGCTCCATCAGTCGCAGCTCGTCCTGACCGCGCCGGCCGGCCAACTCGAGCAACCCCAGCCAGGGCTGTGGCCGTGACCCGGAGACAACCTCCGAGAATCCCATCATGGCCAGTCGACGCCTCACGTCCAGCTCGTCTGAAGGGGCGGCCCGCAGCGTGGCAGGAACTGCTTCAAGCCGGTCAACTCCGCGAAGGCGAACCAGATCCTCCAGAACAATGTGAGCCGGGACGTTCACTCGGACTTGACTGCCTACTCGGTGAAAGCTGATCCCGGCAG
This sequence comes from uncultured Burkholderiales bacterium, assembly GCA_964471395.1. Lineage (GTDB taxonomy): Bacteria > Vulcanimicrobiota > Xenobia > Xenobiales > QWHO01 > QWHO01. The sequence continues at coordinate 11,064 of CAYYHB010000060.1, read as the reverse complement.
CAACCAGAGCCTGGTCGAGCCAGCACGGGTCAAGCGATCCGAGGTGGCGTTCAAGAAAGTCCTGGTTTAGCTCGAACTCTGGTTGCTCGTCGCAACGCCAGGTCTGCATCGACTGCAATCGCCCCCGGGCCAGCCGCTGAAGCAGCCAGCTTGCGCGCTGCAGAGCCAGGGTCAGGTGGCTGGCCCGGGGACCAGCCTCAAAACGTCGCGAGGACTCGCTGACAGTCCCAAGGCGGCGAGCGCTCTCTTCCACAAGACCGGACCGGTAACGAGCTGCTTTGACAAGCAGCCTGCGGGTCCGAGGGCGCACCTGAAAATCGCTTCCCACGGCCACTCCGGCCACGGCCACCGGACCACGCCCATCGCACACCACCCAGGTCCCCGTGGGAAGCTCTCGGGTCGCCTCCCCAAGTCGCAGGCATTCTCCTGGCTGGCTCAGGCGCAGACCCAGGGGAGGCTGCAGTCGATCCAGGTCATAAACGTGCAGAGGTTGACCCGTCTCAACCATAACGTAGCGCACGATATCGAGGACGTTCATCACTGTATGCACCCCGGCGGCCCGCAAACGGCGAGCCATCCAGGCCGGAGAAGGCTCCAGTTTGATACCCTGCAGCAAAAGGACTCCGAGCTCGCAAACAAGGCTGGGGTCGGGCTCCTGGAAACAACCTTCTGCGATGGCTTCCACCGGCGCCAGCGAGGGGCTCTCGAGGCTCCTCTCCAAGCGGACAGCTAGCTCGCGCGCCAGCCCGATCAGTCCACCCGGGTTGCGTTCCGGCCAGGGAGTCAACAGAATCAGCTGCTGGTCCAAGCCAAGTAGATCCATCACATCGGTACCCGGCTCGCTCTGCTCAGGCATCTCGATCAGTCCCTGACGCTGATCATGGGGCAGATCCAGGGCAGACAGACCCAGTTCGTCGGCCGAGCACAGGACACCCTCGGAGATAACTCCACGCAGTCGCCCTCGCTTGATGCGAGTGCCCCCGGCCAGTATTGCGCCATGCAGGGCCGCGGCGACCTTCTGACCCGGGCGCACGTTGACAGCCGTGGTCACGATCTGGGCCTCTCCCTCGTCGCCGAGATCGATCTGACAAACTTTCATGCGATCAGCTTTGGGATGCGGCGCGATGCTGGCTACCTGGCCCACCAGAACTCCCCTTACCGCCGCTCCAACGGTTCCGGTCCCGGCCACTGGATAGCCCAGCGAGCTGATCTCCTCAGCAACCTGAGCCAGAGACTCAAAGGTCTCGACATACTCCTTCAGCCAGACAAACGGTACGCGCATCAAAACTGGGCCACGAAACGCCAGTCGAGAGATTGAAATACACCCGGGTCGAGATTGTAGCGAACAGCCGCGGCTCTCTCCAGAGCGACGGCCAGGCACGCCCCCTGCTCAAGCAGGCCGGCGCTGGCAACCGCCAGCCAGCCTCCCCGAAAGGGCCCCAACAGGTGCAGCGACGGTCGGGCCCACATGACCGAGCCAGGCACGCATCGCAGCGAGACATACCCCAGGAACTGCCTACCCCAGGTCTCCAGCCATCCCTTGAGCTGACCGATGGTCCACTGCTCGCCGGTTACCACAGCCTCCAAAAGGTGCCCACAGGCGGGGTCGGCGGGAGGGATGGCCAATCCCTCCTGATGCCCCCAGCCTCCCCAATCGGGGCTGCAGACCAGCCGCGAGCCATAGCGTCGACCGCTCACCTCTCCCAGTCGATCCGGAAGAGGCCCCACACGCGCCGGCAGGAAGCCCTGGAGGCGAAGCCATTGACCGCTTTCCGCCTCCAGCTCGCGCAAGGGGTGAAGGCGACCACTCACCGGACGAATGCCAGGAAGGGTAACATCAATCTGCTCAAACTCAAGGCGCTGGCCCTGGCTGACCTCCCGCAGCTCGTCTCGCCTCTGCCCGATGGCGTGCTGAAGACTCTCTTTGATTCGATTGCCGAGCTTCCCAAGCGCCGGGCGCTCGCTCTCGGGGCAGTCACGCAGCGAACGGAGTGCCAGAGTCAGCTGACCGCGTCGCCCAAAGATATGTCGGTTGGTCTGCTCGAGCTGGGTCAATGACTGTGATCTGGCGATCACGGCCAGAAAGACTCTTTCGAGACGGATCAGCTCTTCACGCATTACGCCGGCTCGCCACCTGCAATCGGATCAGCCAGAGCAGTAAAGCAAGACAAAGATAGGCCAGAAGATCGCCGGTGCGACTGTAGATGGTTCGATAGCTCTCGGGCCGCACCTCGCGGGTCAATTGAACCACCTCGTCCAGGCCTGACTCGACCACCACCTCACCGGTGGGAAGAATGAAGCCCGAGATGCCGTTGTTGCCGCACTGAACGACCGGGCGGCGCATCTCGACGGCCCGCATAATGGCCATCTCGAAGTGATGCATCGCGGCCGACGACTTACCAAACCAGGCGTCGTTGGTGATCACAGCCAGCACCCCGGCTCCGCGCTCAACCTTTTTACGAGGCTCGTGAGGAACCATGGACTCGTAGCAGATGAGCACCCCAAAAGAGGTCGGGTCCGGAAAGATGACGTGCTGGGTTCCGGGGACGTAGCGCATGACCCGGTCGAAAACCGGCCAATCGCGCATGAAACGGGGCAATGGCAGATACTCGCCGAAGGGTACCAGTCGGATCTTCTCGGCAGTGGCCCGCAACTCTCCATCGGGAGCGACCAGGGTGGCTACGTTTCGCGTGGCATTGGGCTCGGAGGCACGCTCGATGGAGCCGGTCAGAATGAAGCTCTGCAGGCTCTGAGCCAGCCCTCCGACGCGCGAGCGCAAGGGCCAGGTCTCAAGGAAGAAGGGGTAAGGCACGCTGGTCTCCGGCCAGAGAATCAAGCGCGCACCCTGGGAGGCAGACTCTCTGGTCAACTGGTCGAGCCGTCCCATGATCTCTTCACGAAAGCTTGGGTCCCAGCGCTGATCCTGAGGCATTGAGGTCTGCACCACCCCCCACACCAGCGAGTGGCCGTTTCCCCACGGATGCTGCAGGCGCACCAATCCAAAGGAAAAGACGACAGCCAGAAGACCAGCCGCGACACCTACAGTCGTAATGGCTCGTTTGCGTCGCCAGAACAACTCAGCCAGGGCCGCATTCCAGAATGCGATGGCGAAGGAGAGTCCCCAGGGGCCAAACAACTCGCCGATCTGGATCCAGGGCAGAATCCGGGACTGGGTGTGGCTCAGCATTCCCCAGGTCATACCCAGCGGTCCCAGGATCTGGAAATATTCCATAGCCACCCAGGCGGCCGCGCCGAAAAGGGCACCGTGAAGGGGAGTGGATGGCCGATAAAAGCCGAGAAGCGCACCTAGCAGGGCGGGAGCGACGGCCTTATAGAGCACCAGGGCGACCTGAGCGGCAGTCCCGAAAACGGTGGCCCAGGACAGGAGTGAGTACTGGAATGCACAGCCGAACAGGAGCCCGAGCACAGCTCCCCTGACAGGGCCCTGATAGCGGCAAGCGAGATAGAACGGAAGGGCGGCGACCCAGACGAATCCGGATATATGGGGATGAGGGAAGGCAAGATACAGCAGGATTGCCGACAGGAAGGCAAGAAGGCAGGCGGCCCCAAAGGGCAATCCCAACCGCTTTCTGGTCTCTGAGGCTCTTAATGATCTGGTTTTCTTACTTTCGCTCATGGACATCCCGTGCAGCCCTTGGCCTGGCACTCGGTTCCTGCCTGCTTGCACCAATCCTGTCACCCGGTTGCGCCAGCGGACCCTCCTCCTCCAACCCGACCACCCAGCAGCCCGACGGCACACCTGCGCTGCTGCGCTTCACTCTGCGGGTCAACCCGAATGGCCGGATCGACAGTTCTGGAGTCGGGTACTACCTTATCCTGTTCAACGCGACAGGGCAACCGATTGAGATTACCGACATCGATACCTTCACCGACTTTCTTCGTTTCGACGGTCGCAGCCTCGACTTCTACCACCGGCAAGCCAATCTGCCCAATCCGGGCTTCACCTTCACCCTGGCGGGAAGCATGAATAATGCCTGGAACCTGACAACCGACGGATCAGGCCTCGAGATCGTTCTCGATCCCAATGACCCCAACAATCTGCCCAACCAGTTCATCTCGGCCAACCGCTTTACGGCCCACGTGCTCACCACTGACAACTTCCAGGGCTCCTTTATCGGTCGCGTGCTCGACACGCCAGGCCAGGGCCCGGACATCAATGGCAACGCTCTGCAGACGATGACCCTGGAGAAGTCGCTGGGCCTCCAGGATCCCATCCCTCAATTTTTTCCTGATGACCCTCTGAATGATTTTGTCGTCCAGCCCGACCTGCCTCCCGAGTTCCCGTTCCTGAACTTCGACCTGGCCAAGTTTGAAGTCAACGTCCTCTAACTCTCAGCGATGACAAGAGCCGTCGGAAAATTTGTACACGAACAGGAGTTCGAAGAATTGGCATGGAATTCTTCTCAACTGTTCGATGTTGGAGCCTCAACCACATAGCCGGCACAACCCCTCCGAGCTCCTGGCCCGCCTTCGAGAGGTGCGTGGCACGACTGCTATGGCCGGGGTCCAAAAGGCTGTCGAGCAGCTCGCCGGCCAGGTGCAAAACGACCACTTCTTGCTTAGCGAGCTCAAACAGATTCAGGCCTCCCAGACCCTGGAGAGGGCTCACTACTACGTCGACCGCTTGATTAAGGGGCTGACAGTGGTCCGCACGCCTGAGGTCAGCGATCTCAACCTGAACCGCTGGAAAGAGTACAATGAGATCCAGACCGACAGCCTCTGGATCATCCCCCGACGAGACGGGACGGGGGTTCACAAAGCTGACTACTGGGGAAACTTCGTGCCACAGATCCCCCAGCAGATGATCCAACGCTACACCCGAGCAGGCGAGTGGGTCCTGGATCCATTTTGCGGCTCGGGCACCACCCCCATCGAGGCCCAGCGACTGGGACGCAACACGCTGGGGGTGGAGCTCCGGTCAGACATGGTCGAGCATGCCCGCCGACTGATCGAATCCGAGCTGAATCCTCACGTTGTTTCTCAGGTCATCGTTCAAGGCGACTCGAGCCGGGTCGACCTGGCTCAGGAGCTGAAATCAGCTGGTGCCAGCTCGGTACAGTTGGCCATCCTCCATCCCCCTTACTTCGACATCATCCAATTCTCCGAGAATCCCAACGACCTGTCCCGAGCCACGGACGTAACAAACTTCCTGCAGCGGCTGCGGGCGGTCGTCTCGAACGTCTCCCGCGTGCTGGACAGGGGGCGCTATCTGGTTCTGGTCATCGGCGACAAGTACGCTGACGGGGAGTGGATTCCGCTGGGCTTTCAGAGTATGCAGGAAATCTGCAACCTGGGTTTCTCGCTCAAGAGCATCGTGGTCAAGAATTTCGAGGACACGGCCGGCAAGAGGCACCAGAAGGAGTTGTGGCGCTACCGGGCTCTGGCTGGTGGTTTCTACGTCTTCAAGCACGAGTATGTCTTCTTGTTTCGCAAGTCGACGCGCAAGAGGAACGCCCGCTGAGCTCGGCTAAACCTGGTCCCCATGAGCACCACCACCCATCCTCCAGAAATCAAGTTAATGCAGATGCTGACCGGTTACTGGGCCAGCCAGACCCTCGCCACCGCCGCCCGTCTGGGCGTGCTGGACGGATTGCCCGCCCAGGTCGAAGACCTGGCCCTCCAGCTTAAGCTCAACCCCGATGCACTCCGTCGGTTGTTGCGGGGCTGCGCCGCCCTGGAGGCGGTTACCACCATGGATGGTGAGCGGTTCGAGCTCACCGAGCTGGGTAGCAGTCTAACTTCCGCCGCCCCTGGCTCGCTGGCCGGAATGGCCATCATGATGACCGATCCTGGTCACTGGAACAGTTGGGGTCAGCTACCTCACTGCGTGCGGACGGGCAAGACCGGCGTGTTGCCGGGTGTTCAGGCTGAGGAAATTTTCGACTACTACAAGCACCATCCTGAGGAAGGCAGCAACTTCAACCGGGCGATGGCTTCCATGTCCTCGGCCTGGGCTAGGCAACTGGCTCAGTTCTACGACTTCTCGGGTTGCCAGACAATCGTGGACGTGGGAGGCAATCACGGCATCTTGCTGGCGGCCGCCCTCAAAGGGGCTCCCCACGCGCGGGGCGTTCTCTTTGACCTGCCCCACGTTCTGGCAGAGGCCGACGAGGAACTCCGCCGTCACGGCGTTTTCGAGCGCACCGACAAAGTCAGCGGCGACTTCTTCCGATCAGTCCCTTCGGGCGATCTGTACCTCCTCAAGCACATCCTGCACGACTGGAACGACGAGCAATGCACGGCCATCCTCCAGAGCATCCGCCAAGCTATGGATGGGAACGGAAGGGTCCTGGTCATGGAGATGCTGCTGGCCGCCGAGCCAGGGGTGGCCGACCTGATGGATCTGAACATGCTGGTCATGACCGGCGGCAGAGAGCGAACCGCTGAGCACTATGGCAGGCTCCTCGGGTCAGCGGGCTTGAAACTCGATCGGGTCATCCCCACCGATGGCTTCTACTCGATCCTGGAAGCCCGACCGACCTGAGCGGTACGTTCACACCTGGTTTACAGCAAGTTTGCACAAGTTACGTCGGCAAGACGTAGACTGTTGAGGAAACCAATCGCCGGAGGGATATCTCATGCAGACTGCCAGCCTCGCGTTCCGCCCCAGCCTGGCCCCGAGCTCGGCCGCCACTCAGACCTGGAAGAACGGCGTCGTGCATAGCGATGGCGAGACCGATGTCTACGAGATTCCCAGCGCCGCGCCCGGAGTGGCTGCTCGGGTGGAGCTCAAGCCCATCCTGTGGGGAATCCTGGGCAAGGAAGTGGTCGCCACCGATAGCCAGGGGACCCGGCTCGAGGCCTACCGCGGTTGGGAGGGCTTTCATCGCACAGTCGTCACCAAAGACCCGCAGTCGGGCCTGGAGACCGTGCTCGATCCGCGCGAGCAGACCGTGTCGGTCTCGACTCCGGAAACCAGCCAGGAGATCCCTGCCCAGCACGGAGCGCTCGCCTATCGCGAGAGCTATCAGCGGACAGCCCGCCAGGATCTCGACAGCCAGGGCAACAGCCGATATCTGAGCAATCTGCGCGGCGAGCGCGAGACGGTGATCGTCTCCGCCCCCCCCACGGGAATGGTGAGCGCCGTCCCGGTCGTGGTCGAGGACGACAGCACCTGGCAGGAGACGCAGTTGCGCAAAGGCGAGGCCCCGGTGGCCCATGAGATGTCCGGTAACAAGCGCGGCGAGACGACCCGGGGTGCAGCCCTGGAGGCCACCGTCGGAGCGGACGGCAGCCTGGTCGTGGCTCAGGCCGATGGCACCTGCCAGCGCTTCGAGATGTACCTGCGCGTCTGATCCCCTCCTGAAAATTGTAGACCGCTCCTGTCGTCGCATCAGGAAGGAACCTTGCCGGGAGAAGTTGAACGTTCTTCAAGCGAGCATCGGAAAGGTTCCGTTCGGCAGTGAGCCAAATTACCGACCCCCAACTCGAAACCATGGTTGCCCGGGTGCTGAATCCCCGGTTGGACGGCCTTCCTCCCCAGGCAGTGGCAGGAGCGACCCGGGAGGTCTTTTTGCAACTGGCCCGGGAGTTAGAGGGAGACCAGGAGCGAGTGCGCCTGATCAGTGAGGCCGTGGTCATGCACGTGGCCCGTCGCTGGGGGAACATCGTGCAGGCAGGAAAAGCCTCCGTCCTGGCCAGCCGAGACTCGGCCGAGTATCTCGGGATGACGCCCGCTCGAGCGGCCGAGCAAGCTGCTCTGGGAGCCGCTTCAGGCGTGCGTCTGGTCGGTCCCGTGGCCTTCGCCCAGCTGCGCAACGAGCTGCAATCACTGGTTCAAAACTTTGACGAGCTGACCGCCTTCAAGGCGCAGCCGCGCAGCATCGAATGGGACAGCTGGGAGTTCGACCTGGCCGAGCCCGACCTGGAGGCTCTGGCCCAGAGCCTTCGTCCCAGCGTCGTTCCAGAGCCTGGCCCGCTGGTCGCCTGGGAGCCGGCACCTCCTCCGACAAGGCCCGGGGCCCGGAAGTTGAAGCGTTGGTGGTGGCTGGGCCTCACCTCCCTGCTGGCCCTCGGCTCGGGCTGGATCATCCTCGGCTAATGGTCAGCAGTTAGCGCCGCGTCTACTGTCCCGCGCGCGAGTCCGCACGAGGCTCTCGAGCAGATCCCCAGAATACCCCCTGGTATGCTCAAGGCCGTGTCCATGCTCTCCGAGAACCACGCGCCCGCTTATCGCGAGATCACCCGCAGGCTGGCCGACCGACTTGTCATGCCGATCCAGCTGGAAGAACGTGTTCCCTGGCGACAGCGCCAGCGCCGTCTTCTCGCTGGAGAAGCACACTTTGGCTTTCTGTGCGGCCTGCCTTACGTAGAGAAAGCCGACCGCCTCGAGCTACTGGCCGCTCCGGTGATGAAAGGAAGGCGCTATCGAGACCGGCCGGTCTACTTCTCCGACGTGGTCGTGCGCGCCGACAGTTCCTTCCGGACTCTGGCCGATCTGCGAGGAGCACGTTGGGCCTACAACGAATCTGAGTCGCACTCGGGCTACAACGTGGTCCGGGCCCACCTGGCTCGGCGCGGCTGGCGGGACCGGTTTTTCGGCTCCAGCCAGGAGTCGGGCGCTCATCTGACCTCCTTGGACTGGATTTTGGCCGGGCGGGTGGATGCCTCTGCCCTGGACAGCACGGTTCTGGATACCGAGCTCGAGGCTTTCCCCGAGCTGTCGGGCCGAATTCGCGTGTTGGAGACGCTGGGGCCCAGCCCCATCCAGCCGGCGGTGGCCAGCCTGGCTCTCCCAGGCAAATTGAGGGCCCTGCTGCGCCAAGCATTGCTGGAGCTAAAGCTGGAGAATCTGCCGATGGTGCGATTTGCGGCTGTGACGGACGCCGACTACGACCCTATCCGCGCCATGCTCCGTGAGGCCAGGCCGGTTCAACTGGCTTGAGCCTGCATTGAAGGATTTCCCGGCTCGAGCCACGGAAGAAAAGCGAAGTGATGAAGGATCGAGTTGAATCCCTGGAGGATAGGTAGACCCTTCATCACGGAACGCTCAACCCACCAAGTAAGGAACTCTCTCCGTGAGCACCACCACCACCGAGTACAACCTCAAGGCCATCGAAGAGCGCTGGAAGGCCTACTGGCACCAGCACGAGCTTCACAGGGCCAGGCCCCGTCCGGGCAAGCCCAATTACTACTGCCTGGACATGTTCCCCTACCCTTCAGGCGAGGGTCTGCACGTGGGCCACTGGCGTGGCTACGTGCTCTCGGACGTATGGAGCCGCTACATGGTGCTCAAAGGCTTCAGCGTGCTCCACCCTATGGGCTGGGATGCCTTCGGCCTGCCGGCTGAGAACGCGGCCATCAAGCACGGCGACCATCCCGAGAAGTACACCCGTCGCTCCTGCGCCAACATGAAGCGCCAACTGCAAGAAATCGGAGCCATGTATGACTGGGACCGCGAGATCAACTCGTCTACTCCCGATTACTACAAGTGGACCCAGTGGACTTTCCTCAAGTTCTACGAGCGCGGCCTGGCCTACCGCAAGCCGGCCTCCATCAACTGGTGCCCTTCCTGCCGCACAGGTCTGGCTGACGAGGAGGTGGTGGACGGCTCGTGCGAGCGCTGCGGCGCCGAGGTCACCAAGAAGTATTTGCCCCAGTGGTTCTACAAGATCACCGACTACTCGCAGCGTCTGATCGACGATCTGGCCGAGCTCGACTGGCCCGAGAAGGTCAAGAAAATGCAGTCGGACTGGATCGGGCGGAGCGAAGGCGCCGAGGTCGACTTCGAGATCGTGGGCACGGGCCAGAAGCTGCGCATCTTCACCACCCGCCCCGACACGCTCTACGGAGCCACCTACATGGTGATGGCCCCCGAGCACGAGATGGTGGAGAAGATCACCACCCCCGAGCAGCGCTCGATGGTGGAAGATTACGTCGCTCAGACCCGCTCTCGCAGCGAGGTGGAGCGGCAAGAGCACAAGGAGAAGACAGGGGTCTTCACCGGTGGCTACGCCGTCAACCCGGTCAACAACGAGAAGATCCCTATCTGGATCTCCGACTACGTGCTCTTGAGCTATGGCACTGGCGCCATCATGGCCGTGCCGGCCCACGATACGCGCGATTTCGAGTTCGCCCACAAGTTCGGGCTGAGCATCGTGCAGGTCATCGAGACCCCGCCCGACTGGAATCCCGAGGAGGCCTTCACGGGAGTGGGCAAGATGCTGAACTCGGGGCCCTACGATCAGATGAGCTCGGACGAGGGCAAGGTCAAGATCACCGAGGACCTGGAGCGAAAGGGCCTGGGAGTCAAGAAGGTCAATTACCGCCTGCGTGACTGGCTGATCTCGCGCCAGCGCTACTGGGGCGCTCCCATTCCCATGATTCATTGCGAGAAATGCGGGCCGGTGCCGGTGCCCGAGAGCGAGCTGCCGGTCAAGCTGCCTCACGTGGAGAGCTACCAGCCCTCGGGTACGGGCGAGTCGCCCCTGGCCACCGTGCCAGAGTGGGTGAACACCACCTGCCCGAGCTGCAAGGGCCCGGCCCGGCGCGATACCGACACCCTCAGCCAGTGGATCTGCTCGAGCTGGTACTACCTTCGCTACGTCTCGCCCCACAACGACGAGGTGCCCTGGACCCAGGAAGAGATGAAGCAGTGGCTGCCGGTGGACATGTACGTGGGCGGAATTGAGCACGCCGTCTTGCACCTGCTCTACTCGCGCTTCTATACCAAGGTGCTCTACGATCTGGGTTATGTGGACTTCCGCGAGCCCTTCAAGCGCCTGTTCAACCAGGGCATGATCTGCCGAAAAACCCCTGCCGGGCGCGTCGAGAAGATGAGCAAGAATAAGGGTAACGGGGTGGCTCCCGACGAGCTGGTCAACCGCTACGGAACCGACGCCCTGCGCGCCTACGAGCTCTTCATCGGCCCTCCCGAGGTGGATGCCGAGTGGGGCGACTCGGGCATCGAAGGTGTGTCGCGCTGGCTCAAGCGGGTCTGGAACCTCCTGGGCGGACAGAGCTTCAAGGCTGAGCCCGAGGTCGACCCCGAGGTGCTGCGCTGGACCCATCGCTCCATCAAGAAGATCACCGAGGACATCGAGC
>CAYYHB010000059.1:0-23561 GCA_964471395.1 uncultured Burkholderiales bacterium | reverse complement strand
ACCTGCTCCTCGGCCATCTGGCGGTGCTCGCGCTGGGTCTCCAGCTCGTGCTCCATGCGCTCGACGGTTTGACTGAGCTCGTCGCGCCGTTGCGAGAGGCTGCGCTGCTGACTCTGCGACTCGCCCAGAGAGCGCTCCAGGGTTTCCAGCATCTCCTGGCGCTCGTTGAGGAGCAAGTCCATTTCGCGGATCTGAGTTTCGGCTTCATCCAGACTCCGGGCCTTCTGTACCAGCGCGAGCTTGATCTTCTTCAGCTCGGCGTCCAGGGTCTCGATCTGGCGTTCGCGCTGGCTGACCCCGCTCTCCAGGTCCTTGACCCGGGCATTGCTGGAAACGAATTTCTCGGCCAGCTCGCGGGTCTTGTTCTCGAGGGCCTGGATGCGGTTGTCCCGCACTCCCAGCAGCTTCTCTTGCTCGCCATTCTGGCGCTTGACCTGGCCGAGCTCCTCCTCCATGGCCTGGAGCCTGCCCTGCAGGTCGGAGAGCTGCTCGTTGACGGCCCGATGCTCCTCGCGCTCCCGGCCCAGATCGCCCTCCAGGTCGTTGAGGGTGACCTCCAGGGCCTGCACCGTCTCGTCGGCCAGCTCGCGGCGCTCGCGCTCGGACTCAAGCTTGCTCTGCAGCTCGCCGATACGGGTCTCCAGCTCGGTTTCGAGCTGCTGGTGCAGGGTGCGGGCCTCCTCCAGGGCCCCGTTGAGGTGGTCGAGCTGCTCCTGGCGCTCGTTCAGCAGCTGGTCCATCTCGGCCAGCTGGCCCTGGGCCTCCTCCAGGCCGCGGGCACGCTGCACCAGAGCCACCTTGATCTTCTTGAGGTCGACTTCCAGGGCGCTGGTGTACTGCGAGCGCTCGGCCAGCGCCTCTTCCACCTCCTTGAGGCGGGTCTCGCTGGCCACCAGGCGTTCCGATGCTTGCTGGGCCCGGGCCGCCAGCGACTTGATCTGGCTGTCGCGCACCTCCAGCTTCTTTTCCTGCTCTTGCTGATGGCGGTAGAAATCGGCCAGCTGCTGCTGGGTGCTGGCCAGCTGAGACTCAAGCTCGGCCACCCGGGCCGAGGCCCGGGTGTGCTCTTGCCGCGACTTGCTCAGGTCTTGCTCGAAGTCGCCCACGGCCACTTCCAGCTCGGAGACCTGTTCTTCCGACAGCGAGCGCCGCTCGCGCTCGGTTTCCAGCTGCTCGGTCAGCTGAGAGAGCCGGGCCCGCTCGCCGGTGAGCTCTTCTTGCAGACCCTCCAGGCGACTCTCCAGCTCGGCCCGGGCGGCCCGGGTCTCCTCCAGCTCAGCTTCGGCCAGCTCACGACGGGTGGATTCTTCCTCGAGCTGGTAGGCGCGCTGCTCGAGCTCGGTCGAGCGAGCCTCGAGCTGGCCTCGCTGCTCCTCCAGCTCGGTCTGGAAGAGCTCCATCAAGCCCTTCTGCTCGCCCAGCTGCTCTTGCAGTTGATGGGCCCGCTCGCGCAGCTCCTCCTGCTCAGTCTGGGACTCGGCCAGCTGGCTCTCCAGCACCTCGAGATGCTCCTGGCGCTCATTGAGCAGGTTGTCCAGGTCCGTGAGCTGTTCTTCGGCCTCTTGCAGCGACTTGTTGCGCATGTCCAGGGCCTGGGCCAGCTGAGTCATCTGCTGGGCACGTGTTTCGCCGTCTGCCTGCGACTTCTTGAGGGCGTTGCTGGTCTGCACCAGCTTCTGGGCCAGGGCCCGCAGTTTCTGATCGCGCTCCTCGATTTTCTTCCCTTGCTCGCCCGTCAGCTTGTAGAACTGGGCCACCTGCTCGGTGGTGGACTCTTCCAGTAACAACAGCTGCCGCTCGAGCTGCTCGACCCGGGCGCGGCTTTGCCCGAGGTGGCCGCGGGCCTCGGACAGCTCTGAGCGCTGATCGTAAAGGGTGCTCTCCAGCTCGCCCACCGTCTCTTCCAGGGCGGCGACCTGGCTGTCGGAAACGCCGCGGCGTTCCTGCTCCTGCTCGAGCTCGGCGGCCAGGCGCTCGCGCTCGGACCGACGCTCGACGAGCTCGATCTCCAGCTCCCGGATGCGTCCTTTGTCCTTCTCGGAGTCGGCATTGAGCTCGTGAAGGGTGGCTTCCAGCTCGAGAATCCCTTCCTCCAGGCTCTGGACTTGCATCTGGGTGACGCTCTCACGTTCGCGGGCCGCCTCGAGCTCTTCGCGCGACAGGCCGAGCTCCTGGTCGAGCTGCTGGGCCCGAGCCATGGACTGCTCCAGCTCACCCTGGGCTGCGTCGAGCTGCTGGCGGGAGGCATCCCATTGCGAGCGGGCCAGAGAAAGTTGCTCGTCCAGCTCCGCGGCCTGCTGCCGGGCGAGCTTGAGCTGGTCGGTCAGGTCTTCGGCTTGCCGGCGCGAGCCGGTGAGCGAGCCCTCCAGCTCATCGTGGCTCTCGTGCAGCCGGGAGATCTCTTTCTCCAGCTCCTCCAGGCGTGCCATCTCGTCCTCGAGTCGGGCCACCTTCTCGTTCTGGGCCTTGAGCTCGGACTCGAGCTGGAAGATGCGCTGGCCGCGCCCTCTGGCCTCTTGCTCGAGCCCGGTCACCTTCTGGCGAGTCTTGAGCAACTCGGCCACGACCTTCTGTAGCTTTTGCTCGAGCAGCTTGATGCGATTCTCGCGGGTGGTGAGCTTTTTCTCTTGCTCGGCGTTGAGCTTGTAGAACTGGCCCAGCTGGTCGGCGGTGGCCTGGAGCTCGAGCTCGCGCTCGCTCAGTCGCCCTTCCAGTCGCTTGACCTCTGAGCTGGCCTGGGCCAGCTGGGTGCGCTCGCCCTCGAGGTCGTGGCGGGTCGATTCCAGAGTGTCCTGCATCTCGTGCAGGGCCGCTTCCAACTCGGAGGCCTCCTCGCGGGCGTTCTCGCGCTGGCGGGTGGCGCTGGTCAGCTCCTGTTGCAGCCCGGCAGCGCGAGCCTGCTCGGACTCGTAGAGGGCGGAAAGCTCTGCCACCCGCTCGGCCAGGGCTACCGACTCGGCTCCGGCCTCGTCCAGAGCGTGCTGCAGCTGGCCGAGCTCGTCCTCGCGCTCGGCCAGGATGGCCTCCAGCTCGCCGATCTGTTGCCGGGAGCCTGTCAGCTCGGCGCGAGCTTCCTCGAGCTGCTGCTCGAGGTCGGAGATCAGTATGCGCGACTCGTAGAGCTCGAGTTGCAGGGCGTCGTTGGCCTCGTTGAGCACCCGAATGCGGCTGTCGCGAATCAAGAGCCGTCCGCTCAGCTCCAGGTTGACGCTGGCGCTGGCCTCCAGCCGGGCCTTGAGGTCGCTGGCCTGCTCGCTGGTGCGCAGCAAGTTCTCGTTGACTGCGGCCAGGCTCTCGTCGCGCTGGTCGATGGCGCCCAACAGCTCGATCACGCGCTGATCCAGACGACGGACATCCTGGTGGCGCGAGGCCAGGTGATGCTCCAGGGTGTCCAGCTGAACGGATTGCAGATTCGCCTCTTCCCGGGCCTCGGCCAGCACCAGCTCCAGTTCGCTGATCTGGCCACCCAGGTTAGCCAGGGCGCGATCCGAGGTGCTCATAACCAGGCTGGCATCGTTGAGGTAGCTCTCCAGCCCGTCCAGGCGCAGGCTGGCCGAAGTCATGACGGTGGTGGCCTCGACCAGACACTGCTCCAGGCCCTGCACCCGCTCCTGTGAACGGTCTCGCACGGTCTCCAGGCCGCCGATGAGCCGCTCGGCCTGCTCCATGACCAGGCTGGCCTCCAGCATGGAGCGCTCCAAAACCTGGATGCGCTCCTCGCGCTCGCGGGCGAGCGCCTCCAGGGCCTGGATGCGACTGCCAGTCTGGACCTCCAACTGGGCCAGGCGCCGGCTGGCATCGACCTGGCCCTCGTTGAGCTCGCCCTGCAGGTTGATCAGGGCCACTTCCAGCTCGAGGCGACTGGTTTCCAGCGCCTCGGCCTCGCGCTCTTTGGCTTCCAGGCGCTGCTCGAGCAGAGCCAGCTTCTCCTCCTGGGCTTCTCGGTCGCGCTGGCTTTCGCGCAGCAGAGCCTGAAGCCGGGTCACCTCCTCCTCCAACTGCTGAAGGCTGGCCTCGCGTTGGCTCAGGCTCTCCTGCAGCTCGCTCAAGCGAGCTTCGCGCGAGCTGAGCTGGCCCTCCAGCTCTTCCAGGCGGCTTTGCAACTCGCCGGAGGCCTGGCCGTCCTTCTCGGCCATCTGCTCCTGGAGAAGGCTCAGCTCATTGTACGCTTCGTCGAGCTGATCGCACAGGCCGTCGATCTGCGACTGAAACTCCTCGAGCTGCTCGGCGCTGCGCTGGAAGGCAGCTTCGACTTTGGCCAGACGGGCCTGGGATTGCTCGAGCTCGCCACGGGTCTGCTCGAGCTCGGCGCTGCCGGCTCGGGCGGTCTTGCGCCGCTCTTCCAGCTGGTCAACCCGCTCGGAATACTTCTGGGCCGTTTCTTCGGTGCGCTTGAGCTCTTGTCGGGCTGCCACCAGGGCCTTCTTGAGCTTCTGGGCGGTGGCTTCGTGGCTCTGGGCTTGCTCCTGCGATTCGGCGAGCTGTTTCTCCAGCTTCCGGTAGCGGCGCTCGGAATCGCGCAGGGCCTGCTCGAGCTCTTCACTCGTCAGGGCAGCACGAGAAGAGGCCGAAGCGGATCCCCGCGACGACCGGCGCGGGCGAGTCTCGATCAGGTCGTCGCCCGGTGGATTTCCTCTCGAGTTCTTGGCCAAAGACGGGCCTCGTACTGGAAAAAACCGGCCTGGCCGGTCTCTTTATGCTCCTTCGTCTGGACTGCCTGTCGACAAGCTCTCCGTCCCTCGGGACGAATTTTCTGGCGAGAGGGCTTGCGTCATGCCCCGCTCAATTGACCGGAATTCGCTTCCTGTTCGGTTCCCACCTGCCGAAGTTGAGGAAAATTCACTGCCCGGCTCTTCAGGTGGTGGACGATTCCCAGCAGAAAGTTGACTTCCCAGTCTTCCAGAGCAGCCCGGTTGAGGATGTCGGAGAGCTTGCCCATCTCTTCCTCCAGCGGATCGCCGTGGGCCGGGTAGCCGGTGGCCGCCAGTCCCGCCCGCATCTCGGCCAGCATGCCGGCCCGGGCCGAGGGGCTGGCCGGACGAGCCGCCTTGAAAGAGGCGGTCGGCCGTCCCCTCCCCAAGAGCTCATACAGCATCACCGTCACGGCGTGGGCCAGGTTGAGCGAGCCGTGCTCGGGATGGGTGGGGATCTGCACACGCCGATGACAAAGATCAAGATCTGCCCGCGACAGACCGCTCTCTTCGTTGCCGAGCACCAGGCCCACTCGAGCCGGCAGATAACGTGGCACAATGCGCTCGGCCGCCGCCCGCGAGCTCGACAGGCGGTGGCGTCGCTTGCCGCTGCGGCGGGTCAGGCCCAGCGACAGATTGACATCGGCCAGGGCCTCGCCCAGCGTGGCCACGGTGCGGCAGCGGTCGAGCACTTTCTTGCCGTGCACTGCCCAGTTGTAGGTCTCCTCGCCGGGTGGCCGGCGAGGGCTGACCAGCACCAGCTCTCGGACCCCGAAGCAGGACATGCTGCGGGCCACGGCTCCGACGTTGGCGTCCCCCTGCGGGGTGACCAGCACCACCACCAGGTCGGAAGGCTTGAGCTTGATGTCCAAGCTAATGGGCCCTCCCTCTGGTCGTGCCCATCAGCACAATCCGGCGAACCCGCTGGGACTTCGTTCCAGCACGCACCTTATTCCGGCGCCGGAGCGCAGCGAGGGCACTCCTGGTCGAGCAGGCCCAGGGGAGCGTTGCAGCGAGGGCAGGTGCGCCGCCGCGGGATGGCATCCCCCAAGTTCTCCTTGAATTCGGCCTTCTTCTCGCCCAGGTCGACCTGAAGCTGCTCGATCTCCTTCTCCAGGGTTTCGATTTCCTTGCAGCGCTCGCGCAGGCCGTCCATGTCGACCTTGTCGCTCTGCACCATGGCGTAGGTCCGGTGACCCAGGTCGTTGATCAGCTCGCCATGCCGCTTTTGCAGCTCGCGCAGCTGACCGGCCGTCTTGGTGACGTCCATCGTCTCCTTGGCCCGGTTTTTGAGGAATCCCCACCCTTTCATCAGGGTGTCTTTGGCTTTTCCGCCTAGCTCGTCCACGCCGCGCCTCCTCTAACCGATTCGTAACATCCGTTCCACAACACCCGGCCCGGATCCCGGTAGACTGGCAAGCATGACCAGAACAACCGTCACGCGCACCTATGATCGCCCTGTCACCACCCGCGAGCGGCTCGGCAGCGTCCCCCGCGATTACGTCGAGGGGCGTGGCCTGCTGCCCCAGCACGGCCTGGGCAGCGTCAAGAAGCACGACACCAATGAGGGCGGGCCGGTGGAGGTCTATCGCGATGTGCCCGTCTACGATGAGCAGGGCGCCCCGCGTCTCGAGACCGTCACCGAGACCCTGAGCGAGAAGCCTTACGACCCCAAGAAGCGCTCGGTAGGTTACGCCATTCTGGGCGGTTTGACGGCCGGAGCCGCGGCCGGCAGCTGCTGTGGGCCGGTGGGAACGGTTCTGGGGGCCGTGGCCGGGGCTGTCACCGGCGGGGTGCTCGGTTTTCGCAGCGCCGAGAACGATCGGGTGGAGGAGGTCTGGCACGACCGGCCCATCAACCATCCCCGCATGGAGGGCTGCACCGAGTACACGGTACCCATCCCCGAGCCCCGCGAGCGCTACGTGAAGCAGGCTGATGGGCGCTACGAGCGAAAGACCTCCTGGCGGATCGGTGGTTACTATCATCACCACCGGCCCGACATCAAGCAGGAGAAGGTTGGCGAATACCGAGAGCCCGAGCTCGAGCACACTCGCAAGACCGACACCACCACGGGCGCAGCCCTGGCTGTGGGAGCCGGTCTGGCCATCGGTCTGGCCGTGGCATTTTTTGGCAGCAAAGACGATTGATTGCCTGACCGCTGAAGACACCGAGGCCCTGGGGGAGCGCCTGGGCCGTCTCATCGACCAGCCCGTGATGCTGGCTTGCTATGGCGATCTGGGGGCGGGCAAGACCACCTTCGCCCGCGGGATCGGCCGCGGGCTAGAGGTGAGCCAGAGCGTCACCAGCCCCACCTTCGTGCTGCAGCACATTTACCAGGGCCGTCTGCCGGTCTACCATTTCGACGCTTACCGCCTTGATTCGGCGCGCGATCTCCTGGAGCTGGGCTTTGAGGAGTGTGACGACGGCGTGGTGCTGCTGGAGTGGTCCGAGCGGGTGCTGGAAGCGCTCCCCCCCGAGCGATTGGAGTTGCGCTTCTCGCTACTCGAAGTGGGGCGCCGGGTGGCTTTGAGCGCCATCGGCCCCGAGCCGGAGCGTTTGCTGGAGGCGGTGTGCTGATCGCTGCCCTCGATTGCACCGGCGAGAGCTGGTCGGTGGCCGTCGCGCGTGATGCCGAGGTGCTGGCCGAGCTGGTCAGCCGGCAGCCGCGTACTCAGCTGCGCAGCCTGTCGCCCGCTCTGGGAGAGGTGGCCCGGCTGGCCGGGGTGGAGCTGAGCCAGTGTGACCGGCTGGGCGTCACAGTGGGCCCGGGCTCGTTCACGGGGGTGCGGTTGGGAGTTCTGATCGCGCGCACTCTTTCCCAGGCGCTGGTCCGGCCGGTCGTGGCGGTGGACGCCCTGCAGGCTCTGGCGGCCGGCTGTGCGACGCGGGAGGTGGTGGTGGCCGCCAGCGACGTTCGCAAAGGGGAGGTAGTGGCGGCAGCCTTCCAAGACGGTCAGCGGCTCACCTCGAACGTGTTGCTGTCGGCTGCCGAGTGGCCCGATTGGGTGGCCCGGCAGGGGGAATGCCTGGTGACGGGAAACGCCCTCGAGCGATACGGCCAGCTCCCCTCGGCGGCGCGGGCCGCGGCTCGCCCGTTCTGGTGGGTGCGGGCCGGCCAGGTGGCTTTGCTGGCCCGAGAGGGAACGGCCTCGAGCTGGAATGAGCTCGAGCCGGCTTACGTGCGGGCCGCCGAGGTGCAGATTCATTCGGGAGGAAGTCCATGATCCGCGTAACCGCCAACATCGAGGTGCAGCCAGGCAAGGAGGACGAGCTGGTGGCCGCCATGACCGCCGTGGTGGGTCCCACGCGAGCGGAGGAGGGCTGCCTGGAGTATGAGCTGCACCAATCGACCGAGGTGCCCACCCGTTTTCTGATGATCGAGCGATGGGCCAGTCCCGAGGCCCTGGCACGTCATCTGGAGACCCCCCACATCAAGGCCCTCTTCGCCCGAGCCCCCGAAATCGTGGCCGCGCCCGTGGCCATCAGCTCCTGGACCCGCGTTGCGATCTGAGCCTGCCGTGATCGTGGTCGAGCCCATGCGTGAGGGCGATGTCGTCAGCGTGCGCCGCATCGAGGGCAGCTCATTCGCCACGACCTGGCCTGATGAGGCCTTTCTCAACGAGCTCAAGACCAACCGCTCGGCCCACTATCTGGTGGCCCGCCAGGGCGAGGAGGTGCTGGGCTACGCCGGAGTCTGGCTGGTGCTCGACGAAGCTCACATCACCGCCATCGCTGTCGACCCCGCTCGGCGGGGGGGCGGGCTGGGCAAGCGCCTGCTCTACCACCTGCTGTTGAGCTGCCAGGGGCTGGGAGCCCGTTGGGCAACGCTGGAGGTGCGGGTGGACAACGAGGTGGCCCTCAAGATGTATCGCCGCTTCGGCTTCGCCCGGATCGGGGTGCGCAAGGGCTACTACGAGAGCGGTCACGACGCCGTGATCATGTGGGCCGGCAACCTCCAGTCTCGGAGCTTTGCGGCCCGGCTGGAGCAGATCGCCAGCACCCTGACGTGACCCACCAGCGGCTGACCCCCTGCTCTGCGCGCCTCGTCCTGGGAGTGGAAAGCTCGTGCGACGAGACCTCGCTGGCCGTGCTCGAAGACGGGGTAAAGATTCGGGCCAGCCTGGTCTCCTCGCAGGCCGAGCTGCACAAGAAGTACGGCGGGGTGGTGCCCGAGCTTGCCTGTCGTAAGCACCTGGAGGTGCTCAACCCGCTTTACGAAGAGTGCTTGAGCCAGGCGGGCGTTGGCGCTCACGAGTTGGACCTGGTGGCGGTCACCTGCGGACCGGGCCTGATCGGCGCGGTGCTGCTCGGTGTGGCCTTTGCCAAGACGCTGGCGTTGGCGCTGGATCGCCCCCTGATCGGGGTCAACCACCTGGAAGGTCACCTGGCCTCGGTTTTCCTGCAGGAGCCCGAGCTCGAGCCCCCCCTGGTGTGCCTGCTGGTCTCTGGGGGGCACACTCTGCTGGTGCACCTGCCCTCCTGGGAGGGCCTGGAGGTGCTGGGTAGCACCCGCGACGACGCCGCCGGCGAGGCCTTCGACAAGGTGGCCAAGCTGCTCGGGCTGGGCTATCCCGGAGGCCCGCTGGTGGATCGGTTGAGCCATTCTGGGCGGCGCGACGCGCTCAGTCTTCCTCGCCCGATGCTTGATCGAGGCTACGAGTTCTCGTTTTCGGGCCTCAAGACGGCCGTGCTGACGGAGCGCAAGGCTCACCCCGATGTGCCGGTGGAGGATGTGTGCGCGAGCTTTCAGGCGGCCGTGGTGGAGGTACTGGCCACCAAGCTGTTGCGGGCTGCCCGCGAGAAAGGCGTTTCCACTATTGCGGTAGCAGGGGGAGTAGCCTGCAACAGCGAGCTGCGCTCGGAGCTGGCCCGCCAGGCCGGCGAGCAGGGCCTGCGTCTGGTGGTTCCCTCACCTGCTCTCTGCACCGACAACGCGGCCATGATCGCCCGAGCCGGCTGGGAGGCGGCTCGCCTGGGCTGGCGCTCCAGCCTCGAGCTGGAGGCTCAGGCCAGCCTGCCGCTCAACTTTCGTCAAAACCCCTAGACAGAACGGGCGCCCTCGTGAAAATGCAAGGGAACTCGTAGTGGAGGTTTTCTGTCATGGGTTTTTTTGAGCGCATCGGAAGAGCCGTCGTCGGTGGAGCCATCGGCTTCGTGGTGGGCGGCGGCCCGGTCGGGGCGGCCATCGGCGCTGGTGCCGGATTCTTCTCCAAGGAGATCGGCCAGGGCGCCAAAGCAGCCTTCGGAAACCCGTTGACAGGAGGTCTGGCCGGTGGGGTGCTGGGCGGGATCGCCGGCTTCGTGCTCGGTGGCGGTCCCATGGGGGCCATGATCGGCTTCATGCTGGGCAGCACCGTGGGCGGGGCGGTTGGTCAGCACAACATGATGGACCAGCAGCGAGCCCAGCAAGAGCAGTTCATGCAGCAAATGATGGGCGGCTATGGCCCGGCCAACGGCAATATGGGCATGCAGATGGGCTACCCCGCCGGGTATCCGCTTTATCCCGGCGCCTTCCCCGGCAACGGGCTTCCTCCCCAGCAGTTCCCCCAGCAGCCACGGTGCTGCTGCCATCACCAGCACGTGCGACCCTGGCAGGACCAGTTCGGTGGCAATCCCCACCAGTGCTATCCGCAGTACCCCAATCCGCTGCCGCAGCCAGACCGTCCGCATCACTGCGATCACGGCCATCATCATCCCCATCCTCAGCATCCTCAGCATCCTGGCCATCATGACCACGGCCACCACCCGCAGCACCCTGGTCATCCCGCCCACGACCATCCGCACGAGCCCCGTCAGCGACCCTTCGAGCAGGGCCCGGTGGAGAATACCGAGCGCCATCGGGGTCACTGGTGGAGCGAGCGCATCCGTCAGCACGGGAGCTGGGACAATGACCTGCAGGTGGCCCGCGGGCGTGGTGGAGCAGACCACATCACCCAGAGCGGCTCTTTCGGCGACGACCGCCAGTATGCGTACGGCGGGCGCGGCCGTGATACCATCGAGCAGTATGGCGGCTTTGGCAACGATTCCCAGTATGCTCGGGGCGGGCGTGGCCCGGATACCATCACGCAGCACGGCGGCTTCGGCGACAATCGCCAGACCGTGGACGGCGGGCGGGGCGACAGAATTACCCAGACAGCCCGCTGGGGTGACGACTCTCAGCGTGTGGACGCAGGTCGCAACGTCACGGTCGATCAAGACGCGGGAGCGGGGAACAACGACCAGTATGCCGGCGTGGGCCGGGGCAGCACGGTCAATCAAGATGCCCGCTATGGCGATGATCAGCAGCGCGTGGAGGCAGGACGCCACAGCCGCGTGAACCAGGACGCCGGCAACGGCGACAACCGCCAGTCGGCCGAGGTGGGCCGGGGCAGCACCGTCAACCAGTGGGCCACCTGGGGCCACGATGACCAGACCGTGCAGGCCGGTCGCGGCAGCACCGTCAATCAGGATGCCGGGCACGGCGACAACAATCAGCAGGCCGACGTGGGCCGGGGCAGCACCGTCACCCAGCGCGCCGGCAGCGGCAACGATACCCAGGTTGTCAACGCCGGACGCGGTACCACCGTGGATCAGCAGGGTGGCGGGGGCGACAACGTCCAGGTGGCTAACGGCGGCACCACGGTGCGCCAGGACGTCTCGGGTAGCGGCACCAACCAGCAGGTCTCGCGGGGAGCCCAGAACGTCACCCAGAGCGGCTCCTGGACGGGTGAGAACAACCAGACCGCCATCGGCAACGAGAACCGCCGCAACAACATCACTCAGGACGGCGGCTGGTTCGCCCGGAACAACCAGACCGCTCAGGGCGGCGACCGGGCCGACACGGTGAAGATGGAAGGCGGGTGGCGCTCGGACAACTTCACCTACAACGTGACCGGCGGGCGTGATCGCGTCAACATCGACGGCGGCGGCGGCTGGGGCAATGACAGCGCCACCATCAACGGCGGCAGCCAGAATTTCGCCATCTACGGCAGTGATGGCCAGGTGCTCTATCGCCAGGGCAATGGCGGTACGCGCATCGACGTCAATCGCCTGGAGAACATCACCGTCAACGGAGCCGATGGGCAGCCGGTCTGGCGCTGGAACAGCGATACCGGCGGAGTCCACTGCCCGCCCCAGCGCTAGTCGTCCGGCGGCCAGGGAAGAGCGTCTTAAAGCCGTTTCTCCGGGCCGGTGACGATGCCAAGGCCGTTCACACTATCGAGCAGCAGGCCGCTGCGGCCAAGCAGGGCGGACGGTCGTTCGATCACGACGCAGCCCCATGGGCGCGAGTCCCGCGCCCATAGGGCTGCACCTGGCTCATGAAGGACTGCTGAAGCGCCGGTGTCGCCCGGGTTACCAGGTTGCTAAAGAAAGCTCCGATTCCCATTTCGTCGTTCCTCCCGTGATTTCTCTGTGGCGTAAGGTCTTGGATTGAATGTTCTGGTAAAGAACTGGACATGGATCCGGGGTCGATCCGGTTTGAAGACGGGCAGCATGAGGGAATCGATGTCCTGGTATGGGTTTTTCTCCTGGCGAGGAGTGCCGGTCCGGGCGGGGAAGTTCCGGTGGAGATGGATCTCAGGCCGCGCGACACCAGCCCTGAAGCCGAGTCGGTCCAGTTGGCCGTGCTGCGCTCGCTTTCGGGGGCGCAAAAGGTCAAGATCTGCTTCGAGCTGAGCGAGGCCTGTCGCGAGTATACCCGGAGCGGCATTCGCAGTCGCCATCCCGAGTACTCAGAGCAGCAGGTGGAAATGGCCCTGCGCCGCATGACGCTGGGCGACGACCTGTTCCGGAAGGCCTGGCCCTGCGAGCCGCTGCTGCCCCCGTGAGCACCTTCCTGAGCAGACTGGTCGAGGCCCTTCAGCGGGCCGGTCTGCCCTTTATGGTGGCCGGCTCGGTGGCCAGCAGTCATCACGGTCAACCTCGGTCGACGCAGGACTTCGACCTGATCGTCGAGGTCGGTCTCGAGCAACTCGACGTGCTACTGGCCCAACTGCCGGAAGACCAGTACTATGTCAGCCGGGAAGCCGCCCGTGAGGCCGTCTTGCGACGCTCGCAGTTCAACGTGATCGATCTCGCTACCGGATTCAAGGCCGACCTGATGGTGCTCAAGCCCAGGC
This sequence comes from uncultured Burkholderiales bacterium, assembly GCA_964471395.1. Classification (GTDB taxonomy): domain Bacteria; phylum Vulcanimicrobiota; class Xenobia; order Xenobiales; family QWHO01; genus QWHO01. The sequence continues at coordinate 10,771 of CAYYHB010000059.1, read as the reverse complement.
CCTTCAGCAGGGCCGAGTTCGAGCGTCGTCGGCAGGTCGACATGAATGGCGAGCTCGTCTGGGTAGCCAGCCCCGAGGACGTCATCCTGGCCAAACTCGAATGGGCCATCTCCTCGCGCAGCGAGCGCCAGTGGCGAGACGTGCTGGGGATCATGCAAACTCGTGAGCTGGACTGGGGTTATCTCGAGCGCTGGGCCAGCGAGCTTGGTGTACAGGAAGACCTGGAGCATCTCAAGCAAGAGGCGGGACTGACCTGAGGCGCCGGTGCGCCTGCAGGTTTCCGCAAACGCTTGTCAAAGCGCGCTTCTAGGACCGGAGGATGAGCCGGCGGAGAAGCTTCTGGCTCTGGTTGGTGTAGAGCAGGATGAACTGGCCCGCGAAGCCGCCCACTCCCGCCATGAAGTAGAGCAACTTACCGCGGTAGGGTGATAGGCAGCTCATGACCGCCGCCCCCGACGCGCACAGATAGGCCACGAACCAGCTATAGTAGGGCGCGTACTCCGGGTTCTTAGCCGAGTCCGGAACGAACGTCGCTACCACTAAGACCAGGATGTCTCGGCTAGCAGCGCCGACGCTCGCGCCGACGATGCGCACCCAGCTTCCCCGGGTAAGGTAAGCCCCCAGCCCGGCCAGCAGGCCGGGAATCAGGAGAAAGAGCCAGATCAAGAGGACGTTCGTCAGGAGCAATGGGCAGGTGTAGCGAGCGATCTCGGACATGCGGCTAGCTTCCGGCCAGGTCCCACATCCCCTCCCGGGAAGCGAGTTTCAGCGAGGGCGCAGGTCTTGCGGGGTATCGATCACCTGTTGCAGGCGCTGGTTGACTTCTTCCGGCGTGCCCACGCCGTCCACCCCGAAATACTCGCCCTCGGAGCGGAAGTACTCGATGACCGGGCGCGTCTCGCTGTGGTAGACCTCGAGCCGGTGGCTGATCACCTCCGGGGTGTCGTCGGCCCGGCCGCGTATGGCCAGACGGGCGTGGGTCTCGGAATCGGGGACCTCCAGGCCCACCACGATAAAATCGTCGAAGCCCAGCTCGCGCCGCAGAGCCCGGAACATGGGAACCTGCTCGAACTGGCGCGGGAATCCGTCGAGGATGAAGCCCTTCTTGCAGTCGTTCTGGCTCATGCGCTCGAGCAGCATCTCATACATCAGGTCGGAGCCGACCATGTTGCCGTCCTTGATGATCGAGTCGATGTGCTGGCCGCGCTCGCTGCCGCTGGCCACCTCGGCCCTGAGCAACTCGCCGGTGGAGATGTGGGGGACGCCGTAGCGCTCGGCCAGCATGGCCCCCTGCGTGCCCTTGCCGCTGCCCGGAGGGCCCATGATGAGGATCTGAACCGGAACGGTGGTGGCCCCGGGGGCCATGGCTCCTACCGTGGCCGCTTCCACCACGCCTTGCTGGGGAAACAGCTGCACCGGGGCGCCGGCGCGCGAGGTGCTGCGGGCAGCGGCCAGGAACTGGTCCTCGGGCAACAGAGGCTCGCCCTCTTCCTTGCGGGGGCAGACCGCTCCCCAGGGGCTCGAGCCTGCGCTCATCGGGCGCACGTTCAGGATCGTATTCATTCCGGCAAGAGTATAGTCGCTGACGAGTTTGCCGGGCGTGAACTTGCTGTTGCCGACATGTGTACAGCCCGATCAGGCCAGGGTAAGCTTGCGGGCCGCTTCGGCCCAGCCCGTCTCGGTAGCGAAAGCGGTCTCGCCGTAGGCCGAACCGTCCTGGCGCTCAGCGGCGTCGGGGTCGAGCTCGATCTGCAGTCCGTGGGCCCCAGGATGCGTGGGGGCGTGCTGCTCTGCCAGCACCGCCTCGTCCAGCGCGCTCTGAACCTGCTGGCAGGCCTGGCGCAGGCGCTCGTCCTGGTCGGCTCGCTGCTGGATCTGCACGGTCAGGTCATAGATGTCTTTATACTGCCAGAAGGTCTGGGTCGCCCGAGCCGCCCCGGTGAGGTCGGAGGAGGTGGCCAGCACCGCCTGCCCCAGTTCCTTGACAGCCTCGCTGACCGCTCCCACGCGGCTCAGGTCGATGGCAGCAGAGGTGGGTATCTCATTGATAGGCCCCTCTGAGGCCAGTTTCACCACGCGCCGGGCCAGCTCGGTCGGAGAGTGGTCCATATCCTGCAAGAGACGGTCATAGGGCAGGCCCATGTAGCCCATCTCCTCCTCGGAGGCGATCATGATGCCGGCCTCGTTGCGCAACTGGTGGGCCACCTCCAGGCTGCCCATGTAGCAGCAGTCGAAGCTCAAGAGGTCAAGTTTGCGCCCGGTCGCCTCGCGGGCCAGCTCCAGCCCCTTCTGAAGGTCGGGCAGGCTCATCCAGTCCTCGTGCCCGTCGTCCTGGCAGGCCCCCTTCCAGGCCTCGCCGTGGTCGGAGACCACCAGCCAGTAGTTCTCGGCCGGGTAGTTCTTCATGCCCCACTGGATGAAGTCGGCCAGGGCCTCGGGGCGGGACATGCTGATCTCGCCCAGGTCCATCTTGACCGGAGAGCGCAAGCCGGGCTGGTCGTCGGGGGCCAATTCGAGCCGCTGCACGCTGCGGGGGCCGGTCGGATCGGGGTTGAGCCGGTGGTCGAGCTGGGCCACCATCTGGAACGTGTCCGAGCAGCCCACCTTCTCAGCTTCGTCCAGGTCGGCCACCTGATAGGCATAAAGGTCGTTGTCGGAAGCCGACCAGACCAGCACCGTCCACTTCTTGAGAGGGGCAATCGCCTGCATGCAGGCCGAGTGTAGCCGTGGGCGGCGGTGAGAGGATGACCCGGGTGTGAACTTTCCTCCGACCTTACCGCAGTGAACGGGGATCTAATCGATAATTTGCACTCCGTAGGAGCGGAGCAAACCATCCGAGCTCACAATCGCCAGCCCTTCTACCAGGCCTTGGGCAACGAGCACGCGGTCGAACGGGTCGCGGTGGTGATTGGGGAGCTGGCCTGCGCAGAATGCATGGGTGTCCAGGATGGGCAGCGACTGAACCCGATAGCGGGCAAGCCGTGTCAGGATGAATTGCTCCGGCAGCTCAGGAAGCCGGAGTCGGCCAGCAGCGTATTTGATCGCCACTTCCCACGAGCTGGCAGCGCTCCAGTACAGTTGATTTGCCCCGTCAGCAACGAAGCTCCTGATGCTCGGAGTCAGGTGAGGATCGTCGAGGCCCCACCATAGCAGGATATGGGTATCTAGGAGTGCTCGCACCAAAAAGCCCCGAGCAAGTCGTCGGGCAATGGCTCAAAGAACGCGTCTGGAACGGTGAACAGACCTTTGTCTGCTCCAGGCACCCGGGGGGGATGCCCAGGCTGCAGCGGAACCAGGCGCGCAACCGGCGCGCCGTTGCGAGCGATCAGGATTTCCTCTCCCTGCTCCACGGCAACGATCAGCTCGGAGAGGCGCGTCTTGGCCTCGTGGATATTGACCTGGCGCATGAACTAACCTTAGTTTACCTCTTGCGAGTTGTCAATCGTGCGTCCTTCACGGCCAAAAGCGTCGCTTGAGTCGCAGCGCCTTCTCCAGTCGGTCGAGATACTCCGACTCGGGAATCCAGATGGCCCCGAACCTCTTCGTGTGCTCGGTGACCATCTGGCAGTCGAGCAGCCGATAGCGGCGCTCGTTGAGGTGGGCGACCAGGTGCACCAGGCAGGCCTTGGAGGCGTCATCCACCCGGGCGAACATGGACTCGCCGAAGAACGCCCCCCCGATGGCTACCCCGTAGAGTCCGCCCGCCAAACGGCCCTCCTGCCAGGCTTCCACCGAGTGGGCGAATCCTTTCTCATGGAGGAAGGTGTAGATTTCCAGCAAATCTGGCGAGATCCAGGTTTCGGCGCGCTCGGTACAGCCATGCACCACCCCCGGGAAGTCGCTGTCGATGCGCATCGTGAAAGGGTGCTTGCGCAAGCGGCGGGCCAGGCGACGGGGCACATGCAGCCCATCCAGGGGCAGAATTCCGCGTGGATTGGCGTGATAGAAGCGCAGGCGGCCGTCCTCTCGGGCGGCCATGGGGAAGAGCCCCTGCTGATAGCCCTCCAGGATGCGCCGGGCCCAGCCGGACAGCTCAGGCGATCGGAGATCCCTGCTGTTCGTCCTCTTGCTCCTCTTCCGCCGGGCCCTCGCCCCGGCGTGCGCTCTCCACGTTGGCGGCCACCTCGTCGATGGCCCGCTGGGCTCGCTGTACGCGAACGGCCGCATCGCGTACCATCCGCACACCGGAAGTCAGGTGCTCCTTGTCCTGCTCGTCGAGGTAGCAGCTGAGCCGGTTCAACCCGGCCATGAGCTCCTCGGCACCCTCCACCACTTCTTCCCTCTGGCGGGCAAGCTCTTCCTCCAACTCGCCCACGACGGCCGACTGCTCCTCGCTCAGGCCCTCGCGACTGAAACCAGGGGCCTGGGGCACGCCCAGCAGATGCTGTTGCACCAGCTCGGCCATCCAGTTGAGCACTTCGCCGAACTCGTCTGGCTCGAGCTTCTGCTCGGCCACCTCGTTGACCGCCTGGAAGAGGCGCAGCAGGTTCTCGGTCATGACCAGCTCCCCGCCGTGGACTTCCCCGCCCTCTTCTTGCAAGGACATCGTGGAAGTACCGGCCCCGGTCGGCACCATGCGGGCGCCGCACTTTGCGCAGGCCCGATCGCCGGGTGCGTTGGGGGCGCCGCACTTGACGCACAGCACTTTGCCTTCCAGCTCGCCGATCTGCTCGAAAGCCTCCTTGCAGGCGGCCAGCGCCTCCGAGGCCTGGATCAGGGCCTGGCGGGCCGGCTCATACTGCTCGACCTGGCCGCCGGCATAGCTCTCGGCCAGGTCGATGGCCGGCCAGTGCAGCTCGTAAGCCTCCCGAGTCTTCTGGGCCTGGTCCTGAATGGCGCTCGAGGTCGTCGGCAGGCTGAGTATGCGCTCCACCTCGCCCGATTCTTGCTCCATGCCCTTGCGGAACACTCCCAGGGCGTTGAGCAGCACCTGGTCGGGCACTTGCTGGGCCTGGTGGGCGGCCATGATGTTCAGCACCAGGTTGGCGTGCGGCATTTTCGTGGGGCCGGTTGTGAAGATGTGGGTGTTCAGCTCTTCCATGGCGGCGCGCACGGTCTCGGAGGCGTCTGTTACCCCTGTCAGAGCGGCCTCGAGAGCCTCCTCCCCCTGCCCGATGGCGCCCAGCAGCTCGCCCAGCATCCTCTTGAGGCGCTCGTAAGCGCCCAGCACGCCTTCCTCGGCGTTGCTCAGATCCGGCTTGGCGCGCATCTCCTGCTGGGCCTCCGAGCACATCTTCATGGCGCCTCGGACAGCGTCTTCGAACTCCGTGCGGCTGACCGTTCCAGCCTGGAAGCTCTCCTTCATCTTGACCATCAGGTTGACCAGCGGCATGCGGCTGGGACCGACGGCCAGCTCGGCTTGCTGGTAGGCGTCCATGGCGGTGGCCTGGTTCCAGGCTGCCCGGATCACCCAGCGCACCGCCACCAGACCCTCTTGCTCGTGGCCACTCCGGGCGAACTGCAAGACCGCCTGCAGGGCCGACTCCACCTCCTGGAAGGCTTCCTCGATGCGGGCAATGGGATCGGCGAAACGCTCGATATGCTCAGCTCCCTGGCCGACGATTTGCTGGCGGGTGGCCTCCCGGGCCTGAACAAAGCGGGGAGTGAGCTGCTCGACGAACTGTTGCAGCTGGGGCCTGGGAACGCTCCCGGCCTGGGCCCCGCGCAAGAGCCGTAGCAGCTCGTCGAAGACCGGGGAGGGCGTCTCCCGCTGAACCGGGGTCTCGCTCATTGGGGGCGGTATTGGCCACGCGGCGAGAGTTCCCTGTTCACCGCACGCGACCGGGATGTGCCGGGAACGGCCTGGAGCCGCACATTTCGGAGGGCGGGGCCGGTGTGCACGGATGCCCGCCCATGGGCCTGCATTTCCGGCGAGCTCGCGCGGTCGACCCGGGATGTGCCGCGAGTTGCCGTGCGCATTCTGCAAGGGCGAGTGCAGAAGGCCGGCCCCGCCCGGGCCCCGAACTTACGGGAATGCCGCGCGTCGCCCTGTTCAACATGCCGTTCGCGCCCGCCACCCGGCCCTCCATCCAGACGGGCCTGCTCAAGAGCGTTCTGCAGAAGAGCGGCCTCGAGGCCACCTGCTTCTACCCCAACATCGAGCTTTACGCCCGCATGCGAAAGCGCGGCTTCCACGTGCAGTACACCCCCCAGGTGCCCAGCATGGTCTACGAATGGCTCTTTTCCGAGCGACCTTTCAAGCCGGGCGTGGCCGGCGACTGGCAGGCCAGCATGCGGCTCGAGGGCTACTGCCAGACGGTCGGCTTCCCCTTCGCCTCTCTGCTGGCCATCAAGCGCGAGCTGGTCCCCGAGCTGCTTGACGACCTGATGGCCCGCGACTACTCGCTCTTCGACCTGTTCACCTTCACCATGACCTACCCCCAGATCAACGCCTCGCTGGCGCTGGCCCGGCGCTTGAAGGAGCGCCATCCCGACAAGCCTATCGTGTTCGGGGGGGCGGGCTCGCAGATTCACGACGAGAGCGCTTCCGAGTTGCTGCGCGTCTTTCCGTTCCTGGATGCCGGGGTGGTGGGGGAGGGGGAGCCAGTGCTGGTGCCCCTGGTCGAGCGCCTGCTCGACCGCGCCGAGCCGGCCAACCTGCCCGGGGTGCACTACCGTTATCGGGACGAGGTGCGCCGCTCGGCGCTCTGCCCCGTCAAGCACGACCTGGACGACGAGTTTTTTCCCGATTACGACGAGTACTTCGAAGCCCTGAAGGGGCTCGACTCGGGCACCCGCGGCCTTATGGAGCGAGTGTTGCCCATCGAGATGGGCCGCGGCTGCGCCTGGGGCGACAAGCTGACCTGCAAGTTCTGCGCCTTCACCTTCCACGGAATCTTCCGCCGCCGCTCCAAAGAGCGCGTGCTGGCCGAGGTGAAGGCCCAGGTCGAGCGCTACTATACCCCCGGCCCCGACCGCGCCACCCCACCGGCTGGCACCACGCCCGCCTTCTACGTGGTGGACGACCTGGTGACCGCGCCCATGATTCAGGAGATCTTTCCCGAGCTGCGCCGCATCCATCCGCGCCTGCGCATCCCCTTCGTGGAGGTGCGCACGGCGCTGACCGACAAGCACCTCGACATCCTGGCCCGGGCCGGCGTGCAGCTCATCCAGCCGGGTATCGAGAGCATGGACGATGCCCTGCTCGAGAAGATGAGCAAAGGCACCACCACCTTTCACAACTTGATGTTTATGAAGGGCTGCGCCGAGCGAGGCGTGCGGGTCAGCCACAACATCATTCTGGGTTTTCCCGACGCCACGGTTGAGGATCTGACCCGGCAGCTGCACCACCTCGAGCTGATCCCCCACCTGGATCCGCCTTTTGCCATCGAGCTCTCCTTCGTGCGCTTCTCGCCCTATTACCATGAGAAAGAGCGCTACGGCTTTCGCAACTGGCGCGCCGACGAGTTCTACCGGGACATCTACCCCGACGCTCTCGACATCGAGAAGATCGCCTACGAGTATCAGCTCGACCGCGAGGTCCCGCGCGAGATGCAAGCGCTTTACCGGCGCACCGTGGAGGTGATTCGAGCCTGGCAGCAGGCCTGGATGCGGGCCGAGCGCCCCTATCTGTGGTTGGAGGACCAGGGTGACGCGGTGCTCTTGCGCGACGGCCGCCGGCCGCCCGAGGTGACTTACCGCTGCCAGGGCCTGAAAGCGTGCGTGGTGCGGGAGACCATGAGTAAGCCCCTCAATCTGGCCCGCCTGGTGGAGCTGACCGGGGCCCAGGAGAGCGAGTTGCGGCCCGTGCTGGCCGAGTTGGTTGCCGATCGGCTGGTGCTGGAGCTGCGCGAGCGTTACCTCTGCCTGGCCCTGCAACAGTCCCGTGCCCTGATCGGCTCAGAATCAGAATGCGCGGGACTGTCGAGAATCTGTTGAACGGCGCCGCGCTCATTTCTGAAGCGAGCCTTCGAGCCGCTTGAAGGCGCTGGGGCGGCATAACCCCCTCCTCAAGGAGGTGGCTCGCCTGGATCAGGCTCGCGAGCGCCGGGCCACCGGCCGTTTTCTGGTGGAGGGCCTGCGCTGTCTGAGCGCGGCCGAGCGGGCGGGTTACCCGCTGGAAATCGTGCTGGTCAGTCCGCGTCACGAGGAGGTGGGGTTCCGCTGGGAGGCCCGCGGCAGTCAGGTCTACCTGGTCGAAGAGGAGCTGCTCGACAGAGCCGCTGCGACCAGCACCTGCCAGGGCGTGCTCGCGATAGCCAGAATGCCGACCGCTCCAGTGGTTTGGCACGACCTGGTGCTCTTTCTCGATCGCATCGCCGACCCCGGCAACCTGGGCACCCTGGTGCGGGCCGCGGCGGCGGTGGCTCCCTGCACGGTGGTGGTTGGGGAGGAGGGCGCCGATCCCTTCGGTCCTAAGGCCGTGCGCGCCTCGGCCGGCGCCCTCTTCAGCGTTCCTCTGACGCGCCTGCTCGAGCCCCTGCCCGAGCATGCCGTCTTCAGCGCCGTGGTGCGTGGAGGGCAATCGGTCTTCCAGACCTGCTTCCCGACCCGGAGCCTGCTGGTGCTGGGCAATGAGGCCCATGGCTTGCAAGAGCTGCGAGGCCAGGCGGTGACCCTGCCCATGGCGGCCGGACTCGAGTCGCTCAACGTGGCCATGGCGGGCACGGTGATGCTGTACGAGATGCGCCGCCAGATGGGATTTTTGCCGGCAGGTTAACAGTTCGCCATGCCACAGGGAAGACGAGTCGCTCCCGCGAAGCCCGAACGGCCAGGAAACGGCTTCAGAGCAAGATTCGACGCCGGTTTCCCGTCAGGGCTTTCCCTGATTGACCAGACCCGTGAAATCTTTCACAATGTACGCCAGCCGCTCCAGCGGTTTTTCCTTTATGACAGACCAGACCAGTCGGCCGAACGCTGTTTCGCCCGCGCTCTCCGCCTTCACCCGCGGACTTGCGCTGGCTACTGCCCTGCTGATCTTCATCGGCGCCACCGTGACTACCACGGGCTCGGGGCTGGCGGTGCCCGACTGGCCGCTCTCTTTCGGCGGGTTCTTCCCAGCCATGGTAGGAGGCGTGCTCTACGAGCACGGACACCGCCTGGTAGCAAGTCTGGTGGGCTTCCTGACCCTGGTGCTGGCCTGCTGGACCAGCTTCGCCCGCACCCCGAAGCTGGTGCGCCGACTGGCCTGGCTGGCCCTGTTGCTGGTGATCATCCAGGGCCTTCTGGGTGGCCTGACGGTGCTGCTGAAGCTTCCCACTGCCGTCTCTGTGGCCCACGGCTGCCTGGCGCAGTTCTTCCTGTGTACCGTGGTGGCCCTGGTGCTGGTCACCTCACCCGGCTGGAATCGGCCCGGCCCCCTCGAGCGGGCCGGGCGCTTGCGTACAGGGGCTTTTCTGGCCCTGGCCGCGGTGGTGGGTCAGCTGGTGCTGGGAGCCGTGATGCGCCACATGGGCGCCGGCCTCAAATTTGTCGATTTCCCGCTGACCGGCGGGCGCATCATCCCGATCATGAGCACCCCCGCCGACGCCGTCCACTTCGCCCACCGCGTGGGCGCCCTGCTGGTATCGCTGGCATGCGGATACCTGGTCTATGAGATCCTTCGTTACCAGCAGGACGGCAGGCTGCGCAAGCTGGCTCTGGCCCTGGTGGGCTTGCTGAGCCTGCAGGTGGTGCTGGGCGTGGCCACCCTGTGGAGCTTTCGAGGCTTTCTGCCCACCTGTCTCCACGTCATGAACGGCGCTCTGGTGCTTGCCATCGTGTTCTCGCTGGCGGTCTGGGCCGTTCGCCTGGCCACCTTCGACGGCTCGCCCCGCGCGGCCGCCGAGCCCCGTGGCTCGACCCGCGACTGGATGGAGCTCACCAAGCCCCGGCTGGTGACCATGGCGGCCTTTACCGCCGGCTGCTCCTACTGGATGGCCACCAACGAGCCCAGTTGGGCCGTGCTGGCCCACCTGCTGATGGGCACCTACGTCATGGGAGCCGGGGCGGCAACTCTCAACCATGTGCTGGAAGTGGACGTGGACGCTCGCATGCGGCGCACCCAGAATCGTCCTCTGCCGGCCGGGCGGGTGAATCCGGTGGCAGCTGAGATTTTCGGGGGAGTCCTGGCAGCCGGGGGTTGCCTCTACCTGGGCCTGGCGGTTCAGCCGCTCTCGGGCTTACTGGCTGCTCTGGCAGTCATCACCTACGTGCTGGTCTATACTCCGCTCAAGCGCACCACGTCGCTCTGCACCCTCGTGGGGGCGGTGCCCGGCGCGCTGCCGGTGCTGGTGGGCTGGGCGGCAGCCGAGGGCACCGTCACGCTTGGGGGGTGGCTACTCTTCTTGATCCTGTTCCTCTGGCAGTTGCCCCACTTCATGGGTATCGCCTGGCTGTGTCGCGAAGACTATGCCAGGGCGGGGTTGCCGATGATCACGGTGGTCGATCCGGAGGGGGCGCTGGCCAGTGCTCAGATCCTGGTCTACACCCTTTTGCTGGTGCCCGTCAGCATGGCTCCCACGCTGGCCGGAATGGCCGGGTTGACCTACTTCCTGCTTTCTTTCCTGTTGGGAATTGGATTTTTGTTTTACGGCCTGCGCATGGCCCGCGAGCGAACGACCCGCAGGGCGCGCCAGCTGGTGCTGGCGTCGGTTGCTTATCTCCCCCTGCTCTACATCATCTTGCTCTGGAATCGAACCTGAGCAGGACTGATTCAAGCGAGCACAAAACCTGGAACGCGAAAATCGGACTTCTGAGGAACCTATGAAGAGAACCTTGACGCAGCGGATCGTGACAGCCGCCTGGATGGCGGCGCTGGGGTTGATGCTGTCGGGCTGCGGCCTGCGCGGCC
>CAYYHB010000058.1:0-23637 GCA_964471395.1 uncultured Burkholderiales bacterium | reverse complement strand
GGCAGCTGGCTGTGGATCAGGCAGTGGTTCACCGGCGAGCAGTCGCTGATGTGATAGCCCTCGAAATCAGGCGGAAAGCCCATGCAGTCGAGCACGTAGTCAAAGTCATGGTCGGAGCCGTCCACGGTCAGGGTGACCCGGTCCTCGTGGTTGACCATGCTGGACACATTGCCCTCGAGCACGGTGAACTTCTTGGGCCACAGCTTGTGCAGGCGCTCGAAGGCGAACTGCTTGAAGAAGAAGTTGTTGAAGTGGATGGCCGTGTTGCCGTCGAGCAGCGGGTTGACCCATGAGTGCTCACGCCAGTTCACGAACCGACTGCCGAACTTGAGGGTGGCATCCAGGGCATCGAGATCCTTGGGGTGACCGAGCGCGAAGTGGGTGCCTTTCTCGAGCAGGCCCACGAATCCGCCATTGGTGCTCTCACCGATGCCCAGAATTTTCTTGTTGGGATCGTAGATCGAGACGATCTCCCAGTCGTTGTTGAGCCAGGTGCAGAAGTGAATGAGGCTGAGAACGCCCGCCGAGCCTACCCCAACAACGCCAAGTCGTTTTCGCATTGGTGCGCCCCTTTCGTTCGTGACCGATGAGCTTTCGAGGGGGCGGGGTCTGCATTCCTGCGCGGTGGCCCCGGTGGCCCGGACCCCGGCTGGTCCGGGCCACCGGGGGGTGGTCAGGCCGGAGCCAGCTGCTCGAGCGCCGCGCAGAGCTCGCTGAAGGTCACCGGATCGAGCTCGGAGATCAGATGGTTGCCCGGCAGCTTGAGCACCAGCCCGGTCTGCACCGGGTTCACAGGCGGCTCGGGCAGGTAGACGCCCGGGTCGAGGTGCAGGGCCACCTCGCCCAGCTCGCAGGTCCAGAGCAGCTCGGTCAGCACGGCGCTCTCGACATAGCCCCGACGCCAGCCGCGGTTCTCCAGGCCCAGCACCGAGCCCGACTTCACCTCGCGCTCGGCAAAGCGGGTGAGCTCGTTGGAGCGAGCTTCGGCCGGAGTAGGCCGGAAAACCGGTCGACCCAGCTGCGCGAAGGGCTGCAGCAGCTGGTAGTCACCCAACAGCCGGGCCCAGGCCCCGATAGCCTCCTCGCTCAGCTCCAGAGGGTGCACCAGTCCCACCTTGCCGCCCGGCTCGAAGGGTCGGTCCTGCACATCGGCCAGGCTGCGGTCCTCGGCCACCCGGAAGGTGCCGGTCAGCTTGCCCGCCTCGTCGTAGGCGCCCCAGACCAGCCGGCGCGAGAGGTGCAGCACCAGCGAGTGGTCCACCATGAACATCCGGAACGGCTCCACTGCCCAGCGCCGACGGCGCATCAGGGCCACCTCCAGGCGCGCGAGCTGCGAGGCAGCCACGGCTTTGACATCCTTCTTGAGCGCCTTCCAGACCTCCTGAGCCTCGGCCGCCAGAGTCGCGTCGTCGGCCTTGCCCGGCTTGGGCAGGTCGCCCTGGCGCTTGCCCGCTTCATCGAGCACGAAGGGGCGCAGCTGCTCGTCGAAACCCACCCGGAAAGCGCGCGGGCCGAAGTTGAGCTGCCGCGAGCCGTCCGGCTCGAGGTCGAGGTCGGGCGCCAGGCGGTCGGCCAGCTCCTCCACCGTCAAGCCGCGCTCCTCTGCCAGCGTGGCGATCTTGGCCCGGGCTTTCTCTTGCAGGGCTTTGAAGCGAAGTTTCTCGGCCAGCGAGTTGAGGTGCATCAGGGCCAGGTCACTGCCGATGCCGGCCAGCACCTCGAGCCCATCGGCGGCCCGCGAGCTGAAGCCTTCGCCGGGCCACTTGCGCAGCATGGGGGTGAGCCGGCGAGCCGCCTCGTCGCCCCCAATCAGGCCCAGGGCGTTGTAGGCCCAGGCATCCTTGCTGGGACCACCGCTGTTGAGCCAGGCGCTGAAGAGCTCCCAGGCGAACTCGCTCAGCGACGCCCGGGTACAGGCTTCGCGCACCTCGTCCAGGCAGGGAAGCGGGTCTTCCAGGGTAGACAGGCTGAGCATGGTGAGCAGATGTCCCACCGCCTCCGGACTCAACCTTCCACCCGCCTTCAACTGCACAGCCGGCAGCGCAGCGGGCTCAAGCCAGGATGGTCGAGCCGGCAGCTTGATCCCCGGTGCCAGGCGCGGGTCGCTCGAGAGCACGGCGCCGACCGCCTCGCGAGCCTCCGCCCCGAACTCCTGGCCCGCGACATGCAATATCATGTCTCGGTGCCCCTTGCTGGCCAGGTAACGCAGGGCGTTCTCTGCCGTCTGACGGGCTTTCCCGTGGGGCCCGACGGCGGTGGGGGTGAGCCCCAGCGAGGCGACGCGGACGTTGCGGGTCAGCCACTGCTGGGCCAGAGCGCGGATTTTCTTGCCCTGCAGAGCCTCGGCGAAGAGCTGGGCCAGGCGCGGGCTGGAAACGTGAGCCAGCACCCCGTGGATGTTCTCGGGAGCCAGCTTGAGCACACCCAGCAGACCGTCGACCGCATCCAGCCCGAAAGCTGCCAGCAGGCCCAGTGCCGGGTTGTCATCCCCTCGCAGGTCATACTGATTCCAGAAATCGGGAGGGTAAGTATTCCAGATCTTGATGGCCCGGTCCTTACTGGAGAACTGCATCAGCCTTTCCACGAACCAGCCCTTCTGCTTGGCCCGGAACTCCTCAAAGAGCGCGAACAGCTTGTCCTCGTCCTTGCCGTGGCAGACATCCGGCTTGCCCAGTGCCTTCTCGCGCTCGCCCGGAGCCCAGCGCACCTCCTCGGGGCCACTGGGCACACTCAAGCCCTTGACCACTGGCAGCTTCTGGCCGCCCGACCCCAACCAGGGCGGAGCCGCCAGGCTCGGGGGCAGGGCGCTCGTGGGGGCCACCGGCACCGAGGCCTGGGCCTGCTGGCCGGCCAGCTTCTGCTCGAGCTGACGCTGAGCCGCTCCATCGGCCTGGCCCAGCGCGGCCCTTGCAGCCTCAGGTTTGGCGGCCGCCAACCGCTGCACCAGCGCCTGGGCCTCGCTCGACTTCTGGGCAGCCAGGACGCTCAGCCCCACCTCGGGCGCCGCCTGGAAGAACTCGTTGGCCTGTGCCCCCAGCACTTTGTCCTTGAGCAATCCGGCGAAGACCTCAGCCACCTCGGGCCAGTGAATGGCCAGCAGGCTGTCAGCCAGGAAACGCTTGTTGTCGGCCTTCTCAGCAGCGCTCAACAGGATGTGGACGGTCTTCCAGGCCGCCGGACCCACCCGATCGACCATGGTCGGGACCACCTCGAGGGGAACCGAGGGGATGTAGCCTGGAACCGCAGCCAGCCTGGTGGCGATCGTCTCCAGTCGTCCCGGGTCGCGCAGGCTGGCCATCAGGTTGACCAGGTTGGTGATCTCGGGGCCTTCGTCAAATGCCTGCTCGGCCCAGTCTTGACGGTCGGGAAAAAGAAAGGCGAGGTTACAGCGGACATAGTTGGGAGCGGTCACGAAAACGGGGGCGACCGCCTCCTGAGCCTGAGCGTAATCTCCAGCGGAGCTCGCCGCCAGCAGGGTCCGGAGGGTCTTGAGCGGACCAAAGCAGGTCCGGTCCCAGCCGTACTTGTTGCCGCGGGGGGCCAGGAAGCCTCCCTGGGAGTTGCCCGGGCTGGTGTAGCCGGTCCCCATGCTGAAGGTCGCCGCCAGGGCCCGGGTGGCAAAGACCACCCCCCGTTCGGCGCACCACAGGTGCACGGCAGCGGTCCCAACATCATCTGCCCGGGACCAGAAGTTGTCGTTCATAGCCAGGCAGACGGCCAGGCCCGCCTCCACTTCGGGACTTTCGTGAAGAGGGCCGGTCACGTCGGCAAACCGCGCTTGCACAGAATTGGCCAGCGCCTTGAAGGCGGGGTCGAAATGCCCGACCTCGACCCGGCTGATGATCTCGCGCACCTGCTCGAGCTGCGTGCGACACTTCTTCAGATCGGCTCTGGGGGCTGCCGGCGGCGAGCTCATCCCCTGGTAAGGCAGAATCTTCTTGCGAGCGCTCGGACTCCAGTGCAGGCCGGCGTCGGAGACAGGTCGCTCCAGTACCGCCGTGGCGGTGGCCGTGGCCTGGGCCGGGGCAGCGGCCGGGGCTGAACCCGATCTGGGAGCCGGGGTCGCCCTGGGGACGGGGGCTGCTTTCGGAGTCGGGGCTCCGCTTGCGGCCCCTCCCGTCTCCTGGTAGCCCTTACCCAGCTTCTCCGCAATGAGCTTGTCGTGCTCGACCTGGGCTTTGGCGTCATTGGCAAAACTCTTGGTCTGGCTCTGTCCGGCCGTGCCGATCTTCCCCCAGCGAACCGTGAAGCTGTCCCCCTGGAGGTCGATCTCCCAGAACTTGTTGGAGCTACCCTCACTGAACTCGAAATGGCGCATACACGAACTCCCCTGTTCGATTGAGCCCGGTCAGGCTCTTGGGTGGGACTATAGCACCAGGATCGAGCCCGAACTGTGATCCAACACACCGACTCGGGACCGAGCCCACCCCGACCACGCATGGCTCAAGGCGGAGGTTCGAAGGTCGTTGCCCATGTCCTCGAACTGAGCGGTCTAATGTGTTGAGCGTTACGTGCTGAAGGTTTTGCCTATCCTTCGGGGGCGCCTCCATACAAGTCTGTCGGCGCCAGTTACTGCAAAACCTTCAGCACTTCACTTTAGAAGCGGAAGTTGAACGCGGTGGTCAGCTGGAAGCCTTCCCAGTTAAAGGGATGAGCCGAGCGCTGCGCCGGCAGGAGCAGGTTGGTGGCCGGAAAGCTGGGCGTGGGGAAGACGCTGGCCGGCACGTGATCGCGCGTGGAGTAGTAGCGGCCCTCGAAGCTGACGCTGGTGTTCTCCTCGATCTGCCAGTCCAGGCCCAGGAAAGGGTTGGCCATGGTGGTATCCAGGTTGGTGAAGCGCGTCAGGCCCGTGGTCGCGGCGTAGGTTCCGTAGGTGCCGTAGGGGTCCCAGTGGCCGAACAGGTCATACTGGTCATAGCCCACCCGCACCACCACCGACTCGCTGGCGTCGTAGTCGAGCTGGGCGTGCATCAGCTGGTAGGTGTAGTTCTGAAAGTTCTGATTCTCGCCCACGATGCCGGCGAATCCCGGGCGCAGCGAAGCCAGGCTGCTGCTACGGAAGAAGTTGTTGCGCCGGAACTGAAACGAGGGCGTCATGCCCAGAGACGAGGGGTCCTTGTCCTCGGCCGAGTCGAACAGGAACTTGTAGGAGATGCCCGCCTGCAGGCCCTCCATGCGACCGCGCGGATTCTCGAGCACGTTGCCCAGGAGATTGCCGTTGGCATCGGGGGTAAACGTCAAGATGGACAGGGCTCCGAAGGCCGGCTCGACGAAGCCCGGGGTGAAGCCGAGCACGAACGAGTTGGGCACCCCGCCGCCCAGCGAGCCGGGCGAGAAGCGAACGTCCTGCAATGAGGTGGTGTGCTGGCTCAGGTTGGCGTACTTGAGGAAAAGCCGGCCCAGAGTCATCTGGCCGCGTGCCTCGTCGGAACGAGCAAAGACCCAGTCGCCCGAGAAGCGAACCCCCTCGCGATTATGAGGGAACAGCTCGGTATCGTGCAGGCTGTAAAGATTGCCATACTGGTTGAGGTCGAAGGGGCGCCAGTGGTTCAGGCCGATCCCGCCCACCCGGGGAATCTGCAGCACGAACGGGTCGTAGCGCGGATCGACCGAGAGATACTCGGCCTCCAGGTTGAGGTCGCCGTCGAGCAGCTCGGCCCCGGCCCGAATGCGCCAGGCCTCGCCCGAGGTGGTAAACCCCGAGTTCTTCTGGGGGCGGTAGTCGCTGAGCCCGACCTCGGCCCCCAAAAACGGCTTGGCCTCGTGGTCGAAGACATACTTCAGGCTGGCGCCCAGCATCGTCTGGTCTTGCGGGCCCACGTTGCCGACATTGGCCAGACCCGGCGTGAGGCTGATGCCGTCGAAGGCGGCCGGCATGGGCACCGGTCGCACATCGGTAACCGAGCCGATGCCGGCGATGACGGCCGAGCCAGGGGCGCCCACCTGGCCAGCGTAGAAGCCGTTGGGGTTAACCCAGGGAGTCAGCGAGTTGGCGTTGACGGTGGTGATCAGACCGGTCTGCAGGGCCGCGCCGCCGGAAGCGTCCTGACCGGCGTGCAGGAAGTTGAGCCGGGCCCGACCGCGCCGGTCGTGGAAGTTGAAGCCCACGTTGGCACCCTCGGCGTGGTTGAAGTAACCGGCCCCGCCCACCCCGCCGTTGCGGTCGGGCAGAACCGTTCCCATCACCTCGTAGTCCATCCAGGTGTAGCGGGTCTCGTTGCCGTCCGAATCGACCTCGCCGTCCAGGGTCACCTGGCCCCGCACCTGAGCGCCATAGCTGCCCAGATACTTGGGCCCGAAGGCGCCCGGGTTGATCATCGGCACGTAGACCAGCGGGTCGTAGTCGGTGTTGAGGAATGTACCCAGCGTCAGCTCGGTGCGGCTCGGCTCGTGGCGCAGCCAGACGTGATCGAGCACCATGCGTGTGAAGGGCCGGTGGTTGACCGGCTGCGTGCCGGCCAGCCCGCCGGTGACCGTGGAGAGAGCGGTGAAGGGATTGAGCAGATAGGAGGCCGGTGTGCCGTAGTAGACGTCCACCAACGCGTCGCCCTGGGCGGTGTAAGCGGCAAACTCGATCTCGCCTCGGATGTCGTCGGAGACCTTGACCTTCAGACCCAGGCGCATGTCGCTGGTGAAGGTCTGGCCGCTGGTCAAAGGCGTGCCCTTGCCCCAGTTGACCACCGGCAACACGCCGAAAGCAAAGGGATCGAAGTTGGCGCCCGTCCCGGGCACCACGTCGCCGGCGCCGACCACCGTGCCCACGGCTGCCTGGTAGTTAACCAGCGGCGCGGTGGGGTCGCTCTGGGCGCTGCCCACATTCTTGAAGCTCTGCGTGCCGGCCCGAACGGTGATGTTGCCGTAAAAGGTCACCCGCTCGAGCTCGGTGACGCGCTTGTCGATGCGGGCCGTATTCTCCTCGAGATTGGTGACCCGCACGCCCAGCGCGTTCAGCTCTTCGCGCAGGGCCTCGACCAGCTTGCGCAGCTCCTCCAACTCGGCTTTGGTGGCGAAGGTGGCGTGCTCTTGCTCCATCTTGGCCAGCAGGCGGGCCACAATCATGGCCACTTCCCAGCGCGAGGCCGCCCGGTCGCCCTTGAAGGTACCGTCGGGGTAGCCTTCCACCAGGCCCTTGGCGGCCAGGGCCGCCACAGCGTCTTTGGCCCAGTGGTTGTCGGGCACGTCCGGGAAGAGAGGGGCCGCCAGCACCGAGGTGGACAGCGTGGCCGCCAGTGCCAGGCCGAGAATCGTCTTGTTCACTTGGAAAACCCCTCCGCGCAAGGTTGAATGTCTGTCTTCAATTTGTTGAATTGAATTCAGGTTCCGGTCTTGTTTCTTGGGTGCGGCGCGCATTTCCTGCCCTGGCAGGGATGCCAGGCGACGCTAGGAAGAGACGCGGATGCGAATCTTCTCGATGCTCCTTCTCGCGGCCCTGATGACGACTCAGGTGCAGGCCGGCGAAATCACCGGAAAGGTGACCCTGCAGGCCCAGACCGCCAAGACGCCTCCCGGGCGTCGCAATGTGGACGATGTCTACACCTCGGCCGAGCTCGAGGTCGCTCGCAAGGGCGGCAACGGGAGCACCGGGGTCACCCAGGAGGTGGCCAACGTGGTGGTCTTCCTGGAAGGCAAGGGGCTGCCGGCCACTCCCAAAGGGGCCACCATGAACCAGCAGTCGAAGATCTTCCGGCCCCACGTGCTCCCCATCGTGAGCGGCAGCAAGGTCGAGTTCCCCAATTCCGACCCGATCTTCCACCACGTCTACTCGACCGTGCCCAGCTTCGAGTTTCCGCGCTATCGCAAGGGAAATCCCCAGACCAAGACCTTCAGCATCCAGGCAGGGAAGGTTCCCACGGTGATCGAGCTCTTCTGCGGCATCCACTCGCAGATGAATGCCTTCGTGGTGGTGCTGCCCAACCGCTGCTTCGCCACCGTCGACGAGTCCGGCCAATACACAATTGGAGATATTCCCCCCGGCACCTACACGCTCAGGGCCTGGCATCCCCGCACGACCCCCAGGTTCTTCACGCTGGGCGAGGTCACCGTGGGCGAAGGAAAGCAGGTCAAGGACATCGTTCTGAAGTGAAGTCCCGCCGCCTGCGCGACCGGCTGGGCGGCGCAATCGGACTGCTGCTGCTGGCCCTGATCGCCTCCACCACAATGCTGGTGGGATTCAAGAGCTACCAGGGCTACTCCCACCAGCTGCGCGAGAGCCTGGCTCAAGCTCCGACCGAGTTCCTCAAGACGCTGCAGCCTCACTTTCTAGCTTTCAGCTTCAGCGGAGAGCAGTTCGGGCAGGATGGGGAAATCCGCCTCTGGCGAGCCAATGAGAAGCTCTTTCGGGACAGGCCCGGCTCGGAGGAGGACTACGAGGCCTCCTTCTATACCCTGGCCGACGAAGCCAGCTCGTTCGTCATGAGCGAGCAGGGGGCCGAGCTCCTGATGCTGGTGGACATTCCCAGCCCCGAGAAAGCTCGCACTGTCATCGAGCTGCGCCGGCCCTGGGTGGACCCGGAGCTGGGCCGCAAACAGCTCGAATTGCCCCGCTCGCTGCTCGATCCGGCCCTGGCCGAGCTGAAGCCTCGCCTGGACTACCTCCTGGTGGACGGTGAGCTCTACATGCTGACCCTGGTTCCCCTGACCACCAGCGTGAGCGAGACGCACCAGGTGGCCAACGGGCTGGTGGTGCAGGGCTATCGGCTCAGCAACCTGTCAGCGCCGGCCGGCTGCACGATGGTTCTGGCCGCCCATACCCCGGGCGGGCTGAAACTGCTGTCCGGGGTGGAGTCGACTTCGTCCAGCCAGCGCCGCCCGATCGCTCCCGAGCTGCTCAAGTCGCTCTCCACCCGGCTGAGCGGGGGCACCAGCGAGGTCTACTCGGGCGAGAAGCACTACCTGGTCAGCTCGCTGCCCCTGGGAAAGGCCGGTCAGGTCTTCTTTCTGCGCGACCTGGGCTGGGTTCGGGCCCAGGTCGCCGGGCTGATGGTCTCGGTGGGAGCGCTGGGCCTGCTGGCGCTGGCCGCCGGGCTCTTCCTCTCGCGCCGCCTGGCGGCCGCCGTGACCCGCCCCATCGAGCGCCTGGCCGACCAGATGGAGAAGGTGGGCCAAGGCGACCTGGAGCAGCAAGCCGTCGTCGAGGGGCAAGACGAGGTGGCCCAGCTGGCCGCCGCCTTCAACCACATGACCGGTGGCCTGCGAGAGCGCGAGGCCTTCCGCAAGCTGGCCCCCGAGGGCGCCCGGCGCGAGATCGAGAAAGACAGCCAGATCAAGCTGGGCGGGGAGTGGATCGAGGCCACCATCATGTTCAGCGACCTGCGCGGCTTCACGTCCATGAGCGAGAAGCTCTCCCCCACGGCCGTGGTGGAGCTGCTCAACGAGTATCTCCAGGACATGTCCCTGGCTCTCAAAGCTCATCACGGCGACATCAACGAATACATCGGCGACGCCATCCTGGCCGTCTTTCACGACCGCGACGGGGTGCCGTCGAGCGTGCTGGCGGTGCGGGCGGCCCTGGACATGCAGGCCAGCCTGGAGCGGCTGCGCCACAGGACCGAGAACGAGACGCTCAAGAAGATCAAGATGGGGGTGGGCCTGCACACCGGCGACCTGGTGGAGGGCTGGATCGGGGCTGAGGACCGCGTCAAGTACGGCGTGGTGGGCGACACCGTCAATCTGGCCGCCCGCATCCAGGACCGCTCGCGCGACGGCAAGCACACCTTCATCCTGGTGAGCGGGGCCACCCGCGACCGGCTGGGCGATCACTTCGAGCTGGACTTCTTCGGGGACGAGACCTTCAAAGGCAAGACCGGCACCACGCCGGTCTGGGAAGTCGTCAGGGAGAAGGCTCCTCGCGCCGCACCTTGATGCGCACGCCTCCCACAGTGACCTGCTGCTCGCGAAGCTCGATCCCCGGCGAGGCCGGGTTGGAGACCAGTTTCTTCACCTCGGCATGGGCCTCTTGCAGCGGGCCGATTCGTTCCAGGCCGGCAAGATAGCTCTGGCAGCGGGACTGTGCAGCTCCGGCCGCGTCCAGGGCGGTATCCAGAGATTCCCCCACCCGGCCCGAGGCCCGCAGAGCCGAGAGTCCAGCCTTCAAGGCGTCGGCGTAGCCCTCCCAGGACAGGTTGTCCTGAGCGGCCTGCTGGAAAGCCCGGGCCATGGCAGGGCCCGGACGAGCCGGATCCAGGCGGCCAGTCCGGTCAGGAAGGCCCGACCCAGCTTGCCTCGCTCCTCGGCGCTGTGACCGCCCTCCAGGCTGGCGCAGGCCACCTCCAGGTAAAGCCGGCTGTCATCCTCCAGAGGAAAGCCTCGCAGGCTCGCCAGGGCTGCCTCGCAGGCCGAGCCGTAGCTTTCCCAGGACATGCTCTCGTCGGAGGCGGCCTTCATCATGCGGGCCACGGCAATCTCAGGAGGTCCACTCAGTGGCTGGCTCAGCTGGCGCATCAAGCTGCGACCCACCTTGCCGCGATCCACATCGTTCTTGCAGGCATCCATCGAGCGAGCGCCGGCCTCGAGAATGGCCGTCTCGGGCCCGTCCGCCTCCAGCGCCTCCAGGCCCACCCGGATGACCCGGGCGTAGTTCTCCCAGCTCAGGCTGCGATCCGAGGCATCGAGCAGAGTGCGGGCCAGGCGGCGGGCGCCCGGATCAGGGGCCCCGTGCTGCAGCTCTTTGAGGAAGCTCCAGGCCACTTTGCCACCATTCTCATCGTGCTTGCAAGCCTCCAGGCAGATGCGTGCCACGGCCGCCAGGTCGCGCTCGTCGGCGGGCGCCTGCGCGCTCTTCTCCAACTGGCGAAAAGCCTGCAGTGAGGAGGCCCGAAAGCTCTGCCAGGACATCCCCTCGTTGGCCGCCCGATCCAGCAACCCGGCCAGTCGGCGACCCGGCGTCTCTCCCTCCAGCTCGTCCAGGGCGTGGCTGCCGATGCGGCCGCGATCGCGTCCCGGATCGGCGGCCTTCTGCACGCTGCGCACGGAGCGAGCAAAGTCGGCCGTCTGAGGGTCGCCGTGGCGCTCGAGCCGCTGCCACCCCGCCAGGAGCGAGCTGTCGTAGAATTCCCAGCTCAGGCCGGCCGAGGCCGCGCTCCGATAGGCCTGGGCCAGGCTCTTGAGGGGTTGCTCTCTTTGCACGAGCGATTGCGAGAAAGCGTGGGCCAGTTTGCAGCGCTCCTCGGTGTTGCCCGAGGCCAGCGAGGCGGCCCCGCAGGAGGCCAGCAGCTCGCCGGACGAATCGGCCGGCTCCAGCCCGGCCAGACAGGTCAGCCCGCCCTGCACGCCATCGGCGTAGCCGGCCTTGCTCATCCCATCATTGTAGGCTTTGAGGTAGGCCCGGGCCACGGCCGGGCCCAGGGCTCCACCGTGGAAGCCGGCCGCCACGGCGCCAAAGGCCACTTGCAGCTGCTGGCGGTCGGAGGCCGTCTTACAGGCTTGAGCCGCGGCCAGCCCCACCCTGGCCACGGGGTTGGCGGGGTCCAGAGCGGCCACGAATTGATCCGAGGGTGCCTGGGGCACGGGCGGCGCCGGCTGTGGCGCCGGCAGAGCAGGCTGAGGCGCCGACTCAGCCTGCGCAAAGCGCTCCCGAATCCACCCGATCACATTCCAGCCCATAGCTCCAGCGAGCTTACCGGGGCGGGCTGAAAGAGCGCTGAACTACTCGGCCAGCACGTTGTTGCGGATGCCGAAGATGTTCTGCGGATCGAGTTGCTGCTTGATCTCGCGCATCGTGCCCACGCTCGTCGGCGAGAAAACGCGGGGCAGGAAGTCCTTGCGCAGCTTGCCCACCCCGTGGTGGTGAGAGATCGAGCCACCCGCATCCAGGATGGCCTGGCGCAGGCGCTTCTCCATCACGGCGAAGGTATGCTCGGGGTCTTTCACGTCCTTGAACGAGGCCCCGTGGGTGAAGTAGATGCACACCCCGGTGTGGTAGATCTGGGTGATGCGCGGCGAGATGTAGGGCCGCCCGGGCAGGTTGAACTCCTTGTGCAGCTCCAGGCCCGTGCGCTCCACCGCCTGGCAAACTTCGCGGATGCGCGTCCAGGGCACGGTGGTCTCGTAGGTCTCGCCGATCACGTGGTAGTCGGCCAGGAAATCTCGGATATAAGCGATGGCGAAGGTCAGCATGTAGCCGCGGCGGCCGTTGGTGGCTCCGGCCAGCAGCCCGGCGTGCTTGGGAGCCAGGCGGGCGACCCGCTGCTCTTGCGCCTTCACCTCGTCGGCGCTGCCCTCGTAGACAAAGGTGGCGGCGCACATCTTGTGGGGGTCGAATTTCTTGATCTTGAGCACCACGAACCGCTGGATGGCCTCGAAGATGGCCTTGAGGCCCGAGGGACGAGGCTTCAAGGCCTGCCCGAAGCGGAACTGCACGTTGTCGACCAGGCGCACGCTGGCGGGCAGGTCGCGGCTCTGAGACAGCTCGTAGAGAAAGTCGATGCCCCGATCGAACTCGGGGAACACAATGGAGCCGAACTTCTTGACCTCAGGCAGGGGGTGGATGCGAATCACCGCCGAGGTGATCAGGCCTAGAGTCCCCTCGCAACCGAACAGAGCCTTCTGAATCTGCATTCCCGGCGCCATGCGCGGCACCGGGCACTCCTGCTCGACCACCCCGCTGGGGGTGACCATGGTGAAGCTCTCCACCAGGTCCTCGATATTGCCGTAGCGGTTCTTTTTCATCCCGCTCGCGTTGGTGGCGATCCAGCCACCCAGCGTGGAGAGCTCCATCGAGTCGGGCTCGTGGCCCGAAGTGAAGCCCTCGGCCTTGAGCGCCTCCTCCAGCTGCAGCCCGGTGATGCCGGCCTGCACCGAGGCTCGCCGGTTGCTCTTTTCGATCCACTCCACCCGGTTCATCGAGCGGGTGTCCACCGAGACGATCATGCGATGCTCGTTCTCGGGCAGGCGCAGGGCGCAGCTCACGCTGGTTCCGCCCCCGTAGGGCACCAGGCAGACGTCGTGCTTGGCGGCCAGCTCCACGAGCTTGATGCAGTCCTCGGTGGAACGCGGCCGAAAGACCATGTCGGCGATGCGATCGAGCTGGCCGTAAATGACCTTTCCCACCTCGTCGGCCGTGGTCTGGCCGTGGCTGTGCACCAGCCGGTCGCGGTCCTCCAGGCAATACTGATCGGGGAACCGGCGGTCGATCTCGCTCAGGAAGTCGCTGTTGACCTGAGGCGGGGGCACCTTCTTGGGGGACTCGCGGCGCGGCTGGCTGAAGTCGAGCTTGATCTGCAGCATCTCCTCGACGAACGGCAGGAAGTAGGGCATCTTGAACCCGCACAGCGGGTAGCGCCCTCCGGTCATGCTGACGGTCTTTTTATCCGCATTCAGGATGAAGGCGGAGTCCTTGAAGCCCCAGCGGTGTTCCCAACGATCATCGGCCACGACGGCACCCCCTGTCGGAGTAAGTTCGCGGCAAGTTCCACTCGGGCCGCTGCACTCCTCTACAGGGTCGGCCCGACTGCCCGAGAATGCTTGCTCGATGCTCAAGTGGCTCATGGGTCTTTGGCAGCAACGGCGCGAGCGCGAGGATCGCCATGAGAAGCTGCGCCCCGTCTGCGAGCAGGCCTCCCAGGGCAGCGCCTTCTCGGTGGCCCGCCTGGTCCGGTTGTATGACGAGAGCTCCGATCCCGAGCTGTTTCACGCATTGAGCATGCTGGCCGACCCGCGGGCGCGCCTGGAGGTGGCCCGTCTCTGGGCCACCGGCGGCCATCCCGCGCTCGCCGAGCTGCTCCGGCGCTGGCGCTATCTGGCTGACTCCCCTCCCGAGCTGCGCCTGCGCACGGCGCTTTTGCTGGGTGAACGGAGCCTGCTGCAGGACCTTCCAGATCCCTATCTGCCCTATCTTCCAGCCCTGGCCGAGGAGCTGAGCGCCTGGGTGGACCGACAACTACCCCGGCCCTGGTGCGAGGCCTTCTTTCACCAGTTGCTGGTGCAGAAGCTGCCCGCCCCCATCGAGCAGGCCCTGCTCACGTCCGGGTTGCTGCCGGAGGACCCAATCTTGCGCTCGACCTTCTTGCTCTTGACCGAGCGGTCTGAAGAGCTGGAGGCACTCGACTTCGACGGCACCTACCTCAAGCAAGCCTACGAAAACGCCGGAGCCGGCCTGCGCGCACGCATGCTGGCCTCGCTGCGGCGCCTGGGCAAGGCTGAGCTGGCGGTGCGCTTCACCTCGGGCAGCCGGATGGAGGGCCAGGACCTGTCGCTTGCGGAGTGGGAAACCCACTTCGAGCTCATGCGCTCATCGGGCAAGCTGGCCGAGCTGTGGGGCCTGGTTGGCAGGCTTCCCCCGCTCTGGGCCGCCCAGGTGCTCGAATTTCTGCGCCAACAAGACTTTCTGCCCGCGCAGGAGGAGGACTGCTCCAGCCTCCAGCTCTTGCTCGAGCGTCTCCCTCCCAACCTGGTGCTCACCCCCGAGGAGATCGTGCGCAGCGAGGGCGCCCCCCTCACCTGGCTGAGCCCGCGCGAGCTCTTGCTCGGTGGCCCGAAGCTCTGCCGGGTGGACCTCAAGGAGGTGCACCTCTTGGAGATGCCGGTGGGCTTTCAGGGCCGCAACTGGCGCCTCTCCCCCGCCGGCGACCGGCTGGCGGTGGTGGAAGGCCTGCACGGCTTTGGCCAGACCCTGTATGCCACGCGACTTCTGGCCCACCGGCCGGGCAACCCGGTTCTGCTCTCGCGCCCGGTCTTGAGCCAACCGGCCACCGTGGCCTTCTCGCCCGATGGGCGCTTTCTGGCCGTGCTGGAAGGCGAGTCCAATCTGCGTTTGCTGAACACGTTGCGCGGCCCGGCCTCGCGCGACCACGATCTCACCCTGCGCCCCAGCCGCAAGTGGCGGCTCTTCTGGCTGGGGTCCGACCAGCTCCTGTGCGCCGGGCTGGATCACCAACAGCTGGTGCGAGTTGATCCGCCCGAAGTTCTGTGGACCTTCCAGGCAACCTGCTCGGGACGGTTGCGAGTCCGCCCCGGACGCGATGAGGCTCTGCTCTTGTTCGACGACAGCCGCCAACTGCGCGTGCTCGATCGCCAGACCGGCGCCCTGCGGGGCGAGGTTCAGTCAGAAGAGCCAGTGCACGACGCCGTGCTCGGACCCGGCGCAACGGTGCTATCGGCCGGGCTGACCCACCTCGAGGTGCGCGAGATCGCCACCGGGCAGGTGGTGTCGCGCTTTCACGCTGCTCATTCGCGTCCGGTTCGCTTTGCCCCCGACGGCTTTCGGCTGGCCCGAGCTCGCAGCCGCGTCCTGGAGCTGATCGACACCCACCGAGGGGTTCGCGCTGGAGTGCTGGCCCTGCCAGGACCGATCACCGACCTGGACTTCTCTCCCGACGGCATGCTGCTCGCGGTGGGGGTGGCCGGCCGCCAGACCCACGTCTTCGCCGTGCCGCCCTGCACCTCGGTGCAGGGCCTGTCGAGCCAAGCCCTGGACGAGCTCGAGCACCTGGCCGAGCAGACCGACAGCCCGGCCTGGGCCTTCCTGGCCGCCCTGGCCCGCTTCCGACTGCGCCACGCCCTCAGCCTGATGGACGAGGCCGACCTGACCGCCCAGGACTACTTCCTCATCGAGGTGGAGGGATGATCGAGCTCCCCCTCCCGCCCGGCTACAATCTGGCCGCGACTCTGGCCTTCCACCACCTGGGGGGGCACGACCCGAACGTTCGTCGCGGTCCAGGCTTGTGGCAGAAGGCGGTCTGGACCGAGCAGGGCCCGGCCGCGGTCTCGGTCGAGCTGCTTTCCGATCGGCTCGTGGGGCGGGTCCACGGGCCCTTTCCGACCGAGCAGCTGGCCGACATTCTGGGCCTGACCGACGACCCCCCGGCTCTCGAGCTGCCGTGGGCGGCGGTGCGGCTCGGACGCTGGCCCTTCGTGCACGAGGTCGTCTACCGGCGCGTCCTGGAGCAGCGGGTGGCCTACAGCGACGCGGCTCGCTCGCACAGAAAGCTGCTCGGGCGCTTTGGCGAGGAGGCCCCGCTGGGCCTGAAGGTTCTCTCCCCCCAACGCATGCGCCGCCTGACCGCGGGCGAGCTCGGCTGGGCCGAGGTCGACCCGCAACGAGGTCGGGCCCTGTGCGAGGTGGGGCTGGTCTGGGCCCGCCTCGACCGCCTGCGCGAGCCGGAGGCCCTGCGCAAAGCGGTGCGCTCGCTGGTTGGGTGCGGACCCTGGACGGCCGAGTGGACGGCCGGCCTGGCCCTGGCCGACCCCGACGCCGTGCCCACGGGAGACTTCGGGCTGCCCAACCTGGTTGCCTGGAACCTGGCCGGCGAGGCCCGGGCCGACGATCAGCGCATGCTCGAGCTGCTCGAGCCCTACCGGGGCCAGCGCTTTCGGGTGCTGCGCATGCTCTTGTCGGCGGGCGCGGACGCACCCCGTTTCGGGCCGCGGATGGATCCCCCCGCCAGCCGACTCGACCGCCAGGAGTTGCGCTGAGGGCTGCGAACCACCCCGAACCATCAATCGTGGGCTGATTCAAGCTGAAGTGACTGGCTTTCAGCCGAATCTCTGATACCTTGAAGGTATGCTGAGATCGAAACGTGGCATCGTTCTGGTCATCGCGCTCATGTTCTGCGCGATCCTCCTCATCATGTTGACGGCAGCGCTGGGGGCCTCGCGGGGAGGCCTGTTCTCCAGCCAGGGTCACCAGGCGCGGGTGGGAGCCCTGTACGTGGCTGAGGCGGCCGTCGCCCACGCTCTGGCTGAGCTGGACGGCGACCCCGACTGGAAGACCGGCTTCAGCAACGTCACCATGGATGGAGGTCGGGGCAGCTACACCATCTCGTTCCACCCCACCGGCACCGGGACGGTGGCCGCTAACGAATCGGTGAACAACCTGACCGGGGCCACGATTTTGAATGGTCCGCGCGGCAACAACACGGTCGCTCCCGGAACAGCCGACCTGGTTATCGAGGCCCGGATGGGCCTGGTGACTCGCCGCATCGAGGTGCTGCTGGCACGGGGCGTCAGCCCCGAGATTGATGCGCCCCTGCTGGCCTCCCGCAAGATCGCCCTGCGAGGTGACCTCAGCGTTGACGGGATCACCTCCCTGGAGGACCCCCAGCCGATTGCCGCCGGCCTCCACTCCAACGCGACCGCCGGAACCGACCTCATTACCTGGGCGCCCAAAGTCGTCGGTGACGTGGCTACCGTTGCCGGCACCGTCAGCGTGGGAGCCCCCTCGGGCATCAACATGCCCGGGGCCACCTTGCTGGGCACCCCGGCCACCAAGTTCAACGAGGTCCCGCGGCCCCTCCCGGCCCTGAACATCGCCGCCTCGGTCAGCGCCAAATCGGGCGCTCCTGCCCCTACCATCGTCCCGGTGGGCACTTCGACGGTGGGAACTGGAGCTGCCGAGGACTTCTACTCGGCCGGACCCATCACAGTGAACGGTGACCTGGTCCTGAACGGGGGGACCCTCTATGTCAACGGGGATCTCACCGTCAACGGCTCGATCACCGGCGATGGCGACCTCTACGTGAATGGCAAAACCTCCCTGCGGGGAGACGCGAGGCTGGTCCCCAACGACAATCGGAAGGTCTCGGTCTACTCCAAGGGCAGCATCAGTCTGCTGGGCTTTGACGGAGATGCCTACCTGGATGCCATGGCCGGCAGCGATCCCCAGTTTGCCACCTGGCACACCGAGGCCAAGACCACCCTCTCGGCCCTGCAGGACATCTTCCGCACCAACGGACCGGGCTACCTGGCCGTCAACGAATGGACCGCCCCTGGTGATCTTCGCGAGCAGTTCCAGGCCAAACTGGGCAGCTCGATCACCGCCAAACCAGCCTGGGGCGGCGGCGACAAAGCCGTGCTAGACCTCATGGCTGGCCGCATTCTGGCCCAGCCCGACCCGGGCCCCACGGGCCAGTTCCTGGCCAAGAAACTCGCCAATCTGGGTGACACCTATAAGCTCGGCGCTGAGGGCGGCGGAGACGCGGCGGTGGTAGCCGCTTTCAACTCCTCCGGAGCCATCAAGGGTCTGATGGACGGGGCCGGCGACCTGGAGGACGTGAACGCAATGAAAGGCGTCATGGCCATCACCATGGCGGTGGATTTCGACCACCTCGGCCAGAGCTACTTCCAGGGCCTGCTCTACAGCAACGGCTTTGTCTACGCCACCAACGAAGTGAACGTGGTAGGAGCCATTCTGACCCGTGACGATGGCACCCAGACGGGCGAGACCATCGATGGCGTGACCCTCGAGCCGGGGGACATCATGCTGGCCAACAAGAGTCGGCTGACCTTCAACAAGGGCTTCTTCGATGGCTCGGGCTCGAGCGCCGGCCCGGTTGGTGTGGTCACGTGGATCGGTCGCTGAGCTGGCGCGCTTTTGCCCTGCCCGAGGTCATGATGGCGGCGGCTCTCCTCGCGCTCGGCCTTCTGGCGGTGATCGGCTCTTTTACCGGAACGCTCAAGCTCATGGCCCGCTCCCAGGAGATGACCGAGTCAGCCGAAGTGGCCCGAGAGTTCCTCGAGCGCACGAAAGGCATGGGATTCGGCCTGGTTCCTCCCGGCGCCAACTTTGACGGACAGGTTCCCACCGCCCAAACGGCCCAGGGATTCCCCCCCGCCCCCTACCCCACGACCACCCGCAACGGTCGCACCTACACCCTGGCGGTGCGCACCCACCTCAAACAGGCCGGTCTGGTCTCCGTCCAGGTCGAGGTCCGCTGGCAGCCCAACCATCGGACCAGCATGGAGACCTATCTGCATCCATGAATCGTCGCGGACTCACGTTGCTGGAAACCATGGTGGGCAGCGCCATCACCTTGACCCTGCTTACGGCGATCTTCTTCGTGTTTCGCATGGGTGCGAGCGCGATGTTGAAAGTCAGCGCCCGCAACGAGATGCACCAGAGCCTGCAGACGGCCTGCAACCTGCTGGCCAGGGATGTCGAGCAAAGCGTCTATGACAGCCTCAGCCTGAGCCCGGATGGCCGGGCAGTCAGCTTTCTCAGCGCCCTCGATACCAACGGCGTCTTTCAGGCCGACAGTTACGGAGCTCCCCTCTGGCAACAGTACGTGATCTACTACCAGCTCCCCCCACCGACGGCCGAGCTCTTCCGATTGGAGGTTCCCCTGGCCCCGGGATCGCCCGAGCAGACCGCCCCCGGGCCGATCGAGAGCTATGGCCCGAACCAGCCGCTGGCCACCTACCTCTCCGGCGGCCGGGTGCTGGCTCAAAATGTCTTCAACGCCCGGTTCACGGTCGATCGAGCCGCTCCGCTCACGCGCGCGCTGGTCGTCGGAGAGTTGGAAGGTCGCAAGAAGCGGTATGGTCGAACCGACGAGGAGGTTCTCCAGCTGCGCAGCTCAGCTTTGATGCGAAACTAGTCCTCGATGCCGCTGGCCCGGCGGCGGGCCAGGTATCGGTAGACCCAGCTGCCGTACCAGACCAGCCCCACCGTGGTCAGGATGCCCACTGAGCCCATGATCCACCACAGCTTCTCGGGGCTGTGGATGTCCCACAAGAGGGCGGTCACCTGCTCGGGAGTCTGGCCCAGAAACTGCACCAGCTTGTCGAAGGCCTCCCCCTCAGGGATGGCCGTGATGGTATCCGGCGCCATCCCCTTGTCGGCCAGCAGCTCGCGCGAGAACCTCTCCTTGGAGGCGTAGATCCCGTAGAGGTAAAGGCCCAGCTTACCCTCGATGGTGGCCCCGATGCCGGGCGCGAGCTGGCACAGGCCGAGGTAGGTGCCCTTCTTGTCCTCGGGGGCCAGGTTGCCCACGAACTCGCCGAACTTGGGCGACGACAGCATCTCACCCATGGAGAAGCAGATGATGCCAAAGAAACACGTCCAACCCATGGTCGAGTAGCCGCAGATGAAAAGGCCCGTGGTGGCCATGGCGGTGCCGATCCAGATGCTGGTGGTGATGCGTACCCGTGAGGAGAAGTAGCCGAACAGGAAACAGGTCAGCATGATCATTCCAGCGTTGACGTTCATCAGGCCCTCGGCCTGAATTCTGGTGCCGGTCTTGTCGAGCACCATCACAAAGCCCACAATCTTCTGGAGCAGGGTGGGAGCCTCGCTCGAGCCGGGCTGGTGCACCAGGCTGCCGGCGCTCTGCACGATGTCGGAGGTGTTGACCCAATCGTCGATGTAGTTGGGCAGCACGTCGAAGAGACTGTAGAACATGAAGTAGAAGCCCGCGAAGATGCCCACGAACAGGGCCAGGTGGGGCTTGGTCAGCTCGATCAGGGTCTCTTCCAGCATCGGGCGCTGCTTGACGCCGCTGGCCTCGCGATCTGCCTGGCGCTTCTTGCGCTCTTCGATGCCTGGCTCGCGGTAGGTCAAGAGCAGCAGGAAGTTGAGACAGATGATGCCGGCGCAGGCCAGAAACACGTAGCGCCACTCCATCTTTCGCATGTAACCGGCCAGCAGGGGCCCGATGAAAGCCCCGATGTTCACCGTCTGATAGAAGATGCCCCAGGCCATGGAGCTATTTTGCCGATTGGTGCACTTGACCAGCGTGCCCTGGATGCCGGGCTTGAAGATGGCCGTGCCCATAGCCAGGAAGATGGCACCCGCGAAGAATCCCCAGTAGGTCGAGAAGGCAGCCATGATCAGATAGCCTACGATCTTGAGCACCGTCGAGAGGGCGATGGCCTGCTTGTAGCCGTAGCGGTCGGCCAGGCCGCCGGTGAAGATGGGCACCCAGCTCTGGAAGAGCATCCACCAGAAGAAAATAGTACCCATCTCCGAGGGTGTGATCCCCAACCCTCCTCGGGAGACCGGGTCTTTGCCGTAGAGGGTGGCCACCGAGCGCACCCCGTAGAAGGCGAGCCGCTCCACCATCTCCATCGCGCCCACCACCCAGAACACGTAGCCCAGGCTGATGATGGCCGCCACCAGGCCGAGTTGCTTGACGTCAAGTTGATTGTTGGAGGATTCCTGCTCGCTCATAACCCCTAATCTAGCCCGGCCGGGGGTCGAGCTTGTTTCGAGGGTGTGAACTTACGAGGCGACCCAGACGTAGGTCCAACTGTCCACCACCGGCTCGCCCTTAAAGCCCCCCTCCAGCAACTCGAGCTTGAAGCCTTCGAGCTCGAGCAGCAGGCGCCACTCGCGCCCGTAGATCCAGGCGATCTGAAAATCGTGCAGCACGTTCTCGAGTTGCTCGCCCTCGGCCGAGAAGACCTCGGTACGCATGAGCATGCTGCGTGTCTGATCGTGCATGTCGCACTCGAGGGTGTAGCTTGACTGCACCACCCGCTGGCCGGTCTGGGCGGTGCGCACGAAGTCGACGTGCTCATAGGGCGTCTTGGCGAGTCGGGCGGGGTCGGGACGAAAGAAACTTCCTGCAAAGAAGCCTTTGAGGTGTTTGCGCACCTGGCGCAAGCAGGCCCTCTGCTCGGCCTGCGTCCTGAGGTGGAGAAACGCGCTGAAGGGCACGTAGATCAGATGGCTCTCGAGGTCCAGCTCGAAATCGGTCATGGAGGCCTGGACCAGCCGCACCCGCTCCCTGGTCTCGGGCCGCTCCCACTTCAGGCGCTCGCGGGCCTGCTCGAGCATGGCCTCGGAGCGATCCACCCCGATGACCTCATGGCCGCAGCGGGCCAGCTCCAGTCCCACCCGGCCGCTGCCGAAACCCAGCTCCACCACCGGACCTGTGCCCTGCGTGGCCAGGCGCTCGTAGAAGTCGAACTCACCCGGCATGAGTTCGGCGAAGTGGCGCAGGTCGTAGAGATCGGGTCGGATAGTGTATTCCATGAGGCTCTGTTCTGCCTTCCGCCAGGAGACCCCCTTTCGCCTGCGAAAGCTCGGGCTCTGGGAGGGTCCATCATGCAGCGTTTCCTACTCGTCCTGCTCGTCATGCTCTGCAGTCCGGCCCTGGCTGACCCGGTGGCCGACCTGAAGGGCTGCATCGTCGACCTTAACACGGATGCCCTGGAGGCCCACATTGCCGGCACCGGCAACTATCCGGCCAGCCCCAAGCAACTGGGCATCAGCTTGCCCATCGGAGCCGAACCGGACTGGAAGGATCCGGTGCCCAACCTGGGCGGCCTCCCCCGCCCCGCGCGAACGACGCAGGAGTTGGACTTCACTTACGCCTGCGACGACTCCGCCGGCTACCTGCTCGAGGAGCCGACATCGGTGCTCAGTCATTGAGACAGAGCCCGTGGGTGCTGATTCTTGTCGCGGCGCTCCTGCTGGGCGCCCACGCCCGGGGGACCGGCCAGGCCGAGTTCTCCTTCGCCAGGTTCAAGATGCAAGCCGACAAGGTGCGCCTGACCCTCAGGCCGGGCGAGCCGGGCGAGCTCGACCTGCACTATGAAGCTTGCAGCGGCGACTCGGTCGGACCGGCCGCCTACCTCACCTTCCCCGTCCCGCCCGAGCTGAGGAGCCTGGAAGCCCTGTCAGGCCAGAGGTTATTCCTCAACTCGTCCACCCACATGCCCTACCGCAATGAGCTGATCCCCGACTCCGGCATGACCCGGCTCAAGGTCGTCCGAGCCACCCTGGTCGTGGAGCAAGCGGGCGGAGGGAGCCTGCAAGCGCGGGTCAACGGAAGCGGCCTGCTCAACGGTCAGCCGGTGACGTTCCAGGGACGCGTGCGGGGGCCGGTCACCGGGGAACCCGGCCGTATTGACCGGTAGACGGGCAGGCACTATAATTGCCAGGTTCCGCCGGGGTAGCTCAGGGGTAGAGCAGCTCACTCGTAATGAGCAGGTCGGGCGTTCGAATCGCCTCCCCGGCTCCAATGTCTAAGCCGTTTTTCGCCTCTCGTTGCAGGGGCGATTTTCGTTTCAGGGTACTGGTGGGGTACCAACTCCCTGGCACTCCGCCGATCGGCCTGTGGTCCCCGGGGGACGGGGTAACTTGACCGCAGGGCCAGCATGGACGGACTATGGAGTTCGGATGGAATAGCTCTCCGAGAGTCCCGTATCGAAATGCACTGTGACCGTCCCGGCGTTCTCGTCCCACTCGAAGCCTTCATGGTATTTGATGAGCGCCACGAACTTGCGGGTCAACTGGGTCCGCTGCCCATCAGCACGACGATACAGGAAGAGATTACCGGACGAACCCTCTTGGAAAATCACGTAATTGCCCGAAGGCGACACCGAGTACCTCCCCAGATCGCAGAGCCTCTGGTCGTGATAATACAGATAACCAAAATGACCTAAGCTTTCAAAATCGGTTCGGACCGCTTCCATCGTGCCAACCATGCGAAAACCGAAACCCAGGTCCTCCAGGCCCTCCACTTCGGGAATCGGCGGCGCGAAAGTCACTGTGGCTGGCTCGCCGGTCAGTTCGAGATCTTGTGAGATGAGAGCGACCACCTCGTCCTTGGCGTCGAGACCCTCCAGCATCACGGTGACCGCGCCAACCGGGATGTTTGCCAGCCAAATTTGATGGATGCCCGGCTCCCTTTGTCGGTAGGGCATTCGAATGACCCTCACAACCTTATCCCGCTTTGTCACGCGTACCTGGACGGTAGTGGCCTGTGCACGGTAAACGCCAATCAATGGGGCTCCCGAGTCGTCCAGTTTCACGGTCAACGTGGAAGTCTTCGCCGGGCTCGCGTGCCCTGCCTGATTCAGAGCCAAGAGCATGAGCACGAGAACCAAGCCGAGCCTAGATGAGCGGCTACAGACTTCGATGCGGTTCATCACTGGGCGGGTTCGGAACAATGGACTGAAGTTGTAACGCAAGCGGCA
>CAYYHB010000057.1:0-23958 GCA_964471395.1 uncultured Burkholderiales bacterium | reverse complement strand
CGAAGCTGCTGCCTTTGGCGGTGTAGCTCAGCAGGCGGTCGATCAAGAGGCGCACACCGTCGAAGAACCAATTGCCGGGCTTGGTCTTGAGCACGAGCAGGGCGAAGACGAACTGCATGATCGTGGCCCAGAAGATCAGCTTCCAGACCACTCGCTTCTTGTTGTCCGAGAAGAGGTAGCCCAGGCCGATGAAGGCGAAGACTCCCAGCAGGCTGACGGCGCGCTCCACGGCTAACTCGAGGACAGAGAAATTTTCAGCATCATCGACCTAGTTTGCCCGGGGTGGCCGAAAAGAACCTGAAACCCTCAGGTGGCTACTGCGAAGGCCACGTGTTCTCGGGTCGGATGTCAAAGTGACATTCGAAGGTCTCGGTTTCTCGCTTTTGACCGGTGGCAGATTCCAGGCCCGGTTGCCTCAGCACGATGTGCACCATCACGTTCTCGTCGACCGGGTCCAGCGTTACCGAGAAATGGAGCAGGTTGCGCGTGAGGATCTGGAAGACATCGGCGTTGGCACCGGGAGAGGCGGTCAGGGAGCCGAGAGTTGGACTCTGCATGGGTATCGGAAAAATGACTGGAGGAGCGGGGTTGGTGGGGATGACCTGCTTGCGGATCAGCTGGCCGAGCTCGGGGCGACCGGGAGGAGGGCTCTCTTCGGCATCGCTGCTGGTGGCATACCAGACCGTATAGCGGTTCCAGAGCGGCTTGCGAGTGTCATCGTAGTTGCTCGCATCGGTCCAGCTGTCCAGGCCCCCCATCGAAATCAGGTCGCGCTCGTTCAAAGGAGCGGTGGAGAGCGCACAGGTTCGGTCGAGCGCGCTGGCCGTTCGATAACTCGTCACCAACAGGTCGCGGCGCATCAGGGCAGAGATTCGGCGAGCTTCCGATTGAATTCCCTGGCGCACCACCAGTGTCCGAAAGTTGCGACTACCCAGTTGGAAGACCGTGAAGATCACCGTGGTCAGCAAGCCCAGGATGAAACACGAAGTCAGAGCCTCGACGATGGTCAGGCCGCGGCGGCACCTGATCATGGCTTGACGAACTGGTGGTAGTAAGCTCGGGACAGGGAGAGCGAGAGCCGTCCCGAGCCCTGCCGCACATTACTGGTGCTCTTGATGGGGGCGGCCACATCCGACGGCCACCAGACGACATCCACCGTCAGTCGCCACAGATCTCCCATGGTCTTGCGTTGAATTCGCTCGGCCTTGAAATGCTGCCAATACTCGATCCCGTTCATCTCGTCGTGCTGGTAGACATGGGTCGACTGGCTCTGGTTTTCCTCATACAAAGGCAGGTCCTCGGTGGTCGATACAGGGGGATTGCCCCCCCACCCCGGCGGACCGGAGCGCATGGCCTGGTCCATCCGACGCTGGGCCAGCAGAAGGCCGATGGTCTGGCTGCTCGACTTGGTCGAGGAAGCCATCAGTTTGGTGAAGACGGCCAATACAAAAACGACCACGACGCCGAGCAGACCGATGGCGACCACGACCTCGCCAACAGACAGGCCGACGCGTTCCCCACGCTTCTCCACGTCCTTGTTATATCACAAAATTCTCGGCCGAGTATGACGAGGTCGGAATTTTGTGCTACGAATATCATGGCAATAGTGTTCTGGGGAGGTGGCCGTGCGCGCCAGAGTCAAACGTCCACGAGGAATCGCCCTCATCATGGTTCTGACCATCCTCGGGGTGCTCGTCACTTTGTCCGGAGCTTTTGTGGGCATCAATCACTCCAACTTTGCCCTCATGGCTTCGGCAATGGACCAGGAGGAAGCCACCGCAGCGTGCTATACAGGCTATTTTTACGCCCTCTATAGTGTCGAGCATGATCGCAGATGGGGAAAAGACGTTCCCGGCTTTCTCAGCGGTTCCCAGCCCAGCGCAGCTGCCCTGGCTGAGGTGGCCAACCTGCTCGATGTCGAGGTGGTCAACCAGTTCACCCTCCGGTGTTATCCCAAGAATCCTGACGGAACCAGAACCGGTACCAGCCTGCTGCTCGAGGTGCGTAACAACCTCGCCAACGACTGGCTCGATGCTCCCACTCCGGGTCGCAATCCGATCCCGGCTGGCGGACCGTTTCCCGCTGTTCCGTGGAACACGCTGTTCATTCGGGTCACTGGCGACGCGGGCGGAGTGCAGAAGCGGTTGGAGAGCCTGCTGACCGCTGCTCCTCCCTTCGATGCGGCTGCGACGGCCAATGGCGACGTTTTGATCGAAGCCGACGACTCGGTGACCATCGACAGCAAAGACAAATACATCAATCAGTTGCGCAGCAAGTCCAGGCTCAATCTGACCCCCAACCAGGCGGCCACCGACAAGGTCCAGTTCCGCTGGACCGCTGACCCCTCGCTCGACGCCCTGCCGCGCAAAGGCCGGTTGTGGGCGCAGAACCAGATCTTCGTGGGCGGGCACGACATGTCCGACCCCAACCCGCTCACCAACAAGAAGGCCGAGGTCGAGGCTAACGCGGAAGGCCTGGTGGTTCCCAAAGCCTCCAAGAGCTTCACGATCCAGGACCTGAACATCAACGATTTTCGGATGGAGGATACCACCCCGAAGGCATCCATCAAGCCGGGCACCTGGAACTTTGGGCAGACCAACTACACCGTCACCTACGAGGTCAACAACGAGGTGACCGAGACGGTAGCGGTCCCGGTCTATGACGAGACCACCATCCCCCCGACTCTGATTGGCACCCAGGATGTGACCCAGACTCGAAGCGAGATCACCTCTGTCACCGATACCGTCTCCTATCCGGCCCTGGAGCGGAAGGTGGGCGGCTCGGTGGTCGAGACCTGGGTGCATACCGGGTCGGTCCCCGGAGCCGGGAGCACCTTTACGCCCCAGGTGGGCACGCCCGGCACCATCACCTCGATCACGCCTCAGGCGGCCGTCCAGTATGACGACGACGGGGTCATCGACCTGAGCCAGATCGCCACCGCCGCGCTTCCCGCCGGCGTCGGCGTCGATCATGTGCAACTCGACATCATGGAGGCCCAGTTCAACGTCGGGCAGAACCTGATTCTGGTCACCGACGGCAACGGGGACGGCACTCGGGACGGCGATTTCGGGCTGGCCTCCGAGGTCGGAAACATCGCCGGCCCGGGGACCGGTCGCGAGGTGGACGCTACCCTCAATCTCGGTGTCGCTCCCCCTCCGCCGCCCGCCGCGCCCAGCGGCCGCAGGCGACGGAGCGGGCCCCCCCCGCCGCCTCCTCCACTGCCCTCCAATGGTAAACCCAGTGCCATCATGGCCGGTGGAAACATCTCGGTGCGTGAGGTCCTGGGACAGGGCGCGCTGATGGCCGACCAGGACGTCACCATCCAGGGGACCGGCGAGATCTCGTCCGACCCGCTGGCCGGCATCGCCCTCTTCGCCGGTAGAGACGTTATCATCGACGCAAATCTGCTGAAGATCACCACGGCTTTGCCGCCGGCGACCGCTATCGATACCGCCTTCAAGGGTCTGGTCTATGCCGAACGGAACGTGAGGCTGCTCGACCCGGCCTATTCCAATCCCCGCAACATCACAATTGAAGGCGCGCTGGTGGCGCGCAGCGGGTTTATCGACATCCCAAAGGCCAACGCTGTGAAGCTGGTTTACGACCCGAGCTTCCTCAAGACCATGCTCAAGGATCGGCCCAACTACCAGATCCGTCTCGAGCGCCAGTCGTTCAACCTCTTCTAATGTGTTGAGCGTTTCGTGCTGAAGGTTTTGCCTCTCCTTCGGGGGCGCCTCCATACAAGTCTGTCGGCGCCAGTTACTGCAAAACCTTCAGCACTTCACTTTAATTAACGCTGCGTCCGTTAGGGCCGCAGAGCTCGCGGAGGGGCACGGAGCGTGGGCTCTCGGCGCCTTTCAATAAGGGTTAGCCGCCCTTGAGGAACCCCAGGACGCCCTCTTTCTTTTCCTTGGAGGGCTTCTTCTCTTTGCCGACCGGGGCGGGGGCGGCCTCCTTCTCGGGCGACGGGCCGACCGAGTCAACTGGCTCGCGCGGTTTGAGCGAGACCTCGCCGCAGGCTTCCACCTTGATCCCCGGGGCGATCTCGGCGGTGCTCATGACGGCCAGGTCGGGGATGGCCCGGTCGAGCAGGCGGCGCACGAACACCCGGGTGGGCGGGTCGGTGAACAGCACCGGAGGATAGCCCGCGTCCTCTCGAGCCCGGCGCACCGAGACCACGAAGTCGGCCGCCTCGTCGCGGGTGATGGCCAGCACCGGCCCGTGGCTGGTTTCTTGCACCGCTTTCATGAGCTGCCCTTCGGCCTCGCTCGACAGCGTCAGGCCGCGCAGGATGCCGTCTTCATTCAGGTTGCTCCAGCAGATCTGGCGGGCCAGTCCCATGCGGCAGAACTCCACCACCAGATCGGTACGGTCGAGCACATCGAGATGGTCGCCAGCCACCTCTAGAATCGTCACCAGATCACGCACCGAGACGCGTTCGGCCAGCAAAGCCCGCAGCACTTTGCGCACGTTACGAAGATGGCGGCGATCGGCCAGGAAGTCTTCCACCAGCACGGGGTGCGTGCTGCGCAGGCGCGAGATCAAATCGAAGGTTTCTTGCAGGCCCAGCAGATCGGGACAGGCCTGAAGGATGATGTGCTTGATGTGGGTCATCAAGATGGAAAGCGGGCCCAACACCATGCAGCCCGACTGGTCGGCTTGCTCGCGAAGCTCCTGGGCGATCCACTTGGCGTTCATGCGGTGCACCGGCTCTACGGCTGCCCAGCCCTCCAGGGCGCTCAGCGCGTCGTGCGGGCCCAGGGCCAGCAAACGGTCGAGGAACAGGTCTCCCAGCGCGGTGGGGGAGTCTTTCACCTTGATGAGGTATTTGTTGGGGTCCAGGCCCATGTTGTCGGAGATGCGCACCGAGGGGGTCACGATGCCGATCTCGCGGGCGACCTCCTCGCGCACTGCTTCGACCTTGGCCATCAGTGGGGCACCGTGCTGCGGGTCTGCCAGGGGCAACAAGGCTCGCCCCAACTCGACCACCAGGGGATCCTGGTATACGTAAGGGTCGGTTCCGGGCTCGGATTTGCCGTCAAAGTTGAGTTGCAGCTCGCCTTCCACGGCCCAGCCCTCGTTGACCAGCCGCATCAGGCCCTGCTGCACCTCGGCTTGAAGCTGGTAGTGGCTGCCCACGTACAAAAGCGCCTGCTCTTCCCCGCGGGTAAGCTTGATGTAGACCTGCTGGCCCTTCTCGTCGCGTCGCCAGGGGGCAAAGGGAGCATACAACTCGCCGATGCGGAAGAAACGCAGGCTCTCTTGCAGCTCTTCGGGGCGGTTGCGGGCCATGTCAGCTTTCCTCGCTGGCGGCCGGGCTGGGGGTGGATGGCGGCTCTTCGCTCGCGGCCGGCTCCGGGCTGGCCGGCGGCAGTTGGAGCGGGCCCTCGTGCACAATCATCTGCACCTTGCCCTCGGGGGAGGTTTTCAGCTGGAACCCGTACTTCTCCTTGAAGCGAGCGGCCAGGGCTGGATCGTCCAGCGTGGTCACGTTGCCACTCACGTTGAGTTTGGCGCTATCGAGCTGACTGAGCCTCTCAGAGCTCAGCGGTGCCTTGACCAGAATTCCCTGGTCCACCTGGGTGGGGCTCAACATCACAAAAAATGAGACCTCGGGCGATTTGATGCTGGCGGGTAGATCGGCCTCGTCCAGGCCGAGCAGCGCGGTTCCGCGTAGATTCTCCACTCGCTCGGGGATCTTCTCCTGGCCCTGGAATTCGACGTTGGCCAGCGGCGGGGCCGCCGACGAGGAGCAGCCGAGCACCAGAGTCAGGCTCAAAATCAAGCAAACAAGCGCCAAACGGGAAGCTTTCATAGCCCCTGCCTATTCCTGCCCACGGGGGTGATTCCTTTCAGCCGTCCCGCCAGACCGGCCACAGGAACAGCTTTTTGGCTCGCCGAAACAGGATAGCAATGGCAGAATTCTTGAGCCTGGAAGAGGCCGCCGTTCGACTGGGCATCACTGAGGGTACCATGCGGGCCTGGGTCAAGCGGGGCACCGCTCGTGTCACGCGGCGCGCGGGCGCCGATTGGATTCGCGAGCGCGAGGTCGAGCGCTTGCTGGAAGAACTCCCCCGCAACGGTGATGTCTTGAGCTCGGGCGAGAATCTCACCGCGGTGCGTGTGCCACCGCCGCCCCCATTGCCCGTCCCCACCTCCGCCCCCCCTGTCCTGGAGGTGGAAGACTCGGGCGGCTTCCTGACGTCTCGGCGTGAGCGTCTCGTGCCACGCAGCATCGAGGCCCCGGGCTCGTTCGAGCGACCGGCTCTGCAACTCCAGCGACCGGCCAGCAGCGAAGCGGACGAGCTTCGGCGCGAGCTTGAGGGCGTTCGCCAGCGGGCCGAGGAGGCCGAGGCCCGCGAGCAAACCCTGGAAGAGCGCTTGCGCAGTCGCGATCGCGAGGTAGTCGAGTTGCAGCATCAGCTCGAGGCCGCCCTGGTGGACGACCGGCTCGAAGAGATGGAGGCTCGCCTCTACGAATCCGACCGGATCATCGAAGGTCTTCGCGACGAGCACAAGCGCCTTCGCGAGGAGGCGGCTCTGAGCGAGTCGCTGCAGCAGAAAGCGCTGGCAGAGCTCGAGAATCTGCGCATCGACATGAACCGCATGCGCACTGAGCGCGATCGCCTGCGTGATGGCCAGATTTCCCTCAACGAGCTGGAGAAGCAGGTCGAGGAGGCCATTCGCGACCGGGACAGCCTGCAGGCCACTCTTGAGCAGATGGAGGCCGAGACGCAGAAGGCTCTCGAACGGGCTCGCAACGAGGGTGAGACTGCCCGCATCCTGCAAGCCCGCGTTGGAGAGCTGGAGGAAGAGCTCTCTCGCACCCGGGGTGCTCTGCGTCAGCTCGAGGTCGACTACGCCAGCATGAAGGGCGAGATGACCGAGCTCGATGAGCTCGAGAACCTGCGCGAGGACCTGCGCACTCTGCAGAAGACTGCACTCAAGCTGGAAACCGAGCGTTCCCGATTGATCAACGACGCGGCCAGTTTGCGCTCGGAGTCAGAGGATGCCCGCAAGCGCATCCAGGAAGCCGAGGAGCGACGGGCTCGGGCCGAGGACGAGGTCAAGAGCCTGCGTCAGAAGTTCCACGAAGAGCTGCGCCAGGTGGAGGAGCGCTACGCGCGGGCTCAATCTCGAGTCGAGACGCTCGAGGGCCATATGCAGTCGGTTGAAAAGCGCCAGGAAGACCGCGCAGCCTCGATTATGGAGGAGAACCGCCGGCTGAAGGATGAGCTGAAGGGCTTCCAGCTTCGGTTGCAGGCCGAGCCGGTCATCCCCGTTGGAAGCATCGAGGATACTCGCGTGCTGATGAATCGGGTGGCCGAAT
Organism: uncultured Burkholderiales bacterium; assembly: GCA_964471395.1. Classification (GTDB taxonomy): domain Bacteria; phylum Vulcanimicrobiota; class Xenobia; order Xenobiales; family QWHO01; genus QWHO01. Next base: position 16,628 of record CAYYHB010000057.1, on the reverse strand, counting down.
TGGAGTCGGCCATGGAAGAGAAGGACCGTGTGGTCGAGCAGGCTTTCCACGACCGCAGCGAGCTGCGCAACCAGCTGGAAGCGTACAAGCAACACTTCTATGAGCTGCAGCAACGCTACGAGCGCGAGAAGAGCGAGTGGTCCAACCTGGTGGCCCACGAGTTCCAGCGGCGCGGCAACGAAACCATGATGATGCAGCAGCCTCCGCCGCCCGATCCAAAGTCGACCAAACCTAAAGGCTGGGGACTATTTCGCCCCCGTAGCGACACCTGAGCTCGCGCTGGTTCGCTGTGGGGGCTTTGTTGGCGGCACTGGGGGTGGCCGCAGGGGCCTTCGGGGCCCACGGCCTGAAGCACCACCTTTCCCCGGAGCGCCTGGCCATCTACGAGACTGCTGCCCGCTATCACCAGTGGACCGCGCTCGGCCTGATGCTGGCAGCTCGTTCTCCAGGCCGCGCCCTGTTGCTGGCTGGCGGATTGATCTTCTGCGGCAGCCTCTACCTGCTGAGCCTCACCGATCAGCGGTGGCTGGGCGCGGTGGCTCCGGTCGGGGGCTCGCTGTTGATCGCCGGTTGGCTGCCAGTGGCCTGGGCGGCCTTCAAAGAGCGACCGCTTACCTGATGCGGGCTTTCCCGTTGGGCTCGAGCACCAGCGTGGTGGCGGTGATCAGGTCAACCTCGCGCCATTCGAGCTTATTGCCCTTCTCGTCATGAGCTTGCACGTTCCACTTGGGAGACTTGTTCTCGGTATCGAACATGACCAGCCGATCCTGGCCGGTGGCCAGGGTCTGAGCGCGCAGCAGGTCTTCGCTCCACTCCTCGGTTTCGATGGGAGCTACCCGCAGGTCTCGTAGCTCCGCTCCGGTGCGGTTGAGGAGCAAGAAATCCTGGTCGTCGGCGAGAGCCGGGACAGCCCACAGGCACAGAATGAACGCTGTAATGAAAGCCTTTCGCATCATGCCCGGCCTTTCGGGAGGGGCCGCGCCTTCCCTGCGGGAACCGCTCGGGATACCCCGCTGGGCAGATTAGAGAAGGGGGAACCTGCTTTGCTCGAGCTGATACCCGATCGAAAAGGGTTGGCCAGCGACCAGCCCTGCACCGTGGACCTGCTGGTTCGGATCCAGCCACCCATGCCGACCAGTCAAGGACGCACCCTGTTGAACCTGACGTTGGTGCTCGACCGCAGCGGCTCGATGGCGGGCCCGAAACTCGAGCTGACTCGACAGGCAGCTGCCCTGGCGGTTCAGTCACTCTCGCCCGAGGATCGTTTTGGCGTGGTGCTTTTTGATGACCGGGTCGACACGCTGGTGCCTTCGGATTTTCTCAAAGATAAGCCCGGGGTGGTCAAGCTGATCGAGGGTGTGAACGCCGGCGGCTCCACGGCGCTCTTTGCCGGCTGGCAGTCGGGCGGCGATCAGGCTCTCAAAGGGGTGGAAGCCCGCCGGGTCAACCGGGTGGTGCTGCTCACCGATGGCCAGGCCAACGTGGGCGAGACCAACCCCGACGCCATCTGCCACGCCGTGCACAAGCTTGCCGAGCAGGGGGTGCAGACCACCACCGTCGGTTTTGGCCGCGACTACAACGAGACGCTGCTTCGCTCGATGGCCTCGAGCGGGGAGGGCAACCACTTCTTCGTGGAGCGACCCGACCAGTTGCCCTCGTGCTTCGAGGCCGAGTTGGGCGGGCTGGTTGCGACTCTGGGCCGCAGGGTGCGCCTGGAGCTCAAGCCCTTGCAGTCGGGCGTGGTGGTGGAGCCGCTGGCCGACCTGGAGAAGCATCCCGACGGCGGTTACAAGCTGGCCGACCTGGTGGCTGGCTGGCCGATGGAGCAGGTGTTCCGCGTTACCGTGCCAGCCCAGACCGGGAAGAATCCGCCCATTGAAGTGCTGCTCTCCTGGGAAGACGTTACCAGGAGTCGTCCGGCGAGCCTGGTTGTGGCCTTGAAGCTTCCCCGGATGACCTTTGCCAGGCGTCAGTCTCTGCCTCTGGATCGGGACGTGGAGCTGCAGGTGGGCGTGGCCATGGCTGCCCGAGCCCGCCTGGAGGCCATGGACGTGATGCGCCAGGGCGACCGTGCGACCGCCACACGCATCTTGCGTAGCGCGCTGACCAGTTACAAGCTGCCCGACCTGCAGCGGGCCGAGCTCGAAGACCTGGCCCGAACCACCGAGCGCGGGGATACCACCTCAAGTCTCAAGAAGGGCACCATGCAGAGCTATTCCTACAGCAGGGGCAGCGTGACCTTGTCGAGCATGGGCGGCATCATCAAGCTGATGAAGTACCTTGGGAACGGTATTGATCTTGCTCGCGGCCCGCTCTTCACCGAGCTGCCTTCCGAGGGCGACCGGCCCTGGAGCCGGGTGGCCGGGATGCTGACCGGTCTGTATCACGGCGAGCGCCAGGGACGCCCGGCCGGGGCCGTGCGCGGTGAAGCCTCGGTGCTGACCGCCATGACCTTAACCAGCATCGGCCTGGACAAGCTTGACGACCCGTCCCTCATGCTGGGCAGCATGTTCGAGCCTTTCGACCTGGCGAAGGTGTTCGTTAACGCGCCGGTGGACGAGCCAGGAGGAGGGTTGCGAGCTCTGCGGGCCACCTTCGATGCCAACAGAGGGCTCTTTTACGACGCCCGCTCGGCCGGTTGTGGAGCCCTGCAGCGCGTGGCGGCCTTTCTGGCCCCGCACGCGAGTTGTCCGATGGGCAAGCCCATGTCCGCTCTCTGGGTGGATGTGACCTTCGGCAGCGCCCTGACCCACAACGAGACGGCCGCGCTGGCGGCCAGTCTGGGCTGGGCCGGCATCCTGTGGGATTTGCTGGCCTCCCCGGCTCCGCCCCCGGGAGACTGGTATCTGACCACCTTCCTCAACACCGTGCGAGAGCTGGAGTTGGAGAAGGAGTATGTCTGTCGGACCGGCCGGTTGGACGGTTGGAAAGGCAAGCTGTCCGACTTCGTGCGCGAGGCCGTGGAGCAGGCGCGCGCCGAACGGCAGCCGGCCGAGCTGGCCCTTGAGTCCTGGGGGCAGGGAACCTATCTTTTTGAAGTCCTGCCTGGCGTGCTCTACCTGCTCGAGTGCCTGGGCCACGATCCGGCCGCGGCACTGGCTGCAGCGCCGGCTGGAGGCTGGATGGGGGCCCTGGTGGGAGCAGCCGTGGGAGCGCTGCACGGGACAGGAGTTGACTGGCATCTCGAGCCCGATCAACACGACGCGCTGGAGGAGGCCCGGGTCCGCTTCGGCTACGCCTGAGGGCGCACGAGCCGGGTAGCGATCAGCCCGGCGAAGCATTCCTCGCCCTGGAAGAACCAGCCCAGATGCACCTGACATTCCTGGCACAGGGCATAAGACCAGGCGTAGCCGGGGAACCAGGTATCCATGGTCGTTGGAGCTCCGGTGCGCAGGGCCCCCGGAGCCTGCCGATAGCACAGCAGGTGGAACGAGTATCCGGCCGGGTTGCGAAAGGTGTGCTCGTGAGCACCCTGGACCTCGATTGCCTGGCGGAGGCTCGTGATGGCGTGCGAGCAGGCCCGGCAACGCACGCTGGGGTCTGGCAGCGGGGCGGGCTCGGGCTTGAGGTCGGCGGTGGTGGTCGGTTCAATCACGCAGGGGAGATACTTGTCCGCAGCGGCCCGGTCTCCTACAAGTCCCGCGCAGCCCTCGCCTGTGAAAGCGCTGGAACGGTGCCAGGCGCGGTAAGTCCAGGTTTTCCGGTCTGAGCATCGAAACGACCAGCGATGAGGGCGATTCTTCTCGGGCTCACCCTGGCCACGCTGGCCCTGGCCGAAGTGCCTGCCGGCCAGCCTCCTCGCGACGCGCGCGAGGCCTTCGCCGGAGCCACTCAGGTCTTTCTGGGACGGGTTACGGCGGTGGGCAAGGACAAGCTCGGGTATGAATCGCAGGCCACGGTGGCCGTCGAGCGCACCTTGAAAGGTGACCGCAAAGGCACGGTCCTGGTCTCGGGGGCCGGTGGGTCTACTCATCCGGCTCGCCTGTTTCAGGTGGGTGAGGTGCTGCTGTTCTACCTTGCGGACGACCTGCGAGCTGACAGCTACCTGCGCCGGGTCGTGAAGGGCGAGCAGATCAAAATGGATCTCAAGACGCTCGGTTTGTAACCATTTTGCGCTGAGGAGGGCGCTACCCGTGGCGTCGTCGAATTGTATCAGTTCAGCCTTGCGAAGAGGAGACTGACCTGCATGAGTTTGGTCAACAACGCCAACCCATTTCTCGGCGGAAACCTCTATCAGCCTCCCGTGGGTGGGGCTTACGGCGGCGCCGGCGCAGGCCCCCTGGGTGGGGCAGCCGGGGCGGGCGCTCTGGGCGCGATGTCGCCGGCCGCGCTGCTGCCTCTGATTCAGCAGTTGCTGGGAGCTTTGCAGCAACTGTCGCAGGGCTGGGGCGGCTACCAGGGCCAACAGCCTCCGCTGGGTCAACAACCTGGTCAAGGCGGGGGCGGCCATAACTGTGGTGGCAAGAAGGGCGGCGGGGGAGGAGCGCCCGCTCCCGCACTGGGCGGGTTTGGCATGCCGTCCTTCGGCGGCTTTGGCGGCGGCGGCCAGCTGGGCGGGTTTGGCATGCCGTCCTTCGGCGGCTTTGGCGGTGGCCAGCTGGGCGGGTTTGGCATGCCGTCCTTCGGCGGCTTTGGCGGCGGCCAGCTGGGCGGGTTTGGCATGCCGTCCTTCGGTGGCTTTGGCGGCGGCCAGCTGGGCGGGTTTGGCATGCCGTCCTTCGGTGGCTTTGGCGGCGGCCAGCTGGGCGGGTTTGGAATGCCGTCCTTCGGTGGCTTTGGCGGCAACAACGCCTTCTTTGGCCCAACCCCTCAAATCGGCGGCTCGCTCTTTGCCGGGCCGGGATTTGGCTCGGTTCCGTTCTTCGGCGGCATGACCCCGTTCGGGTTCGGCGCCCAGGGTGGCTTCAGTCCCGAGCAGCTCCTGTTCGGCGGAGGCACGCCGTTCTTCAGCATGGGTGGCGGGGGCAACTCCTTTATCGGCCCGCTCGGCCCTCAGATCCCGCAGCCCTTCTTCAACGCCCCTCCGGGCGCCAGTCTGGGCCTCGGTTTGCCGCTGGCGCTGCAGACCGCCTTCCAGGGTCGAACGCAGCTCCCGCCGTTCTTCATCGGCTAGAAATCCGGCCGCAAACCCCCTGTGTTGTCGGAGGGACCTCCGCCACCACAGGATATTGTCAGACTCGAACGAGGCTCTGACGCGCTGGCGGCATTTTTACCGCCGTAGAGGTAAAAAGCATCGGGAAAGACCAGGATTCTGGCTTTAGATGGCGAAAATAGCCGCTATGACGGTAATTCCCCCCCTCTCTGAACTGGTTCGACTCCATCGCAAGGCGGCCGGCTTGAGCCGCAACGACCTGGCCGCTCTGGCGGGCGTGGGCAAGACCGTCCTCTACGATCTCGAGCACGGCAAGATGACGGTTCGCCTGGACACCCTGCTCAAGATCCTGCGAACCCTCAACATCACCGTTCATTACGACAGCCCTCTGCTGCGGGAGATGAGCCGTGCGTGAGGCCAGCGTCTTCCAGTTGGGGGTCCTGGCCGGCACACTGTGCGAGGAGGAGGACGGGACTTTTTCCTTTTACTATGAAGCCGGCTACCAGGGACCGCCCGTGTCCCTGACCATGCCGGTGCGTTCTGAGCCCTATATTTACACACGGTTTCCGCCCTTCTTCGAAGGGTTGCTACCGGAAGGCTACCAACTTGAGGCGCTGCTTCAGAAGGCCAAGCTCGACCGGCACGACTACTTCGCCCAACTGGTCCAGGTTGGAGCCGATCTGGTTGGCTCGGTCACGGTCGAGGCGCAATGAGGAAGTGCCCGCTCTCTTACCGCGAGGTGGAGGGTCGCTACGACCTTACCGCTCTCCACCGGATGCATCCCAAGCTGACCGACCTCGCGGACCTCCCCTACGCCTCGGAGGAGCTGCGGCGCGAAGCCCGCGAGCTGGCCGACAAGCTGTCCATCCAGGGCGTCCAGCCCAAGCTCAGCGCCCGCCTGGCGCTGAAGGACCAAACCATGGAGATCGTCGAGCGTAAGGGGCACTACATTTTAAAGCCGCAGCACCCCGAGTATCCCGCCGTTCCCGAGAACGAGGACCTCACCATGCACCTGGCGGCCGCGGCCGGGATCGAGGTTCCTGTGCACGGGCTCCTGTATGGAGCGGATGGAGCCGTGACCTACTTCATTCAGCGCTTTGATCGCGGTCCGCGCGACCGGAAGCATCCCCAAGAGGACTTTGCCCAATTGCTCGGTGAGGAGCGCGAGACCAAGTACGGCTCTTCCATGGAGCGTGTTGCCTCCGCCCTTGAGCAGTTCGCCACCTTCCCCAGCGTCGACGCGGTGGCCCTTCTCCGCCTGGTACTCTTCAACTTTCTAGTCGGCAACGAGGACCACCACCTCAAGAACTTCTCCCTGCTCCAGGACAAGGCGGTAATCCGCCTGAGCCCCGCTTACGACCTTCTCAACACCACCATCCTGGTCGCCAATCCCAAGGAGGAGATCGCCCTTCCCCTGAAGGGCAAGAAGCGCGGTCTCACGCGCAAAGACCTGCTCGATTACTTCGCGGGAGAGCGTCTGCGGTTGCCGGCGGCCGCGATAGAGAAGGTCTTGCGCCAGCTGGCCGAGGGCTTGGCTGTTTGGCCCGAGTGGATCGACCGCTCCTTTCTCCCGTCGGAGCTGCAGGCTGCTTATCGCCAACTGGTAGATACGCGTGCTCCCCGTCTCGGCTTCATTACTTTGAGTCTCGAGGACGCTCAGCGCGCTCTCCTGGATAGGCCCAGCCTGAAGGCTGGGTCCGGAGGGCACCAGTCCTATTTTCGTCAACTTGGCAAACAGCGTCACGAGCTGCGTCAACTTCTCACGCAAGAGCAATGGAAAACTGCCCGAGAACGAGCTCATGAGAGCGGGGGCTGGCAAGACGCATACAGGGTCCTTACCGCTGGGGCTGGCAGCTGATCGAGGCCCATCGGAAACAAGTTGGCCAGCCAGCCGCCGGCCTGGAGCGCCTGGTGGCCGCCGCCCGGGGCAACTGGGACCGGCTGGTTCGCCTGGTGCGCGAGTGCCGGCTCCAGGCTCGCCGCGAGGCCGCCTCCCGCCACCTCGAGGGCGCCGTGCGCCAGATGGAGGAGCGCGATGAGCGGGCCGCCTGAGGCGCTGGTGCTGGTCCTCTTCCAGGGGCGGGTGCTGGAAGTGCGCTGCCGGGGTCAGGTCCTGCCCTTGAGCCCGCTCGAGATGGAGTTGCTCGACCTGCTGGCTCGAGCCGCCCCCGGCCCGGTCGAGCGCCACGAGCTGGCCCATGAGCTGGGAATCTCTCTTCACTCGCTCTACAGCCTGGTCTACCGACTGCGCCGCCGGCTGGGCTCCGAGGCCGTCTTGCAACTCGGCAGCGCCACCACTCGAAGAGGGCGGGTCCACGGTTTCTCCGGCTATCGCTTGGCGGTCGCGGGGGTTCCTCCGCATGCGTGGGTTCTCCACGGCCCCCACAGAGCCGCTCCTGGTGCATCAGCATCCGCCTGGTCCAGCAGATCTTTCAGCGCCTCCGTGAGAAGTGCAATCTCGACACGCCGGCCACTCCCCACTTGTAGGCGGCCGGACAATCTGTTGAACGGCGCCGCGCCAATTCCTGAAGCGTTCACTGCGCTCCTGGAACACGGCTCCTCAGAACGCGCTGCCACCCCAGGTCGTGTAGCCCCCTGGCCGAGACAAGAATTCGGCCAGCTCGCCCGGCTCGACCAGGCGCGGGGCGCACCAGTCGGCCAGCACCAGCCCGTGACGCCGGGCCAGCTCAGCCAGGGCTGCGCCGTCGCGCCCTGGCGGCTCGAGGCAGAGCGTGTGCACCTTCCCCTCTGGAGCTGTTCCGAACACGAGCAAGCCTCCCTGCGTGCGCCAGGCGAAGCCGTCCGAGACGCTGGCCTCGATCTCTCGAAAGCAGATCCCCGCCCCGCCACGCGCCGCCGGCAGAGCGTTGGCCAGCTCGGTGAGGCTCAGGGAGGCCCCCTCCAGCGGGGCGGCCAACTTGCGCACGTGCAGCTCGGGGTAACCGCTGCCGTTGAAGAGGTCCTTCACCCGCCGGATGGCGGCCAGCTCACGCTCCGCCTCCGGGAGCCGTTGCTGGGAGATCAGCTCGATCTGGCGCCAGTCGTCCTCGTGCAGCCCCAGGCACTGCGGCTTCCAGGGCGCCTCGGCAGGCGGCAACTCGTTGCTGAGGGTGGGCAGCGAGAACAGGATGTTTGCCGGATCGATCGTCTCGATGGGGATCAGCTCCAGCCGCAAGCTTCCCGTCTTGCGAAAGTCGGCCGGCTCGGCTTTCATGACCTGGAAGTCCAGCTCGCCCAGGTGCATGACCGTGTGCAGCTCGAACGACGCCGGTAGCTGCTCGCTCTCCACGTCCACGATGGGCAGCTGATGTTTGCCGGAGATGTCCACGAATTCGACCCGGATGCTCACGGCAGGCATTTTCCCGCCCCGCCTTGTATCCCCTCTGGCTTTGCCCCCCGACGTTGCCCCACCACCGCGCGGACTGGCCCGACTGCTCTTCGGGATCTATTGCCTGCTCTACGCCGTCTTCATGGGCGCCAACTTGTTGGCCCCCGGCGTGATAGCTCAGCGGTTGGGCCCGGCTAACGTGGCCATCCTGGGCGGCCTGGCACTGATCGTGCTGGCGGTGGTGTTCGCCCTGGCTTACGCCCGCTGGGGAGCGAACGAATGAATCCGCTCACGGTCGGAATCTTTCTGGCTTTCGTGCTGAGCACGCTGGTGCTCAGCTGGTTCCTGGGCCGCCGGGCCCGCTCGGCCGAGGGCTACTTCGCCGCCCACGGCCAGGTGCACTGGTTCGTGAATGGCTTCGCCTTCGCCGGTGACTACCTGTCGGCTGCCTCCTTCCTGGGCATCTGCGGCATGATCGCCTTCTACGGTTACGACGGCTTTCTTTACTCGATCGGCTATCTGGCTGGCTGGGTGGTGGCCCTGTTCGTGGTGGCCGAGCCCCTCAAGCGCATGGGTCGCTTTACCTTCGCAGATGCCCTGGATCGCCGCTTCAACTCGCGTGGGATCAAGTTGGCGGGAGCCATCAGCACGCTGCTGGTTTCCATCTTCTATCTCATCCCGCAGATGGTGGGCGCCGGAGCGCTGATCAAGCCGCTGCTGGGTTTTCCTCATCACGTGGGAGTGCTGCTGGTGGGGGTGGTGGTCACCCTGATCGTGGTCACCGCGGGTATGGTCAGCACCACCTGGGTGCAGTTCATCAAAGGTGCCCTGCTGGTTGCCTTCTGCGCTCTGCTCACGGTCTTGATCCTGTTGCGCGGGCTGCGGGCTGAGCCCGGTGCGCTGGGCCAGACCACCATGCGCGCTCTCGAGCAGCGCGGCGGCGTGGTGCGCAGACTACCGGACGATGGACCCTATCTATCCTTCGAGAACGCCCGGGGCGAGCCGGAGATCTGGCGCCGTGAGGGTGAGAATCTCTATCGATGCTTCACTCCGGCCGAGCTAAAATCTGTGGGGCACCTCAGCGCTCTGCCCGAGGGCTACGGAGCGACAACCGGCCCGGTAGGGCCCTTCGAGTTCTTCCGGGTGCTGGAGGGCAGCACCCTCATCTCCTGGGTCAAGGACAAGGTGGGCGATCAACCCATCTTCTATCCCAGGCCCACCCCGGGAGCGCAGGTGCTGGTGCCGGGCCAGAGCCCCACCTTCGCGGGCTTGCGCCAGGAGGGCTTCAGCTGGGCCAAAGTGGACTTTCTCTCGCTGATGCTGGCCCTGTTCTGCGGCACCGCCTCACTGCCGCACATCCTGATCCGCTATTACACCGTCAAGAGCCAGGCGGCCGTGCGCAAGAGCACGGTGGTCGGCATCGCCAGCATCGGCAGTTTCTACGTGCTCTCGCTTTATCTGGGGCTGGGAGCCATGACCAGCGGCATGCTCGACCCCTCTGACTCCAACATGGCCGCCCCCCTCCTGGCGCGCAGCTTCTCAGAGGTGCTCTTCGCGCTGATCTCGGCCATCGCGTTCACCACCGTGCTGGGCACCGTGAGCGGGTTGATCATGGCCGCCAGCGGAGCGGTGGCCCATGACCTGGTGGCCAATTACCTGGGCGTGGCCATGAACGACGTGGAGAAGGTGCGCCTGGCCAAGCTGGCCGCGGTGGTGGTCGGAGCCGTGGCCATGGTGTTGGGAATCCTGTTCCAGAGCCTGAACGTGAGCTTCCTGGTGGGCTGGGCCTTCAACGTGGCCGCCTCGGCCAACCTGCCTGCCCTCTTGATGTCGCTCTTCTGGCGTCGTGCCACCCACCAGGGGATCGTGGCCTCCATCCTGGTGGGCCTGTTCGCCTCGCTCGGTTGGATCTTGCTCAGCGGCGACACCTTCTCCAAAGTCTACGGCCTGAGCGCCGCTCAGGCGCTGGTGCCCTTCAGCCAGCCGGCCATCGTGACCATTCCCCTGTCCTTCCTGGTGCTGGTGGTGGTTTCGCTGGGGACTAAACCTTCTGGCGCTGGCGTCGCAGCTTCAGGCGATGGCGCTCCACCCGTGGAGCCACGTTGACTCCCAGGCGAGCGAGCAGTTCCTCGGCCGCCCGTCGGCCCGACTCAGCGCCCCTCTCCATGTAGCCCGAGTACTCCCAGGGCGGCTCCTCCTGGCAGGACCGATCCGTCAAGAGGCAAACTGGCCAACGCTATGAAGAACCCTGTGCGCTTCACCATCGACCGCTACCCAGACCGCGTCAAAATGAAAGTTTCGCTCACCCCCGACGCGATCGGGCTGCGAGCTCGCTACCGCGCGCTGATCGTCCACCTGCACAATGTTCCCGAGCCGATTCTGTGGGATCTGGGAGCCCAGCTCGAGCTTGACCGCGTGGTCGATTGCATGGGTGCCCCCCAACGGGTGTGCATCACCTGCTACGGGGTGGAGGCCGACAACACCCTGCGCCTCGTCTTCCGCAACTGGGGTCAGCCCGGGGATGGTTTTCCCATGCCGGAGGGCTAATCAGGGCTTCTGAAAGGTCGACCAGGCCAGCGCCGCGCCGAGGAACGAAGCAACCCACGGGTTGCAGGTCAGCCCTCAGCCAAAGCCGCTGGCTCGGCTGAGATAGCTGAAGCCCAGGCCCAGCAGGGCCCCGAGCAGGATGATGGCAAAGGGGTGGATACTCATGTTGTTTTTGTAGACGCGGCCGACGGTCAAAAGGATTCAGCTCTAAGAAATCGCTTCGGGTAGCGCGCGATCATCGTCGGGGTGCGATCGCGGGATGGGCAAAATCTTCAGCACGGAACGCTCAACACATTAAATGAACGGGCGGTGGATGTCCGGCGGGGGCGGGGGGATCTCGGCAAAGAAAATCTCCCACAGATCGCGGATGGCCTTGCCGCGCGTCACGACCCAGCGGTTGAAGCGGGCCGCCTGTTCCTGGGTCAGATTCTGCAGGATCTCGTCCTGCTTTTGCTGAGCCTCGACCAGGTCACAGCCGGTTTCACGCATGATCTGGCGCAGCACCGCCTCCATGTCGGCCCAGATCATGAAGCTCGAGAAGCGGCCAAAATCGGTGTTGTCGGGAAGCTCGGGCGGTCCGGACTGCATCAAGAACTGGGTTCGTTTCGGGGGGAAACAACCCTGTCTCCGGGTGGCATCGAGGAATCCTCTGGGAGCCAGGCGTTCACGAATCGGCAAGACAGCCATGCAGTCCGGTAACATCCATCTGTCCGCCGTGACCGTCGGGTGACCGGGCCGTGAGTTCATCGTGTTACGCTGCCAGCATGAAGACGATGATTCGAGTGAGCGCCCCCGGCAACGAGACGAGCCGCAGCCCGTCCCTCTCAGGAGACGGACGATTCGTCGCCTTCTCCTCTCTGGCAGACAACCTCGTCGAGGGGGACACAAACGAGAAGATGGACATCTTCGTGTTCGACCGGGCCAAGGGCAAGCTCGATTGCCTCACCCGGGGGGCCGACGGCCACAGTTTCAACCCGGTGGTATCGGCCAACGGACGGTTTGTGGCCTTCGTCTCCCAGGCCACCAACCTGGTCGAAGGGGACTTGAACGGACACGAGGACGTGTTCATGCACGATCGCAGGACGGGCCAGACCTGGCGTGCCAGCGTCGACAGCCTGGGACGCGAGGCCGAGGGGCGCAGTGGCAGCCCGGCGCTTTCGGCCGACGGACGATACCTGGCTTTCGAGTCGGTCGCCGAGAACCTGGTGCCGGACGACACCAACGCATCTCGCGACGTCTTCGTGCGCGACAACTGGCTACAGGAGACGAGGCGGGTCAGCCTGGGCGAGGGCGGCATGCAGGCCGATGCCGATAGCTCCAGCCCCTCAATCGCGGCCGACGGCTCGCGGGTTGCCTTCCAGTCCGAAGCCACCAACCTGGGCACCGAAAATTACGAGACCAACGTCTACGTGCGAGACCTCCGGGCCGGGCATACCCTGGTCGGGAGCCTGACCCCGGCGGGGGGGCCGGCCGATGGGCGCAGCCTGCGGCCCGCGCTCTCGGGCGACGGCCGCAAGCTGGCTTTCGAGACGACCGCCACCAACCTGGTGGAAGGAGGCTCGCGGGGGATGGGGGACGTCGTGGTGCGTGACCTGGAGTCGGGCCAGATGCTGCTTGCCAGCGCTCCTGGCGACCGGGCCAGCGGGAATGCCTCCCTCTCCTTCGAGGGCAGCGTGATCGCCTTCGACTCGTTTGCTGACAACCTGGTCCCCGGGGACGAGAACGGGGAGTCGGACATCTTCGTGCGGGAGCTGCAGAGCGGGGTCACCACCCGGATAGGGGGCAACGCGGGCAGCTATCTTCCGGCCCTGGCGGCGGACGGCAAAAGCGTGGCCTTCATGAGTCTGGCCGCCGATCTCGGCCCTGCAGACGACAACGGCACCTGGGATGTTTACCTGGCAGAGCCAAACGTTCACAGCCAGGAGGGCTCCGTGACCGGTCCGTGACCGACCCGTGGTGGGCCAGAGGGTATGCTGAGAGCAGAGAATGATTGCTGGAGGACACCCGAGATGATTCAGTCGCTGACCCAGATGAGCCCCCCTCCCGGAGCCCGCGCGGCCCGGCTGCCCAACACGGCCAACGCTCCCGAGGCGCCCACCGTGGCCCAGGACGCGGTGACCCTGTCCGAGACCCCGGCTCCTCGCTCGAAGAGCTGGCTGGGCGGCAAGCTGGCCAAGATGGCGGTGACAGTGGGTCTGACCGCCGCGGCGCTGGGCGCCTTCACCGCCCCGGCCATGGCCCACGATTGGGGAAATCACCATCGCCACCACCAGCCCCCGGCGGTCAGTTGCCAGGTGCAGACCGGCACCCAGTTCGGCATCGGCATGGACAGCCGCGGCAACGTGGGGGTTTACATCGGCAGCGAGGGCTACGACCGTTGCACCGGCGTCTACCAGCGCGGCGGAGTCAGCATCGGGCCCAACGGCGTGGGAGTAGACTACGGCGTTTCGGTTCCTGGATATGGAGGTCCGCGCACCATGCCCTACCCCGGGCATCACCCCTACCCTCCGCGCACCATGCCCTACCCGCAGCAGCAGCAGAACCAGACCGTCATCATCAATCAGGGTGGTCAGGTGATCGTCAATCAGGGTGGCGGCTGGTTCCGCTGAGTGAGCATCGGGGTATCGCGTCCTGAGACCGCACCAGGAGCAGCCTGCGGCCGGACGGGAAGCCCCCCCTCCCGATCTCTCGGAGGCGAGGAGAGGCTTCTCCGCGCGGACCTTGCACTACAGGGAGGTCAGCTCGAGGTAGGCCCTGGCCAGCCCGGGGCCCGGTGGGAGCGACAGAGCGCGCTTGAGGCGCTCGGCGAACTGATGGTAGAACCGCACCGCCTCGTCACGCTTGCCCTGCCGGGCCAGAGCCCTGAGCAGGGTGGCCGCTGAGGACTCGCCGGTGGGCTCGAGCTCGAGGGCTCGTCGAGCAGCCCGCTCGGCCGCCTCGGGCTCGCCCGGCAGGACCAGCGCCGCCAGGCGATCGAGACACTCCAGGGCCCGGCGCAGGGCAGAGGAGCGCACCCCCTCCACCCACTCGTCGGGGCAGTCGGGGGCGAATTCGCCTCGATAGAGCGCGGCGGCGGTCTGGTAGCTTCCAGCCGCCTGCGGTCCTTCGCCTGCCTGCTCGAAGGCCACTCCTTCGCGCCAGGCCCGCTCCATCCGGTCCACATCCCACCACAGGCTCAGGCTGGTATTGAATCGGTAGCTCTTGTCATCGCGCAGCACGACCTCGGGCAAATCCAGCGCCTTGCGCAGCCGGTGCACGCTGGAGACCAGCGCCCGCTGGGCCCGGTCTGCATCGCTGTCGGGCCAGAACAGGTCGCGCAGTCGCTCTTGGGGCACGCTCTGGCCCCCGCGGCTGACCAGGAAGATCAGCAGCCAGCGGGCCCGGGCAGACTCGAAGGCGGCCGGGGGCACCACCCGTCCCCGCACCGAGATCAGGGTCTGGCCCAGCGTGATGAGCTTCAAGTCCTCGCTTTGCGGCTCGACTTCGGCCGCCGGGACACCGGTGGCCCGTTGCACCTCCTCGAGCACGGCCGGCTCGATGGCCAGCCCCTCCAGTGAGCGTCCGTGGGCCAGGGCCACGCTGGCGTTCAGAATCTGCTCAGCCCGTCCGCGAGACGGCGAGCCCAGAGCCATCAAGAGGCGCACCACGGGCTCGAAGGGCTCGACCTCTCCGCCCCGGGCCGCAGCGTCGCTCATCAGGTCATGCAGGCGGCAGGCCAGCCGCATCGCCTCCAACTCGTCATCGCTAAGACCCAGGCGCTGTCCGGCCGACAGCGCCACCCGCTCGACACTCTCCACGTGACTGGCGAATTCGGGATGTTGCTGCAGCTCCTCGGTGAAGGCGAGCAAGGCCGGCCGCAGCGGGGGGCGTCGGCGCCGCCGTCTGAGCTCGCGAATGCGTGCCAGGAAGGCATCCAGGTCAAAGGGCTTCTTGAGGTAGTCGTCCACACCCAGGCGCAGCGCCTGGATCGGAGCCTCCTCGTCGGCAAAGCCGGTGATGAGGATCATGTGCGCATCCGGCAAGACCTGGCGCAGGGCGGCCACGGTCTGGACCCCGTTCATCTCGCTCATGCGAACGTCCGAGATCACCAGGTCAAACGTGCGCTGACGGGCCTTCTCCAGGGCCTCGCGACCGCTGGCGGCGCTGACCACCGAGAAGCCCTCGCGCTCGAGCAGCATGCTCAGGGTCTGGCGCACCAGGTCGTCGTCGTCCACGAGCAAGATGTCCAGCATTCGGTCGCCGAGTTCGACGAGGCGCCGAAGCCGGCCTGTAGAAGCACCCCGGCATGGGACCTGATCCGGCCAAAAGCTGGCGCTTTTCCTTCGCGGTTCTGGCGCTGGGGCTGGCGCTCTGGCTGGCCAGCGGCCCGCTGGTCGCGCCGCCTCCGCTCACTTTGATGGCCCTGGCTTTGATCGCCGTCTATGGCGAGCTGCGCTCGCTCTACGTGCCCGGCTATGGAGCCCTGAACCTGGGGGAGTGCCTCTACTTCGGCGCCACCCTGTGCTGGGGGCCGGCCACGGGCGCGCTGCTCACCGCCCTGCTGGGCCTCACCTCGGACCGCCTCAACGGCAAGCGGCCCGTGGTCCTGACCTTCAACCTGGGCTGGTCGCTGACCACCTTCACGTTGGTGGGACTGGTGGCCCGGGGGGCCGACCTGTCCGAGCCGGCCCGACTGCTGGCAGCCGCCCTCGTCTACGCGCTGGTGGCCGGGGCGTTGCAGGCAGCCGCTCAGAGTTACTTCGAAGGCCTGAGCTTCCGGCACACCGCCCGCATGCAGTTTCAGGGACTCAAGCTGCAGGCTCCCGCCGTGCTCACTCTGGGGGTCCTGTGCGCGCATCTGTTGGTGCTGGCTCCCTGGGCGGTATTGCTGATGGTCTTCCCGGTCGAGATCACCTCGGCCTATGTGCGCATCCGCGAGCTGCATTCCGGTCTCAAGGTCGCACACACAAAACTGCAAGAGGCCCAGGCCCGCATGCTGGCCGGGGAGCGGCAGGCCTCACTGGGCGTAATGGCTGCCGGGGTGGCCCACGAGATCAACAATCCCCTGGCGGCCATGGCGGCCACGCTGCACATGCTCCGCCGCCACCCCGGCGATGCCGCCTGTGTGGAGCTGCTCGAGCAGGGCCTGGCCCGCTGCCAGGGCATCACCCATCGCATGCTCGCCTACTCGCGAGGTCCGGGCACCGGGCAGGAGCGCTCGGACCTCTCGGCCGTGCTGGCAGACGCCCTCGTGTTCACCGAGGTGCAGCTCAAGATGACCCCTGACCTTTCGGGCCTGCCGCCGGTCGCCTGCGAGCCGGGCGAGCTGGTTCAGGTGCTCACCAACCTGCTCTCCAACGCCCGCCAGGCCAGTCCCGAGGTGGAGGTGACCGCCCGAGCGGAGGGGGCGATGGTCGAGCTCGAGGTGCGCGACTTCGGAGCCGGGGTGAGCGAGACGAGCCGCTCGCGCTTGTTTGAGCCGTTCTTCACCACCAGGCCGGTGGGCCAGGGAACCGGGTTGGGCCTGTTTCTCTCGCGGGGTATCGCCGAGCGAGCCGGGGGAAGCCTGGAGCTGGCCTCAACCGGACCGACAGGAAGCGTCTTTCGACTGCGTCTGCCAACGGCCAGCTAAAGTGAAGTGCTGAAGGTTTTGCAGTAACTGGCGCCGACAGACTTGTATGG
>CAYYHB010000056.1:0-24161 GCA_964471395.1 uncultured Burkholderiales bacterium | reverse complement strand
CCAACCAGGGGGAGCCAGCCGCTCCAACTGCAAGCTGTCGGCCACTACCACCACGGCCCGCACCCGGTCTCCCCCCCGCCATAAGCGCGTGTAGACATCCAGCATCTTTGCCAGCTCCCCGTAGGCCTCCGCCCGGCTGCCGGGGAACAGAGCCATCCAGGGCATCTCACTGTTGAGCGTCAGCGTGATGCCAGCAGGCTCGAGAGCGTCCATCATCGGATTTCCCACCCAGGCTGCCCGAACGCCCGAGCGCCGCAGATCGGCCGCAGTCGGCTCGTCGCGGGTGAAAACCTGATCGGCCAGATGGCGCAAGGCCAGTCGCTCGGGCCAGGAGTAGCGATGGTGCAGCACCGACTTGGCGGTTCCGATAAAGAGCAAAGGGCGCAAACCAGCAAATGCGTTCAGCAGGACAAAGACATCTCCGACCACCACGAAGAGCTGGTACTGACGGCGCACCTGGCGCAAGAAGCGGAACTGACGCAAGAGCAGGGCCAGAAGGCCACTACGGAGATCACGGGTAATGTGGCTGATGAGAGCATCATTGACCAGCCCGCCGCTCGGCATGGGAGCCTGGCGCGGGCCAACCAGCGGCAACACGCCCCGGTAGGCGGCTCCCTGACCCACAGTTGGCATAGCCTCGGCTTCGACCCGGGTAAGACGCGAGCCGATCAGGCTGGCGATGGAATCCTCCCCCGACCCGTTGGAGATGAAGAGCACCCGAGGCATCAGGCGACCAGAGCAGGTGAATGAAGCTGATACTCGACCCTACCCGACCCCAAACGCAGTTCGGCCAGGTATCGGCTGTGACTGCCTGCCTGCACGATGGGCACGCCCGCCACCCGGTGAGGCTCTTGCAGCACGGTGTGGCTGTGGGCACCCAGAATCAGATCCACTCGGGGCAGCCGGGGCGCGATCCGGCAGTCCACCTCGAACCCCAGATGAGAGAGCAGCAAAACAAGATCGCAGCGCTCACGCAT
Organism: uncultured Burkholderiales bacterium; assembly: GCA_964471395.1. Lineage (GTDB taxonomy): Bacteria > Vulcanimicrobiota > Xenobia > Xenobiales > QWHO01 > QWHO01. The sequence goes on along the minus strand of CAYYHB010000056.1, from coordinate 23,184 downwards.
CTCCTCCACAAGTTGGGGGAGGCAGTCTTCCGGCTGAACGAAACGCAGTCCAAAAAGGCGCTCCCACACAGATCCGTGGGGATACTGCACCACCGTGGCCCCGACCAGACCCACTTTCAGGTCTTCAACCTGAAGCTCCAACACCGACTGCCAGAGATCGTGCTGAGGGTGGCGCAGGTCGACCAGGTTGGCCGCCAGCAGGGGGAAACAACGCTGGTCCCGGCGCCAGCCCATGACCCGCCGCAGGTAGTGCAACTCGCGATTACCCATTGCCATGGCTGCAAAACCAAGCTCGCGCATCTGATCGAGAACGGGCTCGTGACGCCGGTACACCGTGTTCGACCCGCACAGGGCATCGCCCCCGTCCAGAAGAAGAGTGCGTGCGTCGCGAGGCTGGCGAGCGAGCAGATCCAGACTGGCCGTCCGGCCATGCATGTCGTGGGTATAAAGCAGCCTCAGATCTGCCACTTCAACCCCGGGAGAGCTTCCCCATCACCAGGGGGAGAGAGGACCCGAGCAACCAGCCCAATGAGGCGCCAAGAAATGAGCCCGTAACCTGGAACAGAGCCCAGCAACCGACCGCCCCGCCGGCCCAGTTCAAGACGAAGGCCAGAGGGGAAAGAAAGATGGAGAAGCCCAGCGCCCCTCCCAGTAGACCTCCTCCCAGCCCCGACAGGGCACCTGCGCCCAGGTTCAACATGCGACTCCCCAGCACGGCCCCCTCCCAGGAGGCAAGAGCCAGCCCCGTCAACGCGGGGGGAGCGGACGGATTCAGGTTCGCGCCAGTCAGGAAGGCGGCCAGAAAGCCGCACAAACCAAAGCCCACGATGGACAACAAGCGCTGACCGGGGGTGATGCCCGGCGAGCCCGCTGGCCGCTCCTGGACGGCCCCAATGGGGGCGTCCTCCTGGTCCTGGCCCTCCTGGGCCAGTTGGGCCTCTAATTCCTTGCGTTTGCGCTTCTTCTTGCTCATAGCCAGGCCTCGTTCAAGCGCAGCTTCCAGAGCAAGATGCTCCAGGCGATGGTCAAGTATGCGAAAGTAGACCACTCAAAGCGCAGAGCCGTTCTCAGGCAGAAGGTTCCCTCCCCGCCCGGACGGCCAGTCAGACGCGGCAGCAGAGCCGGCACGGTCCGGCAATACTGCTCGAACAGCTCGCCGAACTGTTTGCGCAAAAAGCCCTCCTCCAGGGGGATGATGGTCGTATAGATAGCGGTGTGGATTCCCACCGCGACCAGAAAAACCCAGGGGCCCACCGAGCCCATGCCTGCCGTGGCCGCCAGGGCCACTCCAGCCCCATTGAGCAGGTTGCCCAGATAAAGGGGGTTGCGCAGGTGAGCATAGGGACCGGCCGTGATCAGGCGGGGAGCGTCGAGATACTGGCGACGAGTGGGGAGTCCGGTGTAACCCAGGGCCCACAGCCGAAGAAGCTCGCCCGCGAGTGCCAGGCTGGCGCCCAGCATCAGGCCGGTCGCAGTGGGGCGACTGTAATAGAGCACCAGCACGCCGGTAACGCCGGCCAGAGCTCCTCTCCAACGAAAGACAAATTCACGCATACTGCTTTGCCAGGGGCAGACCGAGGGTCTCGAGAATCTGGTCTGCCAGCCTTTCCCCCGCGCCCGAAGCTCCCATCAAAGCGCGCAACTCGCGGGAAACTTGCGCGCGGCGCTCGGAATCTCGAGCCAACTCTCCGAGAACGCTTATCAGCGGGTCGAGAGAATCCTGCAAGATGACCTCAGGAACCAGTTTGCGCCGGGCCCTGAGGTTTGGTTGCGCCACACCGTGGGGAAACCTCAAATACTCCTTCAGCCGGAGCTGTTCCTTCCAGGCTCCGAGAGGCATCAGGTCGAGGAGTCCTCCCACCCCCCCGCGAGGGAGCGGAGCGCGAGTCGACAAGACCAGCACCATCGGGCATCCTGCGCAGGCGAGCTCGGCAGTGTTGGTGCCAGGAATGGTCATGGCCAGGTCGAGCGCACCCATCGACTGGTGAGGCCGGCCCTGGGTGAAAACAACCTCCAGGCCGGCTCGCGTCTTCAGGCGGTGGCGACCGAACTGACCCCAACTTCGCTCCACCCCGATATCGATGGGCTGGTCCAGGGCCTGCTGGGCCTCTGCCAAACTGACGAAGGGAGAGAGAACCAGCAAGAACTGAAGCTCGGGGTGACTTGATGACAGCCGCTCGGCGACGCGCAGGAAGGGAGGCAAGGCGGCCCGCAGATGGGGAGAGCGAGAGCCCGGGAAGAGGCCCAGCACGGGCCGATCAAGCGCCAACCCCAGTGCCTCTCGGGCACTCGCGCGGCTCTTCGGCAGAGCCACGCCGTCTACCATCAAATCTCCCACGCAGACGACACGGCGGGGTGCCACCCCACGAGCGATCATAGCGGGCACCAAATCCGGATTGGGCACGGCTACTCGCTCGAAAGCACGGGCCTGGCGACTCGGTCGAACGGCGTAGGCCAGACCGGGTATGCCCCAGAGGTGGGCCAGACGACTGGCCTGCCATAGCTCCCCCCCGAGAAAGACAACAACGGCCTGCCTGGAAGGTCGAAAACCAGGCCTTCCTAACAGGAGACGCAGCGTCTCGCCGGGGGCAAGAACACTGGTCAAGCCGGGGATCTGGCGAGCGTAGTCCAGCTCACGTCCACTGGCAAACGGGCAGGGGACCAGGGCTACATGGAGGCGCAGCGCGCTCTGGCGAGCCAGCAGAGCCCGACTGGTGACGCGCACCCACGAGGAGAGCTCACCTGGCGAATTTGAGGTCATGATGATGTCTGGCATCGCTTACCCCGGCACTGTAGTGTACTTGGGGCCGCTTGTCGACAGTCCGCCCCGGCGGGACGATGGCGACGCGCTTGAACGGTTCAAGTTTGAGGACTCGCCGTTCAACAGATTCAAGCGTCCTCAACCTGAACAGGTCAACGCGCGAGGCTAGAGCTGCCTTGCAGGAGCTCCTCGACGTGGTCGGCTACCCGACCCACCACGCCGGGCTCGCCCACGCAGGCTCGGACCCGATCAAGGCAGCCGAGCGTGCGGTCGCGCTCAGGACCCTCCTCGAAGAGCCGCATAGCCTCCACGACAAGATTCTCGGGGGTAGCCGTGGTTTGAAGGAACTCAGGCATGACATCCTCGTCGAGCACCAGATTGACTAGACCGAACCGATCCACGCGTATCAGCTTGAGCCGGCGCAACAGACAATAGAGGGTCCAATCGAAGGAGCTGCCTTTGTAGAAAACCACATGGGGAATGCGCAACAGAGCAGCTTCCAGGCTGGCCGTTCCACTGGCGATCAAAGCCACCCGCGAAGCGGCCAGAACCTCCCGCGCGTGGCCCTGCAAGACGTGCACGAATGGTGGTGGCGTACCCAGCTGCTGGGCAAGAAACGGCGCCAGCCGGGGAGTAGCGCAGGGAATAAGAAACTCTACATCGGGGTAGCGCTGGCGCAAGAGGCCGGCCGCCTGAAGCAGGATCGGGGTCAAATAGCGCAACTCCTGGGTGCGGCTTCCGGGAAGAAGCGCTATGTAGCGCCCGGGCTTCAGACTGAGGGCTTGCTGGGCCTGCTCCAGCGGTCGAGGAGGTCCGATGATGTCCACCAGAGGGTGGCCGAAAAAACCGACCTCCAGGCCGTTCCTACGGTATTGCTCGGCATTGAAGCGAAAAGCCGTCACCACGCTGGTCACCCGCTGGTGGATCTGACGCAGTCTTTTGGGATTGCGCGTCCATTGAGAGGGCGGGAAGTAATACATGGTCTTGATGCCATGACGCTGAGCAAACCCGGCGAGTCGGTAGTTGGCGGCCGGGCTATCGATCACGATCAAGAGGTCGGGCCGCACTTCGAGCAGCAGCTTGCGCATCTTCCGGTAAGCCAGGAGCAGGGTGGGAATCAACCCGATGGCGGCGCTGGGACCGATCACGCCCCAGCTGGTGCTATCGATGAAGACCTCAACTCCGGCTGCTCGCATAGCGTGCCCTCCGGCCCCCAAGATGCGCATCTCGGGATAGCGGCGCTTCAATTCACCGGCCAGGGCGGCCGCCTGAAGATCGCCTGAAGGCTCGGCAGTGCTGATGACCAGCGTGCTCACTGATGAGAGAACAGGACGAAGACTAGACCCCGGCGGCTTCGGCCGCCAGAGTGCGACCGTTGATCCCCTGGCCCTCGCGACGAATGCAGACCCCCTGGCGGGAAGGATTTTCGAGGAACCGGATCAGGTGCTCGGTTTCGTTGTTCGCAGGAATGGTGCGGCGCATGGCATCGACAGCCTGAGAAAGGTTCAGGCCAGAACGAAGCATCAACTGATAGCAGCGCTTGAGATCGTGCCGCACCTCGCGAGGAATTCCCCGCCGCTGCATGCCGCGGATGTTCATTCCGTAAATGCGAGCTGGCTGCCCGTCCACCAGCGAAAACGGGGGAACGTCCTGGATAACCTTTGCCAGACCGCCCACCATGGCCAGTCGGCCGATGCGAACGAACTGATGGAAACCGCTCATCCCCCCGAGCACAGCTTGATCTTCCACATCGACGTGGCCAGCCAGTCCCACCGAATTGGCGATGACGATCTGGTTGCCCAGAGTGCAATTATGGGCAACGTGGGTATAGGCCATAATCAAGTTATCGTCGCCGATTGAGGTGACGCCCTCGGGCTCATAGGCACGGTGAATCGTGACATACTCGCGAATAATGTTGCGGTGGCCCAGGCGGGTATAGGCCCGGTCGCCGCCATAGCGAAGGTCCTGAGGGGCGACCCCAATCACAGCCCCGGGCCAGATCTCATTATCCTGGCCAATCTCAGTCCATTCGCCGATCACAACCGAGGAGTGAATACGGGTCCCGCGGCCAATCCGGACATTAGCGGAGACAATGGAGAACGGACCCACCTCGACGTCTTCGCCAAGTTGGGCCCCCTGATCGACAATTGCCGAGGGATGCACTCTAGTCAGAGCGGCGCCACTCCTCTCGCTAACCCGCTAACGCGATCAAGTCGTTCGGCAGCGGAGCCTTGGACTTGACGATTTTCATCCGGGCCAGAACCTGCATCGCAAGCTCAAGGGCTCGTTTACCATCCTCGCCGGTCACCAGCGGTGTCTTATGGGTGGCCACGCAGTCGGCAAAGTGGCTCAATTCGAGGCGAAGCGGCTCTTTCTTCTCAAGCTGGACAAACTCGGGAGCCATCGGGTACCCGTTGGAAGGTGGGCGCAAAATGGACAGGTTCTGGTTGATGAAGTCCAGACACAAAGTTCGCCCCGTGTCTTCAGTGATTTTGAGCTGACGCAATCGCTCTCCACTGACCCGACTGGCCATCAGGCTGGCGGCGGTGCCGTTCTTGAAGAGCAAATGGACCTGAGCGATGTCCTCAAAATCGGAGTAAACGGAAACCCCCACAGCATTGATTTCGACAACTGGCGAATTTACCAGATTGATAAGAATATCCAAATCATGAATCATCAGATCCCAAACCACCCCAACGTCGAGATTCCGGTTGGTAGGGTAAGAGAGGCGGTGCGATTCGAGGTGGATGGGCCGTCCCAACACCTCGCGCAGCTTGCCAACGGCTGGATTGAAGCGCTCCAGATGGCCCACCTGAAGAACCAGATTACGCTTCTTGGCGTAGTCGACCAGACGCTTGGCCTGAATCAAATCCACGGTGATCGGCTTTTCAACCAGAACGTGAATGTCGCGAGCCAGGAACTCCATGGCCAGCTCGTAATGGAAGATGGTCGGCGCGACGATGTTGACGGCCTCGACCCGCTCGAAGAGATCGCGGTAGCTACTAAAAAACTGAGTGTGATAGCGGTCAGAGCAGATACGACCACGGGCCTCATTGACATCGACAACACCAACCAGTTCGGTCTGGGGAAGCTCGGAATAGACCCGGGCATGGTGCACGCCCATGTTCCCGATGCCCACAACTCCCACTTTGACCGGTTCCAAGACTTTGCGCCTCCCTCTTCCTGAGGCCCCGCTCCTCAACGGCGAATCCCTTGCCACTTACGGGAGCATCCCGCAAGATCTGCTGGTCGAGTATTTCCCAAACCTTCGCCGGAGACCAGGGAGATCCTGTTAAAATCCTTCACGATTTTGTGACCGTACCGCCATCGAAGGCGCCTGCAGCAAGCCCTACTCCTGCAGTCTCCAGTGTGGTTTGAAAATTTGAATGCGTTTCCAATGTAAAGTCGCCCTGCATGGCGGTCCTTTCTTCCACCAGGGCCTGGCACCGCAGCCGAAAGCGGTCTCCCACCTGCTCGAGCAATTCGACCTGCAAATCGAGACGATCACCGGGAACGACCTGGCGCCGAAATTTTAATCGTTCGATCCGTACGACCCGGAAGCCACGGCCCAAAAATATCCAGGCCAATTGCAGCAGGCTTTCAATCTGCAAGACCCCTGGCATAACGGGAAAGCTCGGGAAATGGCCGCGAAAAAAAGGCTCGTTGATGGTGACGTTTTTATAGCCGGTGGCTCGTTTTTCGTCAAGCTCCAGGACCCGGTCCAAGAGCAGACATGGATAACGATGGGGTAGCTTCCTCCAGATCTCGTTCATCTCCAGCATCAGTTGGGTCCTCCTTGAGTACTTTGCCCACCAGCTCGACGTGCAGACGGTGGCCAGCCTTGACCGCCACAACCCTGGCCAGCAAGTCGCAGCCCAGCAGCGCCAAATCCCCCACCAGGTCGAGGCACTTGTGACGCACTGGCTCGTCAGGGAAACGAAGCGGCGAAGTGTAGCCGTCGGAGCAGATCACCAGGGCATTGGACAGGTCACCACCAAGAGCCAGCCCCCTCTCGAGCAGAGCCTCGATCTCCTCCATAAATCCATAGGTCCGAGCTGGCGCCAGCTCGGAGACGAAATTCTCCGGGTTGGGCGTGTGCCGGACCTGTTGGGAGGTAATCATCGGGTGCTGGTAATGCAGACAATACTCCAACCGCGCCTGAGCGGATGGCAAGGCCAGCACCAGGGCGTTCTCGTCGCCCACCCAGAGTGGCCGCGTCAGCACGTGCTGACGGGCGGACCGCTCCTGGGAAACGATGCCAGCAGCCATGAAAGCCTCCACGAACGGCAATGCCGAGCCGTCCAGGATAGGCACCTCAGGGCCGTCGATCACAATGCGCAGGTTGTCGAGTTGCAGGCCCGCACAGGCACCCAGGAGGTGCTCGACGGTGCTGACCGCCACCCCCCCGGCTGAAATTGCGGTGCAGCGCTCCACCGAGCTGACCCGGGCGTAGATAGCGGGGATCTCCTGACCCTGGCACACGAATACGCGACCGGAATCAACAGGAGCCGGCAGAACCTCGACCCGGGCGGGTTGGCCCAGGTGAATTCCCACCCCCTCGAAACACACCGGGGAGGCCAGTGTTTGCTGGGGCCTGGTCACTTCCAGTCGGTCCCTCCTGGAACTTGGAGTGGGCCCGAGCTGCTGGGCTCGCCCCGCCCAGTTACATCGTGCCATTGAAGCTCGGCCGGGTAGCTCGAGGAGGCCTCGGGGAAGGTCAGCAGACGCACCACCTTCTTCTCGCCCGGCCCCAGATCGAAGTAGCGAACCAGGCTGGGGGGGGCTCCTTGCGGCTTGCGAAATGGGGTTTCATAGACCTTGCCGTCGATCAGGAAAGAGCCAGCCGCTGGTCCGTTCAGGGGAAGAAAGTAAAGTCCCACCCGAACCGGAAAGGGACGCGGATTGATCAGGGTGGTCTCGAGCCGATAGAACACCCCGAAGTTTCCAGTATTGGGTAGCCCCGTCTCAAAGTCGATCAGCCAGGGGTCTTCACCGAACCGAACCCCGACAGGCGCTCCACCGACGCGAAATTCGATCTCTTCCTCGAAGTACGGCTGGGCAAAAACGCCGTGGGGATGAATCTTGAAAGGATTGAAGGGGGCGCCCAAGTGGGGTAACTTTTTACCATCATTGGAGCTGGGGGCCAACTCTGTGCGCACCTCAAGCTCCAGCGACTCGCCTTCCAGAATGCGCAGGTTGGCAAAGCCGGTCACCAGGGCCTGGGTGCCGACCTCGTGAGCGGCAAGCTCTAACTTCGAGCGCGCCGGCATGGTGAGCACGTAGCCAGCCCCATCCCCCTCCTGCTCGAGAAAACGCGTAGCGGAAGTATGCCCAACCAGGACTTCGTTGCGGCTTGGGCCAGCATAGAGCGTGTTGACCAGGACCTTGACCGCCTGGTTATTGGGATTCTCGAGATTGACCCAAAGGTTACGTTTGCCCTTGGAGATGTTCTTGTGACTGTACATCAGCCGGCTTGGCTCTTTCTGGCTGAACCTGTATTGCAGCAGCACCCCGTCCACATCGACGAGCTCTGGTCGATTGGAAACCAGCAGCAGATTGGATTCGACGGGCTCGATATTGAGGCTGCTGACCACCACGGGCAGATTCCTGGCGACCGGATAGTAGTCTTCACCGCCCTCGATCTTGATCGGGACGGTCAGGCGCATCATCTGACCGCGCGGCACCGAGGGCAGATTGCCCAGATCGTCGCCTACGCTCATCACGCAGCCAGGGCGTACCCTGGCCTGCACGTAGGCCTCTCGCAAGACCCCCTCAGCCACAACCGGGCCGGGGGCCGGATTGCCCACCACCTGCACATTGACCACCTCTGGCAGAGTGCCGGCCCAGTCTTTCACGTGCACGAAGAGATAAGCCTGGCCCTGGCCCCGACGTATTTTCAGGCGGGCCTTGCCAACCCGCGCCCCGGTCAGGGTCAAGCGTCCGGATTCATCGACCGTTGCCTGCACCAATCCGTCCGTGTCCCCCACCTCGATAGGCCCTTCGGCCAGGCCAGTCACCTCTATCGTCCGCTGGTCGCCGATGGGCATGACCACCCGGCCGGGAGCCAGCCGTACCAGCCCATCGGCGACGAGTTCGTGCAAGTTGTTGGCCCAGCGCAGGGCCAGCTTCAGAGGTTCGCTCTGATTGGCCGCGGCCATGGTCTTTGTAACCTCGACGATCAGAATCCCGCCCCAGAGGATGGAGGCGCCGTTCTTGCTCTTGACGACCTTGATCCCCTCCGGGTCGGCGCCGCGCTCAAGTTGCGCTTCGATGCGCCTGGTCACAGCCTGGGCCTGCTCGGAGCTCTCCAGTCGCATGACAACCTGATTGCCCAGAGTGACTTCCTGGGCCAAAGCAGGTAGAGTCAGAGCCAGAAAACACAGCAAAATCAATGTTCTGGCGGTCAATGTTGCTCTCCCAAGAGACGCTCCAGGTCCTTGAGAGCTTGGGGCAAGCGGTGCAGAGCCGCATGCACCTCGACCGCCTCTTGCCTGTCGCGCGCCGGATAACCCGCCAGGACCGCGCCCGGAGGAACCTTCTTGCGCATCGAGCCGCAGCGGGGCAAAAGCTCGACCCCGTCACCAAGCTCGACGTGGCCCAGAGTTCCGCTCTGCCAGCCCAGACGGCAATCCTGGCCAACATGGACCGAGCCCGGCAAGCCGACCTGCTCACCGATGACGGTCCGGTCACCGACCTGCACGTTGTGACCGATCTGTGTGAGGCTGCCAATCCGCACCTCACGTCCAATCCGAGTGCTGGTCGTGGTCGCCCGGTCGATGCAGACGCCCGACTCGATGACCGAATCGTCACCGACTTCCACCAGACCCACCTGGGGTATCTTGAGGTGCTGGCCCTGGTCCACCACGTAGCCATAGCCGTCACTCCCCAGTATGGCACCCGAGGCCACTCGAACCCGACGACCCAGGCGCACTCCCTGCAATAGAACGGCCCCAGGCTCGAGCAAACATTCCTCACCGACCTCCACCCCGGAGGCCACGAAACAGCAAGGCCCTACCAATGATCGATCACCCAGGCGGGCCCCCGACTCGACCACGGCCCCCGCTCCTACGGTGACGCCCTGGCCGAGCCAGGCCTCCGCCGAAACCGCTGCGCCCGGGACCAGGGTCAGGCGGTCCTTGAGCCGCTGATACAGCTCTCCATCGCCCCGTAGCTCCACTCCCACCGTGGCCTTGCCCCCCGTGCTGCCGGGAGGGCCCAACCCTCCCGGGCGGGCTCCCAGGCGGGTGATAGTGAGGTCTGGCCGGTCGGTCGTAGCGCCGAAAACTCGGGCCAGATCGTCCAGGCGCCAGGGTGGACCGCTCAGCAAAGGCTACGTCCTCGCACGACCAGGTCGACTACTTCTGGCTCAGTTTGATGAGAATATCAGTGGTGACGTTCTCACCACTGGTGTACTGGACGGCGGGCAGGTGCAGGGTATCGATAACCACCACGTCCAACCCTCGCTCGCTGGCCACCTGCTTGGAAGCTTCCGTGATGCGTCGATAAGCATCCTCGTAGAACTTGCTCGAGCGTGCCTGCCAGGACTTGGAAGCTCGCTGGATGCGGTCATTGAGGTCCTTCAATTTCTGCTTGTCATACTCTTCCCTGGACTTGGGAATGCTGGAGAGGAAACTCCCCGTCTCTGCCGCCCAGCTCAGGTTCATGTCCCGAAACTCGGGCATCTCGCTGACCACGCGTTCGGTATTCACGACGCCAACTTTCAATTTGCGCGGCTCGCTCTGACCACAGCCGGCAACCAGCAGCACTAGACTCAAGAGGATCGCTCTGGCCAAGCTCATTTCTTCTTCTCGGTCACCTTCGCGGGAGTTTGCTGGAGCTTCAATTCCAGGTCCTGAGTGATGTTCACTGCGCCATACTCTACGGTGGGATAGCCCGGGGTATCTACGAGCACGAGATCGATGCGCTTGTCCTTGCTGACCGCCTCGGCCGCCTCGCTGATATGGGCGAAGCGGGCTTTGAGGAATTCCTGGGTCTTAGAGAACCACTTCTTGTCAAGCTCGGCGTTCATCTGGCGGAACTTATTGAGGTCAGTCTGGCTCAGATTGCTCGGTCCACCCGCCTCGCGAATGGTGGCATTGATCTTCTTCTGCAACTCGACGCGGGCTTTGGCATAGTCGCTGGCCATCTTCTGGTAATCCGGGTCGCTCTGCACCAGCGCTACGGTATTCACCGTTCCTGTGGTTAACTTGCCCGTCGGACCGCAGCCAACCAGAGCCATCATTGACAATCCAAGCGCCATCCCCAACCATGCTGTGCGTTTCATAACATCCTCCTAGGGCGTTTCGGGCCTGGCCTTGGTCTTGATAGCGACCATCGCATAATCGGTCAGATCGACACAGTTGCGATTCTCCACATATGTACCGATCACAATGTCGACCTTCTGCTTGCGGGCCACTTCGCCTATGTCGCCTTTCAGGTCAGCCACCATCTTGTCGAACAGCTCCGTCCGCTGGGCCTGGAGCTTGTCGCGCTGCTCTTCGAGCACCTTGATCTTCTCCTTGGTCGCCGCCGACAGGCCCTCGCGGGCATTCGCCTGGACCACTCTCTGCAAATCGGCCTGCTGCTTCTCGATGCGTGCTTTCAGCTCTTCCGATTTCCTCTTTAGCCGGGCCACGGCCACGCCCTGCTCGGCCTCCATCTTCTGGCGAGCAGCGGCCGCTTCTGCCTCCATCTTGGCGCGCAATTCGTCCTGCTTCTTGGCGATCATGGCCTTGATCTCCGGCGTCAAGGTAGGCTGCTTGGGGCGAGGAGGCGGGGGCGGAGCGCCAGCACTCGCTGGCAGGGCGCCGATCTGGCCCTCGACCTCCCGATTGACCTTGTCGATGGCAGCTTTGGTCTCGGCTGCCTGGCGAGCCTCTGAATCCGACCGGAAGGTTTTGAAGCTGCCTTCAAGCTCTGCTCTCTTGGCATCCTTGAGACGCTCTTCCTCGTCTGAAATTGCCTCGAGCTGGGCCTGAAGATCGGCCTGCTCAGCCTCATCCTTGGCTACCTGGACTTTCAGTTGGAGATTCAGCTTCTCTTGCTGATGGGTCTTCATGATCTGATCTTCATAAGCGGCGATCTCCGAGTCGATCCGAGCTCGCTCAGCTTCACGCTGCTCGCGGTGCACCTTCTCGACCTCGAGCTTGATGGCTTGAACCTTGCGCTCGCGCAAGAGCAAGAGATTCTTTCGCTGCTCGCTGAGGGGCGCCGGCATGTTGACCGGCTCGGTCGGCGCGGCCGCCTCGGGAGCGTTCTTCTTGATATAGTCCTCGAGCTCTTTTTGCATCTCAGCCGAGCCTTTGGCCGCCTCGGCGTCAAGACGCGCTTTCATCTGATCGGAGAGTCCAGCCATTTCCGCTGCGATGGCCGCCTGCTCAGCCTCCATCTCAGATTGAGCCCGCATCAACTCCTTCTTATACTTTTCCTGGGCCGCTCGAAGAACGTCGTCGCGATCTTGCATGGGGGCAAACTCGATCTCTTGCTTGAGCGCGGCTAACTGCTGGTCGAGCTGGGTCAATCGCTCATAGTCGGGGTGAGCCTTGAGCAGGTTTGAGTAGTCGACCACCCCAAGCGTACCCCCCAATGCCTCTCGGACAGAAGCCGGCTGGTCTTGGGCCCCCACCGGGGGGGCCCAGAAAGCTCCCGCAGCCAGAACCGAAACCAGAGCCAGCCCGCTCCAGCGCAACCATGCGGATCGTAAAGTGTTCTGCAAGACCTTGCCCTCCTCAGGGATTGGCGGGTGCCTTGGTGCTGCCGGCCGGAGGGGTGCCCTTACTGCCGGTCTTCTTCAGAAAAGCGTCCACCACTTCGTTGGTGAGGTTTCGCCCGCCATACATGACATGCACCTTGTCGAGCACCAGCGAGACGTTGTTGGCCTCGGCTGCTTCGGAAACGGACTGGTTGACGGCCTGAACCAGGGGGGCGACCTCCGATTCCTGTCGCGCTTCCATGCGCATCATCAGCTCCTTCTGAAGATTCTCCACTTCTTGCGGAGAGCGGCCCTGAGCCTTCTTGCGGAACTCCTCGCCCAATTCATTCTTGAGAGCGGCCAGCTTTAGATCCACCTCCTGGAAAGCTTTCAGGTTGCGGACCACGTCCTGGTCGAAGTAGGCGATAGGCGAATCCTTGGTATCATCCTCGGCCGGCAACTTGAGCTCGGCCTTGGACGTGAACTGAGATTTCACTTCCTCGGTGATGTCCTCGACACCGTAGACCACGATGCGCTTGTCGAGGACGACCTTGTAGTTCTTATTGCGAGCCACGATGGCGATGGCCGCCTCGGCCCGGGTCTGCAGCGGCTGCAAGGTCTTATTGCGCTCTTGCTGGATCTCCATTTCGAACTCAGAGGCCTTCTCCCGCACCTTGCGGGCGCCTTCCTCATTGCGCGGCTGGGTGGCGGCGAACTCTTCCAGCTTCTTCGTATACTCAGCGTTCTTCTTGTCCAGGTGCCCGCGAGCTTTGGTGAACTCCTCGAGCTGGTAGATCGCATCCGAGTCGAGCGAAGCCACCTTCTTAACGGGCGAGCCGACGCCGCCGCTTCTAAGCACGAACCAGCCGGCGGCGATGGCCACCAGCAGCAGGACGAAGCCTGCGATCAAAGGGGTCTTACTGGAGCCTCCACCAGCAGAGGTGGAAGTCATCGTGTTTTCTCCGTCTTGCATGCGAATGGACCTCCTCAAGGGCCGGGGTTTTTTGCGCCGCCGCCCACCAGAACAATGTCTCACACGCGGGTGAGCTTTGAAGTTATCGGTAGTCTAACCTTTTCCGCCCGGCTGTCAACAGTCAGACCCGGAACAATCAGGCAAGCTTACAGCAACTGACGCAGAACAGCTTGAAAAAGTTCCCACCTCGCCCCCAAAATTGAGCGGACGACAGGAGCGATCGTTATGCTTGCTCAGAACGACTGACCGATACCGAGGCTGGCCCGGCCTCCATCTTCTCCGAACGCGTAGTCGATACGAATCACGCCCAGCCCGAGGCTGGGGAACACGATGCGAAGACCGGCGCCCACGTCGGCCTTGAGACCACCCGAACTCACCCCGGGGGTCCAGGCATTACCGGCGTCGGCGAAGACGGCCCCGCGCAGGAACTTGATACGTCCGATACCAAACCGATACTCGGCGTTCAGAACCACGAAGCGGGTTCCGAAGAAGGCGTTCTCGCGATAGCCTCGCAGCGTGTCGGTGCCGCCCGCGAAGAAAAACTCCGAAACCGGGGCGTTACCATTCAGCATTCCGGCCCAGGCGCGCATGGCCAGGGTGGAGTTGCTACCAAACGGAATGTAGGAACGGCCTTCGGCGACCAGTTTGGTGTAACTGAAATCCCCGCCCAAGCCGGCCAATGCGACCGAGCCGTTGGCAAAGTTGCCGACGGTTGGATTGAAGACGTCGTCACGGGTGTCGTAGAGAGCCGAGACGGCCAGGCTGTTCAGATCACCCTTACCTATGCCCACGGGCACGAAGAGTGATTCCGGGTCCTGGCTGATCTCGATGGTCTCGCGGCGGAAGGTCAAGAAGCCGCGGAAGTCGTCGGTAAAAGGATGACCGTAGGTGATCGTGCCGCCATAGCGACGATCGTCATACAGCGCGAACTGGTCCGGATTGCCGCCGATGACCGGTTGGCGCAACCCGGAAACCTCGTTGAGAAAGAGAGACACGCCGATGGAGTCCTGGTTGTCGTTGATGGCCGGATCGAAGTAGCTCAATCCTAGAGCGCTAATATTGGCGCCGCGCTGCCACTGAACGCTGACCGATTTACCCTGACCAAAAAGATTCCGATCAGAGAAAGAGATGGCGCCGGTGATGCCGGGCCGAACGGCGCCGGAGCCGCCACCGGCGTAACCCACGCCAATGGTGGCCAGACCCGTCTTTTGCTCTTCCACCGCCAGAACGAGCACCACTCTGCCCGGCTCGGTGCCGGGCTCGGGCTCGATGTTGACTTTCTTGAAGTAACCCAGATTATTAAGGCGCTCGAGGTCCTTTTGAATTTTGCGCCGCTGCAAAACCTCTCCGGGCTTGGTGCGCAGGTTGCGAGTGATGGTATCGGTCTCAGTCTTGGTGTTACCCTCGACGCGGATCTCCTCGACCACGGCCTCGAGCACTTTGAGCGTCACCGCACCCTGATCGGGATCGAGGCGCGGACGAATGGTGTCCAGGATGTAATCGTTCTTCTCATACAGCTCGGCGACGCGAGCGCTGTCCTCTTTGATGGTCTTTTGATTGAAGAGCTCACCGACCCGGGTCTGCACCAGCGCCCGGACCTGCTCCTCGGGAAAGACGGTCACACCCTCGATGGTCACGGACTGCACCAGCATCCCGTCCTTGATGGTGAGAGCCAGGGTGCCCTCGGCCCACTTCAGGTCCACCACGTGGGTCGGGGTGAGCAGGTAGCCCAGATCCTCATTATAATACTTGTTGATGTTCTGAATATCGGCATGCAGGGTTCGGGTGTTGAGAATCTTGCCCGCCCTGGTTTCCATCAACTCGGCGATCTTCTCAGTAGGAACAACCTGATTGCCGCTGATCACCACCTGGTTGACCATCGGGTTCTCGAGCACCCGGAAGATCAGTCGAACTCCCCCCGGAGCGCCACGCGTGTCCAGGCGAACATCCGTGAAGTAGCCGAGGTCGAAGATTGCCTGCATGTCGCGACGGAGACGAGGCTCGAGCACCGGGTCACCGATCCGGGTCGAAACCACCTGCAGCACCTCTTCCGTGGGGACCTGGGCATTGCCCTCGATCTCGATGTTAACCACGCGGGGGGCGGCGGACTCGGGCGGCTGCTCCTCTCCCCCCGGCGGACCCTCCTCCGTGCCCGGAGCCACCGCAGCGGTATCCACCGGCAGAATATCCCGGGCGAGCGGCGACTGGGCGTAGCGAGCCGAAGAGACGATCATCTCGCGATTTGCTCCCAGTGTAAAGACTACCGAGACGGTATCCCCCGCCTTCAAGCCATCGGCCATCTGGCTATCAGGAGAAACCAGAAAAATCATATCCCGCTCGCTACCGTCGGCAGCTCTGCCGCGCACGCTGAGCTTCTCGCCCTCCAAAACCAGGACTTGACCACTGAAACGATAGGTACCTTCTGGCAGGCTCTCGCCAACCGCTCCTTCGCTCGCCGGGGCGGCGCCCTCACCTTCTGCTGGCTGAGGGGAGACGGCGCCTTCGCCTCCCTGAGGGGAAACGTCCGGAGCCGCCCCCTCCTCCCCTTCCTCGGCAGCGGGCTGAGCGGGACTCGCTTCTTCCTCAGCGGCAACAGTCCCGGACTTGGATGCTCCTCCGCCTGGCAACTCCTGAGCCAACACCCCAACAGGCAAGCTCATAAAGAGCATGGCAACCACCAGGGCGAGACTAATTTTCTTCTTCATCGGTTCCACTCCAAAGATCGGCGGAAAAGCCCGTCACTTCGCAAAAGTCGGCGGCCCTTTCGACGACTGCCAAAGGTGTCCTGCCCTTCTACCAGCTTGAAACCTTTCACAGTTGGCTCATTGTATGCACGACCTGTTCGGGGCGCAACCCCAATTCTCTGTTCGCCCTCTTGGGAAGTTGAATTTAATTCTTTACCCAGCTTCAAACTCCCTCCTGACAGGACACTTCCTCGGAGATCCGCGGAGGGGCTCTCCAGATCGGGTGCGAAAGGGCTCCAATGAGACGGTTTGGGGCCATTCTACTCATGCTGACCTGGAGCGCCCAGGCCCAAGAGCCTGGTGGCTCGGTGCGCTGGAGCTACAAGCTGCCTTTCCCCGTCCGGAGCCTGGCCGTGAGCGAGCGGGGCGTGGCCCTGGTCGGCTCGGACTTTGGCAACTACCTGCACGCCGTCGACGTGGTGCCCGGAACCTTTCTCTGGAAGCGCGATCTGGCCGGGTCGATCTGGAGCCCGGCAGTAGTGACCCAGGAAACCGCCTATCTGGTCCCTAACGCGGCGGCCCTGATTGCGCTCCGAATCGAGACCGGCGAAGCACTGTTCTGGCTCGGACCTCGCTTTCCCTCGGGAGACCGCCCACCCTGGCAGAACAAAGCCCCGCCCGCCGTAGGTCCCAACCGGCTCTGGCTGGTCTCACTCAACGGAACGCTCTGCAAGTTGGACTTGACGGGGAAGCCGCTGAGCCAGGTGGAGCTCCAGGGCGCGCATCAAACGGACCAGTTCTGGAGTCGGCCCGCCCTGGCCGGCGACTCGGTCTTCGTCGGATCCATCCGAGGCCGACTCTACCGCCTGGCCAGCGAGACGTTGCGATGCAAGGAGACCATCGAGTTGGACGAGGACATCCGAGCCGATCTGATCGCTCGCGATGACCGGCTTTATGTCTCGACCGTCAACGGATCACTCTACGCCTTTCGAGCCGACCCCGAGCGAACGGTAAGACTCTGGAAACTCTCCCTGGGGAGCCGGGCCCGCACCGGCGGCACCGGACGGTCTCCCGTCGTGCCACTGGTCCTGGAGGATCGCGTGCTGGTCGCGAGCCGCAGCGCCGCATATTGCCTGGACCGACGAACCGGCGGAATTCTCTGGAAGAAAGAGGTGGAATCCGGAATCGCCGCCCCGCTGACCCTGGTGAAAGACCGCGTGCAACTGGTCACGGGTCAGGGAGAGCTGGTATCGCTGGCCCTCTCCAGCGGCCAGATGCTGGGCGGGATGTCCCTGCGTGGCATCCCCACCGCCGGCCCCCTGCCCTGGGGCCAGGTCGTCCTGCTGGGATTCTCGGATGGAGTTTTGCAGGCGGTCAGCCCGCCCTGAGCTCAGCCCTTCGTGCCCAGCAGGCGGTAGAGCTCGATGGCCGCCCGAATTCCCCCGAAGAAATGCCGCAGCTCAAACTTTTCGTCCGGTGAGTGAATGCCGTCATCCGGGTTACCCAGCCCCAACAGAAGGGTATCCACACCCAGAACCCGACGAAAATCGGACACGATAGGAATCGCCCCGCCGTGGCGACTAAAGAGAGGCTCCACCCCAAAACCGGCCCGAACCGCCTGGCGAGCGGCCTCGAACAACAACTCGTCCCTACCATCTCGACGCAAGAGATACGGCGATCCTGTGTCGCCGGGAACAAACTCGACCTCGGCCCAGGTCGGACAACGATCCACGAACCACTGGCGCAGAACTTCCATAAGGTGGGCTGGATCCTGGTCAGCCACCAGCCGAGCACTGAACTTTGCACTGGCATTTGCGGGCACGATGGTCTTGCTGCCCTCCCCCTGGTAGCCGCCCGTGATGCCATTGCATTCCAGAGTGGGACGAAACCAGCGCCGCTCGTTCGTGGAGAAGCCGTGCTCACCGTGCATGTGAGCCCCCAACCAGCTCTGATAAGCATCTTCGTCAAAGGGAAGATTGAACAGTGATTCGCGCTCCCATTCCTCGGCTTCCAGCACGCCGTCGTAGAAACCCGGGACAGTCACCCGATTGCACTCGTCGTGCAGAGCAGCGATCATCGCCGCCAGTGTGTGAATGGCGTTGGGCAGGGTCCCTCCGTAAACGCCCGAGTGCACATCGCGGTGGGCAACCCGAAGATGCACCTCGAACACAACGATCCCCCGCAAACTGTAGTGGATGGTGGGAATTCCCTTGATGGAAGTACTGGTATCGGAGACCACCGCCAGCTCGGGGGCAAGCTCTCCCTTCAATCGCTCTAAGAGCCCGACCAGGTGGGGGCTGCCGATCTCTTCCTCTCCCTCGATCAGAAAAGTCAAGTTGACCGGCAAGGCTCCGGTCGCCCTTAACAGCGCCTCCACAGCGCAGATGTGCGCAAAGAACTGCCCTTTATTGTCGCACGCACCCCGAGCGTAAATCCGATCATTATCGACCCGAGGCTGAAAGGGTGGGGTGGTCCACAACTCAATCTCGTCGGCCGGCTGCACATCGTAGTGTCCGTACACAAGTACCCGCGGCTTGCCCTCTGCAGCTGGACCGTGAGCCACCACGGCCGGATGCCCGGGAGTCTCCTCCAGCCGAGAGTCGAGACCCAGCTCGGACAAGCGCCTCTCCACCCAGCGCGCGCAGCGCAGCAAGTCGCTCTTGCGCTCGGATTGAGTCGAGACCGAAGGAATGGCCAGAAGCTCCTTCAGGCCCTCCAAAAACGACTCCCGATGCTGATCCAGATAAGCGGAAATGGCGTCAGACATAGTCTCCAGCCGTTCTCCCGGAGGCCGGCCCGGTCCTTCGGATCAGTTTGTTAAAATTTCTCGCAAGAAAAGCAGGATCCCGGGATGGTTTTACAGTAATGTCGCGACGCTGAAAATATCGGGAGGGTGAACCGTGGTCCAAGTTACACAGACTGACCGCTACCCCGGTCGCAAGATCTGGTTCGGAGCCCTGGATGACACCGTGGATGGTTTGAAACTCCACGGGCGGGTCAAGATGAAGCCGACGCTTCTACGCACCGCTCCCGACTATTGGACCCGCGTGGAGGCCGAGGAGATACTTTATCTCGACGGACGCGGCGATGTAATTCATTGGGCCACCGTGCGCGGTCTTCTGCCCGATTTGGACAGCCGTAGTTTCGAGGAAGCGCTCGATAGGGCCACCCGTATCGGCGTTTTTGTGCGGATTTCAGGCCAGTGCGCGGTGGCTCCGAGCCGCATTCAGGGGCTGTTGCGGGTTCCCGAGGGACAGTACCAGGTTGAAATGGAGTCGCCCTGCGGAGGAACGGTCATGCTGCCGCTTGACCGAGCCCGAATTCCCGAACTGGAAGAGTGCCTCGAGGTGCTTTCCGCTGGCAGTTGCCTGCTCTTTGCCGATCCCGAGGACTTCGAGGACTAATTCCCCCTCCCCCGAAGGAACGTGCCCATCTCTCAGGAGGACGTTCCCATGAAGCTCTTGGAAAATAAGCGGGGTCTGATTTTCGGCGTGGCCAACAATCTGTCGATCGCCTGGGCTATCGCTCAAGAAGCCCATCGACAGGGTGCCGAGCTCGGCTTTACCTACCTCAACGAAGCGCTCGAGAAGCGCATACGGCCGCTGGCCGAGAGCCTGGACGCGCGCCTGGTTCTTCCGTGCGATGCCAACAAAGACGAGGACCTCGATGCTGTCTTCGCCGAGGTAGCCAACAAGTGGGGTGGGCTCGACTTCCTCCTGCACTCCATCGCCTTCGCCCAGCGCGAGGATCTGGACGGACGTTTCGTCGATACCTCGCGGGAGGGGTTCCGCGTAGCTCTGGATACCTCTGCCTACTCACTGGTGGCCATGGCTCGCCGGGCTGCTTCGCTGATGAAGGAAGGCGGTAGCCTGCTCACTCTGACCTATTACGGCTCCCAGAAAGTGGTGGCCAATTACAACGTGATGGGGGTAGCCAAGGCTGCCCTGGAGGCCAGCGTGCGCTACCTTGCGGCCGACCTCGGGTCCCAGGGTATTCGCGTAAACGCCGTCTCGGCCGGGGCCATCAAGACACTTTCCGCCAAGGGGATCCGCAACTTCAACGAGATGCTGAAGACTTCAGCCGAGCGCAACCCTCTGGGACGAAACGTTTCCATCGAAGAGGTGGGCAAGGCCGGCGCCTTCCTGCTTTCTGATTATGCCAGCGGCATCACGGGCGACGTCCTGTATGTCGATGCCGGCTGGCACGTGCTGGGGATGTAAATCCCAATGGAGCCAACGCCTCCGCCGTTTGAGAACGAGCCGCCACGAAGGCAAGACCCTCGCACAACTGCTGTTCCAATGCGTGAGTTCAAGCGCAAGAAGCGCTCCACCACGCTGGGCGATCTGTGGATCCCGCTGGTGGCTCTGGGACTGGCAGCCACCCTCTTCTACCTGCAGTTCCAGCGCAAGTTGATTGCGGACGTGTTGGCGATAAACGATACCAAGGGTCGCCTGACCCTGCAACTCAACCTCGAGCGCCTGCCGCTCGAGCCCGGGGAGTCAGGCAAGATGAGGGTCTTCCATGTCAGCGGAGAGTCGCTCGAGGTGCTCAGTGGGGGGGGGTCGGTGGAATCCATCTACCTGCCCAACACCAGCCCGGCCTGGGTAATCTACAACGTGGGGGGGGTTGCCAATCTCTTGCTGGTGGACTACACCTGGGCTTACGGCGCCGATGGCGCTCGGAATTCTGCTGGCCCCCAGTTTAAGGTGGTGGCCAATCTGAAAGCGAACAAGCTCTACACCTGCGGCGAGGCCGAGGTGCTGGGGCCGGATGAAAAGCTGCCTGCACGTTATCAGGGCAAGCGCCCGCTGCTTAAGGTGGAGCGACTCCCCTCGTCGGCCCTCGACTTCCCCGAAACTTATCTGCGCGAGCAACTGGAGACCCGATGAGCTTTCTGGAACAGTGCCGCACCCGTGTGCGCGGGCAAGGACTACGCATCGTCTATCCGGAGGGAACCGAGGCGAGGGCCCGCCAGGCGGCTGCACTGCTGGCGGCAGAAGGTCTGGCTCAGCCCATTCTGCTGGGCTCTCCGGAGCCGGTGGCGGGAGTTGAGCTACGCGTCCCAGACGGACAGTTCGAGGTCAGCTACTATGAGCTCCGCCGCCACAAGGGGATCACGCCGGAGCAGGCCGCCGAGCGGGCCCGCCTACCCCACTACTACGCCGCCCTCATGGTCGCCAATGGGCAGGCAGATGGAATGGTGTCCGGACTCAACTCCGCTACCAAGCCGTTCTTGCCGGCCTTCGAGGTGATCAAGCTGGCCCCCGGGTACCAGCGCGCCTCTTCCGTATTCCTGATGGTCTGGCCCGAGAAGACATGGTTTTACGCTGATTGCTCCGTGAATATCGATCCCGACCCGGCCACCCTGGCCGATATCGCCCGAGCCACGGCCGCGACCGCACGGGCCTTTGGCGTGGAGCCCAGAGTGGCTTTCCTCTCTTTTTCGACTCGAGACAGCGCCCGGCACCCAATGGTCGACCACGTCAAGCAGGCTGTGCGATTGTGCCGTGAGGCCGAGCCGGACCTGCTCGCCGATGGAGAGATGCAGTTCGACGCCGCCATCCTGCCCGAGGTGGCCGCGCGAAAATGCCCCGGTAGCCCGGTGGCGGGCCAGGCCAACGTGTTCATTTTCCCCGACCTGGATGCAGGTAATCTGGGCTACAAGATCACCGAGCGACTGGGAGGGGCGGCGGCGGTCGGACCGATTCTGCAGGGTCTGCGTCTGCCCGTGAACGACGTCTCGCGAGGATGCTCCGTACAAGACCTGGTGGACGTGGGCGTCATCACCGCCATCCAGTCCCTGGCCCTGAAAGAGGCTGTGGCATGAAGCGTCTTCTGCTCTGGCTCATTTTGATCACCGCCGCCTCGGCCGGACCCATCTACGAGCTGGTTGGCGCCACTGGCACTCCCACCGCGACAGCCGAGGTCTGGCGGGCCAAGGTCGAAGGCAAGGAGCTCGTTGTGCTCAAAGTCAAGGAAGCCGGCAAGGAGGGCGAGGTCAATTTCGGCCTCGAGCCCGCCCAACTGGTTCCTTTCGAGAAGCAGTGCGAAGCCCTGCTCGAGGACCGCACTCCTCTCAAGAGTGGGGCCGTCCAGGTCGTCTCCACCATGAAGTCAGGCAATTCCCGGATTGACTTTGCCCGTGTCCGCGTGGGCAACTCATCCCCCTGGCGTGTCCTGGTGGTTCACGAAGACAAGCTCGAGCGTAGCTTCGTGCTTGACAAGAAGAGCTGGTCCGAGCTCAAGAAGCTGACCAGGAAAGCCAATCAGTAACAGGCGTCCGCTGCGGGAACGAGCGGTGCAGCAGGGCCACCACCCCGATGGGAGTCATTCGATGGTAGACCCGGTTGGCAGGCAGAATCCGTACATTGGGTCCCCGCTTGCAATGGTCCATGCAGCCTACCGGCTCGATGACGATCTGCTCTCCCTGGGGATGCCGTGAGAGCGCATCCTGGAGGGCGCATTTCAGCTCACGCGCTCCACCCTGGCAGCAGTTCTTGTGCATGCAGATCTGAATCTTCCCGATGCGTCCACACTCCGGAGGGGCCGAAGCACCCTCGACCAGTGGGATAGCCAGGCGAGCCACGAGCTGGCCCTCGGTATCGTCGACAAAGATGCGGACCCGCCGCCCTTTGATCAGGCCCGACTCGAAAGACGGGTCGAGGCCCGGCGGGAGTTGGATGCGTTCTACGACCGTCATGGTCTTGAGCCAGAAACTGGCAGGCTCTTCCTCGTTCAATGGGGGACAGAAGCCGAGGATGCTTCCTTCTAGGATCATTTGTGACATCAGTTGGGTTAGGTTAGAAAATCCTTCTCCTTAGGTTCACCTAAATTCCTACCACAGAGGTCGTGTTCTGTCCAGAGGCGAAGGCCGACAGGTGATCGATATCGAGCGCGCAAGCAAGTCCTATCAAGGACGCGAGGCGCTGCGCCCTATCACCCTCACGGTCCCGGCCGAGCGCAGCCTGGCCCTGATCGGGCCCAGCGGTTGCGGCAAAAGCACGCTCATGCGCCTGGTGGTCGGTCTGATTCACCCCGACGGCGGCCAGATCACTGTCGATGGCGTCACCATGAC
>CAYYHB010000055.1:0-24163 GCA_964471395.1 uncultured Burkholderiales bacterium | reverse complement strand
TGGAGATGTGGTTGCGCACCGTGTGCTCGCTGATGGCCAGCTCGGAAGCGATCACCTTGTTGGGCTTTCCTCCCGCCACCAGCTTGAGGATCTCTTGCTCACGGGGGCTCAGGGTGGCGAACAGACCCGGCTCGAGCCCCTCGCGTCGGGTCATCTCGGAAAGGTGCGAAAACTCCGCCAGCAGCCGGTCGGCCAGCATCGGCTCGAGCAGGTTGCCTTCATGGAAGACGCGGCGCACGGTGTCGAGCAGCTCGTTTGAGCCGGTGTCCTTGGTCAGAAAACCGCTCGCACCCGCCTTGACGGCCTGAAAGATGGAGGCCAAGTCGCGCGAGACCGTCAGGATGACGATCTTGGTGGTGGGCAGCTCGGCTTTGAAGCGCACACAGGCTTCGATGCCGTCCATCCCGGGCATGTTGAGATCGAGCAGGATGACATCGGGAGCCACCTCGCGGGCCAGCTCCAGAGCCTGGTGGCCGCCCGAAGCCTCGGCCACCACCTCGATGTCCTCATGACCTCGCAGCAGGCTTCGAATGCCCTCTCGGAACAGAAGGTGGTCGTCGACGACCATGAGCCGAATAATGGCCGGTTTCCCCCCTTGCACAGTGGTAGGACTCTTGCGTTCTTTGCTCACGACCCCCGCGTTCCCTCTTCCAGCCTGCCGTGCCCCATCACGGTCTTGAGCCATTCACCCCCTCCCCGGGGGCCTCCCCCTGCTTTCCGTTCTCAAAGGGAGACTTTGCCTTGTTTGTAACATTCGATTCAAGGGGATTTCTGTCCAGCCAGGGCTTCTTCCTCGCTTGCTTCAGCGTTTAAGGCTCTGACCGACATCCCCCTGGTTCAGGCTGAGATAGACCACCCCTTCCATCTGGGCCGTGGCCCCCGGAGCGGGCCGCTGGCTGACCACCGTGCCCGCCGGGTAGCGGCGGTCCTGGCGCACCCCCTCGAACTGCCAGGCCAGCCCCTGTTGGCGCAAGAGCTGCTGGGCCTTCTCAGGGTCGAGCCCGTACAGGTTGGGAACCTCCACATACCGATAGCGCTTACAGAACTCCCTGTAAGCCTGGTAGAGGTTGCGGGTGGCCAGCTCGGGATCGTTCTGAGCCGGCAGCACCAGGCACTCGCGCTTGCCGCGCCGCTCACGCTCGAGGTTGTGCCGGAAACTGAACCAGAGGATGAATTTCTCCTCCAGATCGGTCTGGGGCATCATGTAAAGCGCGTTCTCGGCCAGCTCGGGCTCGATCATTGCAGGGGCGGTTTCGAGTCTCAGGCAGGGGAGGCCTGCGGGGAGGCCAGAAGCAGCGGTCATGGATGGTCCGCTCACTTTCGCCCGCTTTCAAGAGTTCATCCGCTCTCGCTACCACGAACGCGATGCCGCCCGCGGCACGGCGGCCAACTTCATGTGGATGATGGAGGAGATCGGCGAGCTGGCCACAGCCCTTCACCACGTCGCCGAAGAAGGCTCGGAGGAGTTGGCCCAGGAGTTCGCCGACGTGCTGGGCTGGCTGACCACCCTGGCCAACATGCACGGGGTGGACCTGGAGCAGGCTCTGCGGCGCAAGTATCTCGACCAGGGCGGGGCCCTGCACAAGGCTTAGAGGCCCAGCGCCTCGAGCGTGCGCCGATCGGCCTGACAGGTGACCGGCAGCTTCTTCGCCAGTTGGAACCGTCCCAGGCTCTCCGGGTCAAAGCCCGCCTCGGTGCCGAGCTCACGCTCGAGAGCAACCTTCAACTTTTCGGGGTCGGCCTGCTCGATGGCCAAAAGGTCCTCCAGGCTCAGCTCCTGGCCCACGATGGTTACGCTCGTGCCCTCGGCGATCTCGGGGTGGGCGAAGAGCTCGTCCATGTCCTCGTTGCGCAACGCCATGCAGCCGAAGGTCCAGTTGGCGTGGATCCCTTTGCCATGAATCTGGATCTCGCCCCCGATGTCGGGGCTGCCTTCCAACAGGCCGTTGCGCTTGAAAAATTCGTAGCGCTGACGGTCGATCTGGTTGGGATAGTCGATGTCGTAGGCCCGGTAATAGGTGGCTTCCGGCTGCAAGGCGACGATCCGGTAGCGCCCTTCGGGGGTGGAGGCGTTATCGTAGCAAACCTTGCGCTGGTAGTGCTTCTTGCCCATGGCGATGGGATAACGCTTGATCCGCTTGCCGTTGTCTTGAGCCTCCAGGAAGAAGCGGCTCTTGTCCACCAGCAGAGAAGGCCGTCGCAGAGACGGCAGCGGACGGGCGGGCCAGGCGATGGCCACTTCGTTGGAGACGCGCTCCCCCAGGCGCAGCCGGTAGTAGCAGGTCACCTGGTCGGGCGCGTCGGCATCCTGGAACGTCCCCCCGGCCTGAGGCAGAGCTATCTCGCGAATGGGGTGGCGTCCCGGGACCGCGAGCGAGGAGGTGGAGACCAGCAGCGTGGGCGGCTTGGGGGCCTGGTAGGCAAGCCGACGCCCTTCCTGGAGCGCGAGCTTCAGGCTGGCGTCGCTCTGGAGGCCGAGCAGTGGGGACTGCTCGGCCCGCGCTGGCCCGGGCCCCGCCTGGCAGCCAGCCAGCAGCAGGACCAGGGCCAGCAGGACCGCCCGCTTCAAGTCAGTGGACCGAAGCCCATCAACTTGAGCAGGGCCGTCAGCACGCCCGTCAACCCCTCGCCAGCGATCAGGCCGGAGGCCAGCGAGAAGCCCAGGGCCGTGGCCGCAACCGCGTTGCGGCGCTGCCAGGCGCTGTAGAGCAGGGCTCCGGCGCACATGGTCAGACTGAAGAAGGGCTGCACGATGAAGGCGATGCCGATGGCCATACCGGAAGGAAGATAGGGGCGCGCGCCCTTGAAGAAGTGGCGCAGAAGGGGGATCATCGCCCCGACGGCCAGGGCCACGGCCACGGCCGGCAGACTGTGATCGGGCATGGCGCCCAGACCTTTGGAGAGCACCTCAGCCATGGCCTTCCAGGCGTGGGCCGCCGGGGCGGGCAGCTTGTCGCCCCCGATCTCGAAGGCCCGCTCGAAGAGCAGGTAGATCGGCACGCAGACCAGCACGCCTGCCATCACGCCCCAGAGCTGGGCCGCGATCTGCTTGCGAGGCGAGCCTCCCAGCAGCCAGCCGGTTTTCAGGTCGTGCATCATGTCACCGGCCTGCGAGGCGCCTGCCCCGGTGACTGCGGCACACATCAGGTTGGCTCCCACTTGACCGGGAGCCAGGCCCCCGTAGACCAGCTGGGTCACCTTGCCCATGCCACCCACCGGATTGATGTCGCACTCACCGGTGCAGCGCGTGGCGATTGCCGCCAGCAAGCCGGAGATCATCACTGCCAGAACGGTCAGCCAGGGAGCGATTCCGAACACGTAGTAGCCGGCGACGACGGTGAGAGAGGACGCGCCCAGCAGGCCCACCCAGAACCAGGAGCCGGGCACCTGCTCGGAGGCCGAAGAGGTGTCCTCCACCGGCTTGCTGCCACGCTTGGGACGCATCGCCTCGAGCACCGAGCGCCAGGACAGCGCGAGATTGGTGAGCGCATCCGAGACCATCAGGGCCACGCCCGGCCAGAGGATCCAGCCGCGAGCGCCGTTGGAGTAGCTCATCGGATCGCCTACCACCCAACCCTGAGCGGTGACCATGGGCGCCAGGACAGCCCAACCCACGATGGCTCCCAACGCCAGCGAGAGTCCGGTGCGCAGCCCGATCAGGATTCCGGCGCCCAGCATCATGGGGCCCAGGTAGAGCTCGAAGCCATACTTGAAGGCGACTGCAAGAAAGCCTACCTGCAGCCAGTCGTGCAGGGGCACATGCTGGCTCTGGGGCACGAAGAAACCGATCAGGGTGAAGAGCCCCGCCAGAACAGCGGTCTTCACCAGCAGCGACGACTTCCTGACGGCGTCGGAGCCAGAGCTGTACATGGCCGTAATGGTCTGGGCCGTAGCCGTCCCGCTGGGGAAGCGCAGCTTCTCCACCAGCACCATCTGGCGTCGCAGGGGAATCGCGTAGAAAACGCCCAGCCCGGCCACCGAGCCAGCCCAAAGGGTCAGCTCGAGGTAGCTGAACTTGTGGCCCAGCATGGTCATCGCCGGGACCGCCGAAAGCAAACCTGCGGCCGAGGCCATGGCGCCGGCGGCCGAGCCCGAGGTCTGGGCGATGTTGGTCTCGAGCGGGGTGAAGGCTTTCCTGGGCTTGAGGGTGGCAAAGACGGAGTAGCCGAGGATGGCGGCGATCAGCGATCCCCCCATCGACCAACCGGTCTGGAGGCCGAAGTAAATGTTCATGGCCGCCACCACGCCTCCCAGACAACAACCCACCAGCACGGCACGGAAGGTGAGCTGGCGCTCGCGCGGGGCGGGCCGATAGAGGGGGCCGTCGCCCGGGTCGGCGGTGAAGGTGCCCATCTCCTCCGGGGCGGATTGCGCGACGGGGGCTCGGGTCTCGGCTTGCTCAGACCGCGCTTGCACGAGCAGATTCTCGGGGGGTGACGACATGGGAGTCCTCCGGGTGCAGGGTGTTCACCAGGATGATCGATTTGCAGACCAGGAGAGATGAACGAATTGTTACCGGACGGCTAAGTGAGGATCTCCTGGACGCGGCCCACCTGGCCGTCTTGCAGCCGCACCTTGATCCCGTGCGGGTGGGTGGGCGATTTCGTGAGCAACTGGGCGATCAGGCCCACGGTGCGCCGGCCCGAGGCCTGGTCGGCCTTGAGGATGATAGCCACCTTCTGGCCGGGACGCAGTTGGGCGCGGGTGGGGAGGCTCATCGCGGGGCATTCGGTCGCCAGTAGCCCGGGCCCCTGCC
The DNA here is from genome assembly GCA_964471395.1 of uncultured Burkholderiales bacterium. Taxonomy (GTDB): domain Bacteria; phylum Vulcanimicrobiota; class Xenobia; order Xenobiales; family QWHO01; genus QWHO01. The sequence goes on along the minus strand of CAYYHB010000055.1, from coordinate 19,407 downwards.
TGGAGCGAAGCTCCTGGCCCACGATGGTCACGCGCGTGCCGCCTTCTTCGGCTTCAGGTGGCGAAGACGGAGAGTAGCCCGGGATGGGGGGTCAGCGACCCCCATCAACCAGCCGGTCTGGAGGCCGGTCGATGTTCATGAAGTAGCCCACAAAGACTGCTCGGAAGGTGAGCTGGCGCTCGCTCGGGGCGGGCCGATAGAGAAGGCCGTCGCCCGGGTGGGCGGTGAAGGTTCCCACTTCCTCCGAGGCGGATTGCGCGACGGGGTCTCCCGTCTCGCCGAGGACTGTCGAAGTAGTGCTCGACCTCGGCCTCCCGCATCGAGCCGCAGAGGAGATTGCCGAACCGCGCTGAATTGCAGCCTCTCGATAAACCCACGGGAGGTAGGCCATGCGAATCCCCCAAGTCCTGGGTAACCTGGTACTGACCCTGGCACTGCTGGCCCCCGTGAGCGGCCAGTACCCTCCCGGGCAGTACCCCGGTTCGAGCAATCCCGGTCCTTCCGGGCCCCCTTCCACCCCGAGCGGGGCCGCCCCGGTGATGGGTCCCGGTAGGGCAGAAGAAGGAGCCGTGGCCCCCGGGACGGCCGAAACAGAGGAACCGGTAGGCAACATCCACGACTGGCTCACCCAGAACCCCAAATCTCCGCTCGTCGCGCTGGTCGAACAGAAGAAAGGCTCCGACCAGGGCTTACTGAGGGTGCTCAACGCTCTTACTCCCTCCGAATTGACCGATTTGGGGTTCTTGCTCACAATCTACCAGACACACATCAACAATCATGTAGCAAAGAACCCGCGCGTCTGGGACACCGGCCCCGGCTCAATGCGAAACTTATTGAACCATTTCAACGGTGATACCTTTGCGAGAGGTTGCGCTGACATGGCTGAACAGGCCGCAGTCTGTCTGGGCGGCCACACCGGAGGAACCCGACCTTTTACTGCGCACGAGTACAATTGGGCACCAGGTTTAACTCGGCAAGTTGGTGTCCTCGCAGGCCTTCCTCTGGCGGCGGCAGCGGTTGGCTACGGGGTGGGCATTGCAAAATTTGGCGCCGCTGGCGCCGCTGTGGGCGGTCCGCTCGGATTGGTCGTAGGCGGTGGGGCCGGCATAGTCATCGCATTCAGCACTGGCAACACCCAGCACAACATGGCCGCCATACGGTCGACCCGCGACCCCAACCTGATGATCGTGCTCGACCCGCACGCCACCCAAAACGGCGATCCCGAGTCAGTCCATGGGCCTGATTACTACTCAGGTTGGACAACTCAACCGGAGCTGGGCCCACCCCGGACCCCGGCCACTCCCCCGACCCAGACCCCGGCCACCCCCGCGACGGAAGAAGCCAATCCTGGGCGCGAGCCATGAGACAGCTTCTCGTGCTGGGGTTGGCCCTCCTGACCATACCCTCTCTGGCTGCGACGAAAGCCAGGATCCAGCTTCGCTACCAACCCCAACCCAAGACCGCCTGGACGACCGAAGGCCAATTGAGCGTCAAGAGTGAGGTCAAGTTAGCCAGCGGAGAGGTCAGCGCGGCCGATGAGCAAATTCTCCTGGTCTGGGAGGATCTAGTTGAGGGACGCGACCAGACAGGGACCTGCGGGGTGGTGCGACAGTTGCGCAAGTGGGCCAGCAACGAGGAAGACCTGACCCCTTCGGGACAGATCCAACTGAGCGTGTCCAAGTTATGCGAGCAGAAGCCGACCGCCAGTCCGTTTGCCGCCGGCCTCATGGATCAGCCTGCGCTCTATCCGGTCCGCTACGTGGGCGTTGGCGAGAGCTGGCCCGTAGAGCAGACCAGCGCAGGCAAGATCGCCCTGAACGCCGAGACCCTGACGATTGAAACCAGGTTCAAGGGCACCGGCAAGCTGGTCAGCTTCGACGACAAGATGGCCGTGCTCGAGTTCTCGCTTCAGTTTCTCTCGGAGGGACAAAACGAGCGGATTGCATCGAGCAGCAGGGGAACCATGCACTGGACGATGCACGTGGACCTGGCTACAGGCGTTCCGGGATGGCAGAAGAGCGCGACGGTCAGTGAGCAGACGGTAACGTTGGGCGGCTCGGTCGTCATCCCGACCCGCAGCGAGATGGTCCTGGAATTGAAGACCCGGCCCGGCGCCTTCAATCAAGAAGTCAACAGGCCATAGAGACAGGGCCATGAGCTGGCTCGATCCGGGAGTCTATGATGCACTAAGGTGCCGCGCGTTGAACGCTTCAGGAATTGGCGCGGCGCCGTTCAACAGATTGTCTACACTCCCGCGCGTTGACCTGTTCAGAATTAGAACGCGCGGGAGTGTAGATACCAAAACCGTTAACCTTCTCGACCTGCTCGGAAATGGCCGCGTCCACCGGGACCTGGAGTATCCAGAAAAACTCCCAATTTACCGGGAGAGTCGCTACTCGCTGACCAGCCAGATTCCGAGCGTCGCGCCTGACGAATGGACTCTCTTGCACCACGACAACCCTCAACAGCAACTCTCCAACTCTCCAGCCGCGCTGTTCACCTGTGGCGCCCGGACGACTAGACTCATTTGAGTCGAAGTGGAACACCCCCCATGAAGCGATTGCTGCAGGCCCACCGGGCAGCATTGCACGCAGTAGACCCGACCCGCTTGATCGAGCACGCGTCGCTCGACGATGCCCCCCCCTGGCTGCTGGCCCTGGGCAAGGCGGCCTGGCCGATGGCCGAGGCCGCCCTGAAGCGACGCAGCTTCCAGGGCGCTCTGGTGGTCTGCCCCGCCGGCCAGGGTGCGCTGGAAGGCGCGCGCGTGCTGCACGGCAGCCACCCGGTTCCCGACCATAGCAGCCTGGCGGCGGGCCAGGCTATGCTCGACTTTGCGCGCCAGGCTCAGGGCGGACTGCTGATGCTGCTCTCGGGCGGCGGCTCGGCGCTGGCCGAAGCGCTGGTGGAGGGGCTGACCCTGGACGACCTGCAGGCCACCACCCGCGCCCTGCTCTCGGGCGGCGTGCCCATCCAGGGGATCAACGCCGTTCGGCGCCACCTCTCGCGCCTCAAGGGGGGACGGCTGGCCGAGCTGGTGCCCGGCCCGGTGCACACCCTGGCCCTCTCGGACGTGCTGGGCAGCCCGCCCGAGGCCATCGCCAGCGGCCCCACCGCGCCCGACCCCAGCACCTGCCAGGAAGCTCTGGATGCCTGTCGGGGCCTGAAGATCCCCGCCCGCGTTCGGGAGGCGCTGGCCGGCCACGAAACCCCCAAGCAGCTGCGCGAGACGAGCTATCGCGTGCTGGCCGACAACCGGGTCATGGCCGAGGCCGCCTGCCGCGAGCTGGGGCCCGAGACCCAGCTCCTGACCTGCTGGCTGGAGGGCGAGGCCCGCGAGCTGGGACGCTTTCTGGCCGCCCTGGCCCGGGAAGAGGGCGAGCACACCTTCGTGCTCAGCGGGGAGCCCACCGTGACCGTGCGCGGCCCCGGGACGGGCGGGCGCTGCCAGGAGCTGGCCCTGAGCTTCGCCCTGGCCGCCGAAGGAACCTCAGCATACCTTCTGGCGGCCAGCTCGGACGGCATCGACGGGCCAACCGACGCGGCCGGAGCCATCGTGGACGGTAGCACCGCCGGGCGGGCGCGCTCGCTGGGGCTCGATGCGCGGGCCGCTCTCGAGGCCAACGACGCTTACACTGTGCTTAGAGCCACCGAGAGCCTCCTTATCACCGGTCCCACGGGGACCAACACCAACGATCTGTTCTTGCTGCAGACCGAGACATACAGTAAGATATCTTTATGAAGACCATAACACTCAATGTATCCGAGTCGGTCTACCAGGCCTTTCAGGAGCACGCGCGCGTCTCAGACCGCACGACGTCAGAGCTGATCCGTGAGGCCATGGAGCTTTACTGGCGGGAGCGAATCCAGACCAGACGCAGCCTGCGCGAGCTTTCTCCCCTGTCTCTGGGCCGGGTGATGCGACCTTTGACCCGGGACGACGACCTGCTCGCGGAAATGCTCCCGGATGGCTAAGGGGCTGGACACGAGCTTTCTGGTCCAGGCCGAGATCTCAGGCCACCCCGGGCATGGCCGGGCCCGCCAGCTTCTCGAAGAGCTTCTGGATGATTCCGAGCCCCTGGCGCTGACTCCTCAGGTGCTCAGCGAATTCGTGCACGTCGTCAGCGACCCGCGCCGATTCGAGACCCCCCTCGAAATGAAGACGGCCCTGGCTCGAGCCGAGCGCTGGTGGACCGGCCAGGAGGTCGTTCAGGTCTACCCGAGCGAGGTCAGCACCCAGCTTTTCCTTCGCTGGATGCAAGAGCACCGGTTGGGCCGCAAGCGTCTGCTGGATACCCAGTTGGCCGCAACCTACCATTGCGCCGGAATCGAAGTGGTGGTCTCCACCAACGCGCGAGACTTCAGCGTGTTCGGCTGCTTCACCACGCTCGCGGTCTGATGTCCACCTCAGCCCTGATCCCCGCCTACCAGCCCACCGAGGTGCTGCTTGAGGTGGTCGATTCCGTCCTCCAGGCCGGCTTTGCCCGCGTTGTGGTGGTCAACGACGGCAGCAAGACCGAGTGCGCTCCTCTGTTCGAAGCCGTGCGCTGCAAGCCCGGAGTGACCCTGCTCGAGCACGCCGTCAACCAGGGCAAGGGCGCGGCCCTGCGAACCGGCCTGGAGCACCTGCACCGAACCGCCCCGGCGGGCGAGGTGGGGGTGGTCACCCTGGACGCCGACGGCCAGCACCGCGCTCAGGATGCCTGGCGGGTGGCCGAAGAGCTCGAGCGCCATCCGGACGCGCTGGTGCTGGGGGTGCGCAGCTTCACCCGCAAGGGGGTGCCCTGGCCCCGCCGCATCGGCAACATCTTTACCCGGGTGGTGTTTGCGGTGCTGGTCGGGCGGGTCATCCGCGACACCCAGACGGGCCTTCGCGGCCACCCGATGGGCTGGATCCCCGAGCTTCTCACCATCGACTACGATGGCTATGAGTACGAGCTGGAGGTGCTGCTCTACTGCCGCAAGCGCCCCCTGCGCCAGGTCACCATCGAGACGGTCTACATCGGCGAGAACGAAAGCTCCCACTTCAACCCGGTGCGCGACTCGATCCGCATCTACGGCACCCTGCTCAAGAGCCGCCTGCGAGCGCTGCGAGACTGGTTCAAAAGGAGAATTCCTTAGCCACCTCGGCGGGGTGATGGGGCAAGAACGGACGGATGATCACGCTGAAAAATTACTGTTTGCCGCCGCGGAAGTCCTCGAAGCTGGGCAGGAAGTAGCCGGTCTGGAGCTTGTTCCAGCCCAGAATCGTGCCCACCATGCCCACTCCGGCTCCCACGGCCGCGCCCGGCCAGCCTCCGATGGAGGCCCCGGCCGCACCCATGCCCACGGTCGCGGCCGCGATGGGCCAGTGGCCGAGCTTGTTGGTCCAGTAGTTGCTCTTGTCGTCATGCACGGTGTGGATACCAGGGATGCGGAGGAAAGCATCCGGAGCCACCGCTTGGCGACCCAGCAGCTCTTTCGAGGGCGCCTCGATGGGGTTGGGCATGCTCTTGAGGGCTTTGAAGACCAGCTCGGAGCAGTAGAACTCCTTGTCATCGGCGGAGTTGAACACGCTGTCGTAGGGCTTGCCCAGCTGAGAGCGGCAGTAGGCGGTGGCGGCCGTGACATCCTCGGGGGTCTTGTAGTCGGGGCGCACGATGGCGATCTTCTGGCGGCCCTCGAAGTAGTCGTCGAGCTTGGTCTCGATGACGCCCTTGCCGACCGCTTCGAGGATTTTGCCTTCACCGGCATAGTAGGCGGCGTGGGTGTAGTTGGAGCGCACCGTCCAGAACTCCATGCGAGCCCAGCCCGGGTAAGCGCAGTCGGCAGTCATGATGACGTCGCCCGGCTGGAGCTTGCTCTTGAGCTCGTCGGCCTTCTCTTTGGTGACCTCGGGCACGGTTGTGGGGATGCGCCGGCCCATGAAGGTGAGCAGAGCCCCCGCGGCCACGCGGGTGGGGCTGAACTTTTCTTTGGGCTCGGCCGGCGTCTCGGGCGGCGGAGCCTCGGTGGCCTGCGCGGGGCGCGCGAATGATGGCGTGGTGACCTGTTGCAAGATCATGACGAAGACCCTTCCTGAATCACAGTTTTGGAGAGCTACTCTCTTGGCTCGACCGGCAAGATGTAGTAGTTCATCCCGTCTTTTCCCGGGGTGGTATCCACCACCAGCAGCCCCACCTGGTCGCCCAGAAAGGCCTGCTTGTTGCGCGCCACCTCGTGCAGGTTGAGGGTGAAGACCCCCTGCCCGCAGTCTTGAAAACCCGAGGGCAGCGCGGCCCCGGAAAGCTTCTTGCTGCTCTGAGCCAGGAGAGCTTCCAGGGCATCCACCGCCTTGGGGTCCTCGGCGTCCAGAGCGACCACCATGCGGTCCTCGAGCTGGCGCAGCAGCTGCGGTGCGTCCGAGCGGCGGATGCAGGCGTCGGCCTCTTCGCAGGCCGAGGCCAGCTTGTCGGCCACCCTCACCACGCTGTGCTCGATCGGACCGGCCGGCGCCGGATGGGTGCCCTGGTCGGGATGCCGGTCAGGCACGAACAGGGTCTTGAAGAGTTGTGGCTCGGGCACCTCGGCGTGGCAGGCGTCGGTGCGGGTGAGCACGTCCTCGAGGTCGGGCGGGTTGAAACCAGCCTGGCGCACTCGCTCCACCGAATCTTCCAGTCGACTCAGGGCGCTCTCTCGGGTCAGCTGCTGGCCGCGGGCGTCGTAGACCGGAATACCCAGCGAGAAGGCAGTGCGGGCCTCGTGCACGCAGCCTTCGGAGAGCTCCCAGCCGTCTTGCATGACCAGGCCCGAGGCGATTCTGACCACATCCAGCCAGTGGTTGAGATACTCGGCCTGCTGCCAACGGTTCACGGCCAGGCGGCTGGGATCCACCACCAGCGTGTCCTCGCGCCGCAGCGACTGGGCCAGCTCGTCTGCGGCGGCGCAGTTCTTCTCGATCACCTGGCTGACGAACTCGGCATTGTCGGCCGGGTCGAGCTCGCGCACCGATTTCTTGCCCTTGCCTTCCAGGAACTGATAAAGGCGAAAGCCGCCCGTGACCGGAGTGCTGACGTAGAGAATCTTGCGACCCTGAGCTTCCTCCTGCAAGCGCTCCACGAAGTCGGGACTGAAATCGTTGCGCTCAAAGGGACCCAGCGCCGAGGCCAGGTGGGAGAGTCGGCGCATCAAGCTCTTCTGGGGGTCGACCGTGTGGCGCGCCTGCATCCGGGCCAGCAGCTCCTCGCCGTCGCGCTCCCTGTTGTCGAGCGCAGCCCGACGCGTGGAGCCGAGCATGCTCATGCGACGCGCCGCCGTGTTGTAGAGGAGCGTTTGCTCGTTGACCAGCAACTCAGTAGCCTCCGCCCTGAGCCACGGCGCCCTCGACGATGGCCACGCTCGAGCTGGCCCCGATGCGGGTGGCTCCGGCCTGGATCATCAGGTTGGCGGTCTGGTTGTCGCGCACCCCGCCCGAAGCTTTGACGCCCAGCTCGGGGCCCACGGCGGCTCGCATGAGGGCGATGTCCTCAACAGTGGCCCCGCCCCCGGCAAAGCCGGTGGAGGTCTTGACGAAGTCGGCCCCGGCCGCCACGCTCAGCTCGCAGGCGCGGACCTTCTCCTCTTGCGTGAGCAGACTGGTCTCGAGGATGACCTTGACGGTGTGCCCTCCGGCTGCCTGCACCACAGCCTCGATGTCGCGCTGCACGGCCGCGTCGTCGCCGTCCTTGAGCTTGCCCACGTTGATCACCATGTCGATCTCGTCGGCGCCGTCTTTGAGCGCCTGGCGGGTCTCGGCGGCCTTGCCCTCGGGGGAGGTGGCCCCGTGGGGGAAGCCCACCACGGTGCAGACCATCACGCCGCTTCCCTGCAACTCGCGGGCCGCCAGGGCCACTCGTCCGGGCTGCACGCACACGGAAGCGAATTTGTGCTCTCGGGCCTCGGCGCAGAGCGTCTTGATCTGGGACGCGGTGGCGTCGGGCTTGAGCAGGGTGTGGTCGATCATCGAGGCCAGCACCGCCCCCGGCAGGCCGGCCGCGGGGGCGGCAACATTCAGGGCCGTCGCCAGGCCGCTTTCAGCGATGACAGGAGCGGTCGACACTTCCTGGCCACCGGTCAGCGCCACCGGACCGCCTCCCTGGAGGTGCACGCTCTCGGCCGGCTCGGCTGCCTCGGAAGTGGAGGCGGCGCTTTGCGGTCGATAGCGCGCAGCTGCGGTGAGCTGGTTGAAGGCCTGAATGATCATAACGGACAAACCCCTCTGGTGGTTTATCCGAGCTTATCCAGGAGCGCTGAACAAATCCTCAAAAGCCCTCGACTTGCGACGGACGGGGAGCGCCTCGCGCTGAGTGAAGAACTCCTGGGCACTGAAACGCTCGCCGTGGGCCCACAGGCGGCGGTAGCTGCCGTCCGAGGCCAGCTCCCAGGAGTTGGTGTTGTCACGCAGGTTGGCCAGCAGCACCTCCTGCAGCTTCAGGCCCAGCTCGCCGTTGACGGGCACCAGGGCTTCCACTCGGCACAGCAGGTTGCGGTGCATCCAGTCGGCCGAGGAGATGTAGACGCAGGCTTTAGGCGAGGGCAGCTCGTGACCGTCCGAGAAGCAGAAGATGCGCGAGTGCTCCAGAAAGCGCCCCACGATCGACTTCACCCGGATGGTGCTCGAGAGCCCTTCCAGCTGAGGGCGCAGGGCGCATTGCCCGCGCACCACCAGCTCGATGGGCACCCCGGCCCGTGAGGCCCGATACAGGGCGTCGATCACGTCCGGCTCTAAGAGAGCGTTCATCTTGGCCCAGATGCCGCAGGGCTTGCCCAACCGGGCAAGCTCCGCCTCATAGGCGATCTTCTCCAGCAAGGTGGCCTTCAGGTTGATGGGCGAGACGGCAAGCTTCTCGAACTTCTCGGGCACGGCGTAGCCGGTGATGTAGTTGAACAGGCGGGCGGCGTCGCGGCAAAGGGCCGGATCGCAGCTGAAGAGAGAAAGGTCGGAATAGGCCCGGGCCGTGTCGGGATGGTAGTTCCCCGTCCCATAGTGCACGTAGGTGCGCATCAGGTTGCCTTCGCGCCGGGTGATCAGGCTGACCTTGGCGTGGGTCTTGAGGTTGGCAAAGCCGTAGACGACCTGGGCTCCGGCCCGTTCGAGCCGCTCGGCCAGCCGGATGTTGGCTTCCTCGTCGAAGCGAGCCTTCAGCTCGACCACGGCTACCACCGCCTTGCCCGTCTCGGCCGCCTCCACCAGGGCTCGCACGATGGGTGAGTCCTTGCTGGTCCGGTAGAGCGTCTGCTTGATGGCCACCACGTTGGGGTCGCTGGCGGCACGCTCGACGAACTGCACCACCATCGAGAAGCTCTCGTAGGGGTGGTGCACGAGCAACTCGTGCTCACGGATGGCCGAAAAATAGTCGCCGTCCCACTCGGCCAGGGCATCCGGCAGACGCCCCTCGAAATCCGGGTAGCGGTGGGGGGGGCCGTCGTCGCGGATCAGCTCGGCCACCGACCCCAGGTTGAGCATGCCGTCGGAGAAAAAGATCTGGTCGCGCGTGGTTTCCAGCTCGTCACACAGATACTCGCGCACGTCGTCGGGGGTGGAGGGGGCCAGCGACAGCCGGATCACGCTGCCCCTTTTGCGCCCTTTGAGGGCTTCCCGAAAAGCCTGCAGCAGGTCTCCATCCTCAGTGGCCTCGATCTCCATCTCCTGATCGCGCAGCACGTGGAAAAGGGTGGCGCTCTCCAGCTCGAAGTTGGGCAGCACCTGCTTGATGCAGAGCGGAACCACGTGCTCGAGCCGGATGTAGCGCTCCGATTCCTTGAGCCGCACGAAGCGCCGCAGTTTGGAAGGCAGCACCATCATCTGCCAGTGCAGTCCCCGGCTGTCGCGCAGCCTCAGAGCAAGACACAGACCGTCGTTGGGAATGAGGGGGAAGGGGTGAGCGGGATCCACCGCCACGGGGGTGAGGGCAGGTAAAATCTGGCTGACGAAGTAGCCCTCCAGCCAGCTCTTCTCGGGCCGGGTGAGCTCCTTGCCGGTCAGAATGCGAATGCCCTGAGCCGCCAGAGCCACCTTCAACTCCTGCCAGGCCTCTTGCTGGCGGTTGAAGAGAGCTCGGGCCTCCTGGCGCAGCAGCTTGAGGTGCCGGGGCAGCCGCAATCCGTCGGGAGAGAGCGAGCGCGAGCCCGAGTCGTAGCGAGTCACCAGCTCGGCGAACCGAACCATGAAAAACTCATCCAGGTTTCCGTCTGAGATAGAGAGAAAGCGAAGCCGCTCAAAAAGCGGGACCTCGCTGTCGCGGGCCAGGGCCAGCACCCGCTCGTTGAAGGCCAGCCAGGAAAGCTCGCGGTTGAGAAAACGGTCAGGTCTTTGAAGGATGTCTACTGCCATGATGATGAGGTGCCTGGAGGGCAAGATAACCGGTTTTCGGACCGGGGGCAAGCGTCTGGTGATGGAAAAGGAGACTTTTCGAGTGGGCCGTCGCCTGCGCGAGGCCCTGGCCTGGGAAGGGATCGTGGGCTGTCGGGCCCGCCTGTGGGTGCGCGGAGACCGCCTGGTGGCAGTGTTTCCGCTGGATCCCCCCACGGGCCCGGAGGCCGCCCTGGTGTGCATGGGCAAGTCCTGTCGCCGGTGGGGAGCGGCTGAGACGGCCGAACGCCTGGAGCGGTGCGGGCTGACGGTGCGTCGGGTCAAGTGCCTGGACCAGTGCGGTAAGGGGCCGAACGTCTGCCTGCTGCCGGGGAAGGTCGTGGTGAACCGGGTGCAGGACGCGCCTGGACTCGCGTAGCACACTGTGCTACACTTGCCTGGATGGCGCGGAATACGCACTTTTCCATGCGACTGACCCCGCAAGAGCGAGAGGCTCTCGACCGCCTGGCATCCGAGCAGCAGGTGTCCGTCGGGGAACTGGTGCGACAGCTTCTTGCCCCCCATTTGGCTCGGGCCGAGCGCTTCTCTGCACGGCTCGTCCCGGATGAGCCTCAGGCCGACCCGATGCGACGACGTGAGCACGAATGGCTGCGAGAGCATCCCGAGCGAGTTGCCCAACTGGCCGGCCAGTGGATCGTCCTGGAAGAGGACCAGTTGATCGCCCACGGCTCCGACTCCCTGGAGGTCTTCCAGGCAGCTCGCCAGGCAGGCATCCGCGTTCCCTACATTCTGCGAATTCCCGAGCCGCGTCAGCGCGACGCCTTCTTCATCGGTCTTTAGCCGTGCCAGAGGTCAGCTTTCCCTGGACCTTTCCCTATGGCTATCTCGACCGGACTGTGCGAGAGCCAGTCGTGCCCCTTCGCCTCTTGCTGCAAGACCAGGCGCTTGACATCCAGGTCCTGGTGGATACGGGCGCGGAGCGCACGCTCCTGGATGGGCTCATCCTGCGAGCACTCGGGCGGGACATCTTCAGCGGGCGTGAAGTCACTTTCCGAGGCTTCCTCGGCTCGAGCCTGGTTGCCTACGAGCACAGAGCCCGGCTCCAACTGGCTGGCCTCGAGTTGGAGCTCGATCTGGCCTTCAGCATCCAGCCCATGGGGAGGCAGGTACTCGGTCGCGATGTCCTGGCACATCTCTTCCTGGGGCTTCGAGAGAGTGCCCTGGAACTCTATCTGGCCCCGGACGCAAATTCAGGATCGGTCGATAGTTCTCCAGCATAGCCCGAAAGCAACACTCCGGCAACAACATTTCACAAAACGTTCACCGGGGTTCATATCGCGATCCGAACATTTCCCGCCCGCAGCCGGTATCCTGTGGAAAGTATCGCGTCGCGTGGAGGTTGAATGAGCGCTTCCGGAGTCGGCACTCTGACCGCGGCCCCGCCCCCCCAGGTCACTCCCCCGAAACCTCACTCCCATGGTGCCCAGCAGCCCCCCGCCACGGGGGACGGGGTGGCGCTGCAAGAGCGTCCGGCCGGTCCGCCCCGACCGGGGCAGGTGCACAACCTGATGCAGACCCACGCCGAGCGCGATCAGCTGGTCAATGGCATGCTCGACACCTCCGGCTCGGCTAAGCCGAGCCAGGCGGAAGCCGCCAGGCTGCGCAGCTCACTGGGAGCGGTGGATACCGACGTGCTGCGCTTCGCCAGCGACTCGGGGCTCAAGATCGGCGTGCTCAACCCGGGCGACGAGATGTTCCAGGCGGGCGTCCTGCGGCGCCAGGACCCCAGGGCCATCCAGGCCCGGGGCCCCGAGTTGCAGGCCTTCGCCCAGAAGCTCGACGCTCAGCTCGACCAGAAGTACGGCAACCGCCTGGATTCGGTGAAGAAGGAGCTGGCCGCGCTGCCCGAGGCCCCCATGCCGGGCTTCGGGATGTCTTCGCCCGACCCGCATGCCGAGAAGCGCGGCAAGCTCTTCCAGCAGCTCCAGACCCTGGAAGGCCAGCGCGGCAAAGAGCTGGGGGAGGCCGTGGAGAAATCCGGGCTGCCGGTCAAGCCCTTCGTCATCCCCACCGACTCCAAGCAGGTGATGGGCAGCCCGGCTGCCCAGCACATGGCCCTGGTGCAGGCCATGATGCCGATGTCCACCGCGGGCATGGCAGCCATTCACGGCGCCAAGACCCCCGAGCAGGCCAGGGAGTTCCACGGGCTGCTCGAGACCATCAACGGCCCCCGCCTGCAGGCTGCCCGCGAGGACGCGCTGGGGGGCATGCGCCAGGCAGCCGAGCGGGCCAAGACGCCCGAAGAGAAGGCCCATTTCGAGAACCTGCTCAAACTGTCCCGGGAGAAGCCCGAGGCGATCCCGCTCGACTATCGCAAGCACAACCTGCTCGTGCCCGACATGCACTACGTGACCGACGACAAAGGCAAGGCCACCACGGTCGACCTGCACGACAAGATGACCCTGATGGACTGGTCCGGGACCGGCACCCGCACGCTCAAGGCCTTTGACAAGGACAACCTGGACGGCTCGGCCATCGACGGGCAGTATTTCAGCCGGGGTGGGCTGAACAAGATGGTGGTGCGCGACACCGCCCTGGGCAGCGCCCCCGTGCATGAGCTCGGCCACGCCATCGACTTTCAGATGGAGAAGAAGGATCCCCAGTTCTACCAGGGCTGGAAGGCTCGCCTGGAGGCGGCCCACGCCAAAACGGAAGGGTTCGAGGGGAAGACCGTCAGCGAGTATGCCAAGACCAACCCCCGCGAGTACGCCGCCGAAGGCTTCGCGCACTATTACGAGGATCCCAAGGCCCTGAAGGCGGCCGACCCGGCCCTGTTCGCTCTCACCGAGGAGCTGATCGCCCGCGCCAGCGCGCTGGGAGCGCGGCGCTGATGCCTCACGTCATCTTGCACCAGTTGCTGGAAACGGAAGATTCGCTCGAGCTGGGCGAGGCCATCGGGGAAGTCTACGTGGGCCAGGACGGGCTGGAGGTGGCGGTCGAGGACGACAGCCTGCGCGACCGCCTGGAGAGCTTGCTGGCCGAGCCTCTGACCACGAACGCAGCCGCTCCGGGCACGCTGGGCACCATGCGAGTGGTGCTCGCGCCTCAGGACGCGGGCTATTTGCAAGCGCTGGAGGAGCGGCTGCGCAAGCCCGATTTCCGGCTGGCCGTGGAAGTGCTCTCGGAAGAGTGAGGGCAGGCCCTCAGGCCCGCCCTCACGCCACGATTCTCAGGAGCGAATTTTTCGACCGCTCCTGCCGTCGCTGAGCTACTTCTCCAACCGGGCCAGACGGTACTTGGCCAGGTTCTGCGAGAAGAGCAAGTTCAGCTCGTTGTGCTCGACCATGGTCATGTACTCGGTCGCTTTGGGCGCATCGCCCTTGAGCGTGTAGTATTGCGCGGCGTAGAAGTTGGCCTGATCCACCGCCATGGCGCGATAGACCTCGTTCTCGCTGCTCTTTTGAGCCTCGGCGATGCACTCTTCGGGAGTGATCTTGCCGAGCAGGAGACGCAGGGCCGGATAGGGCCAGGCATTGGTCTGGGGCGCCGTGGCGGCGAACTTCTGAAGGTCGGCCGAGCTGGTGTTGCCGGCCCGAGCCTGGGCCACGTAGTGCAGCATCTGATAAGTGGGGTTGTCGGGCTGCAGCTTGACCGCGAACTCGAAGTCGCGTGTGGCGCCCGAGTAGTTCTGCTGGCGCATGTAGGCCCCGCCCCGAATGGCGAAAGCGTCGCCGTTCTTGGGGTTGAACTCGATGGCCCGACTGGCGTCGGAGATGGCCGGCTGGATCTCGCCCAGACGATAGTGGCTCAGCGCACGATAGAAGTAGCCCTGAGCGTTCTCTTCGCTGAACTTGAGGAAGCGGGTATAGTCCTTGATGGCCGCTTTGGAATCGCCCAGAAAGAAGTAGGCACCGCCCCGGAAGTAGATGGCGACCTCGTTCTCGGGGTCGAGCTCGAGGGCTTTGTTGAGGTCGTTCATACTGCGCTTGGGGTCGTCCATCAAGAAGAAGCTCGCCCCCCGCCAGACGTAAGCCTTGACGAAGCCAGGCTCCTTCTTGAGAGCGCGATCGAAGTGATGGATCGCCCCTTTGTAGTTCTTGACCTGAAATTGCTTATAGCCAGCTTCGAACTCCTTGCGCTCGTCCAGCTCTTCCATGGCCTTCTCGGCCAGTGCGGGTGTGAGCGCCAGCGCCAGGGCCAGCAAGAGCACCGCCATGCGTTGCAGCATACGTGCATACCTCCTAACGAATTGAGACGGCGGCGCTTCGGGTTCGGGGCCGAATCCCCTGTTTATCCGGGACCGCGCTCGAGCAAGCGGGGGTCGAGCAGCCAGCGCAGGGTGGCAGGCCGGCCCGGCTCGAGGTCGAGCCGGATCACGCCGCCCTTCTTCAGCTCCAGGGCCGGGTGGCCCCCCAACATGCGCCCGGCCAGCTGGCTGAAGGTGGGCTCGTGGCCCACCACGGCCAGAACCTGGTCCTCGCGGCGCAAGAGCATGGAGGTGATGGCCTCCAGGCTGCCATCGTAAAGCAGTCGATCTTGCTTGAGCTTTCCCTCGAACTCGATCTCCCGATACAAGATCTCGGCCATCTCCAGGGCGCGCGCCGCCGGGCTGCTCAAAAGCCGCCCTCCCGTCAGCCAGGGACCGAGCCAGGCGGCCAGCAGCAAGCTGCGCTCGCAGCCTGCCCGGGTCAGGCTGCGGTCGAAGTCGGGCGAGCCGTCCTCGGCCTGGGCGTGGCGGATGAGATAGAGCTTCATGAGGCCAGAAACACCATCTGCACCGGCGTACCCAGGGCCTCATGCAGGACCGACAGGCAGGGCTGAACGGCCCAGCGCTCGAGCAACAGATCGCCCGGACCCTCCAGCTTGAGCACCAGCGCCCCTTTCGACTTGCGGGCCTTGACCGAGCGAATCTGGCCCCGATGCTCGGCATCGAGGGCCTCGGCCAGCCGCAGCAGGGCGGAAAGTTTCTGCACCAGGGGCTTCTCGCGCGGGGAAAGGTCGCGGAAGGGCAGGTGGCTGCTGGATGGAGCCGCTTTGCGATGGTAGCGGGCCACGCAAGCGATCAGGTTGCGCTGGGCCGGGGTGAGCCCCAGCAAGCGGCTATTGCGGATCAGGTAGTGGCTATGCTTGTGGTGGCCGGAGGGATTGACGAACTTGCCCACGTCGTGGAGCAGCGCGGCCACCCGCAGATAGAAGCGCGCCTTGTCATCCAACCCGTGCAGCCTGCGGGTCTCATCGAACAGGCCCAGAGCAAGCTCCATCACCTTCTCGGCGTGCACCTCATCGAAGGTGCAGTGCCGCCCCAGCTGGTAAGCGCTGCGCAGGGCTTGCTCTTCTCTTCGGCGCGGATTGGGCGTGAGCAGGTCCTCCAGCAAGCCGTCCTTGAGTCCGACCCGGGGAATGACCAGCTCGCTGGCTCCCAGCAGCTCCATCAAGGTCTCCAGCAGCACGCCGGCGGGAATGATCACGTCGGCCCGGTCGGGTCGCAGGCCCAGCTCCTCGATGCGCTGCTCGTAGGTCAGCTTCTGAAGCTGACCGAGCATCTCGGAAAGCTCGCTGCGCGCGATCAGGTGCCCACCTTCGCGCCCTAGCAGGCGGCGACGCAGGTCTCCATAAGCCTCAACGTTCCCCCCCGTGCCGATGCACAGCTCCACCGGCTCTTCCGGAAGGGCGCTCCTTTGAGCCAGCACCAGCTCGCGCAGGCGGCGCACGAAGTTGCCGTCGCCTAGCTTGAGTCGGCCCAGCGCCCGCACCGTGCCCAGCTTGAACGAATTCAAGCTGAGCACCTCGGCCCCGCGGGCCACGGCCACCTCGGTGCTGCCTCCCCCGATGTCGATCAAGGCCGTCCTGCGCTCGCCGAGCTCCACCGCGTTGGCGACGGCCATGAAGATCAGGCGAGCTTCCTCCTCGCCGTCGATGGCCTCCACCTCGATGCCCGTCTTCTGAGCCAGCACCTCCACGACGTCGGCCCGGTTGCGGGCCTCGCGCAGGGCGCTGGTGCCGACCGCCCGGTAGCGCTGCACCCCCAGCCGCTGCATGGTCTGCTTGAAACCTGCCAGCGCTTTGATCAGCCGGTCGAAGGCCTCGGATCCGAGGGTGCCGTGGGTGAAGACGTCGGCCCCCAGGCGCACCGGCTCGCGCTCGGTCTTCATGACCGTGCGCGTGCCATCCTGAATGGCTGCCACAATGAGGCGCACGGCGTTCGAGCCGATGTCGATGGCGGCGACCGGAGGGGGCATGACGGGGGGTCATTCAGGCCCTCGCCACAGGCTCCTGCAGAGCGCTGTAGAAGGCCTCCCGGTGCAGTGGATCCTGGCTCACGAGCGGGCCGACTTTGACGCCTTTGCCTCCATGGTGGTGGCCAGCCACCTCTATCCGGGAGCGCGGCTGGTCTTAATCGGGTCGCCCGAGCCCTCGCTCAGGCGCTTTCTGGCCCTGCACCGGGGGGTTTTCTCGGTCAGCTACGCCCACGAGCTCAAGGGCCAGCGCCCCGAGCGCATCGTGCTGGTGGATACCCGCAACCCGGCTCGCCTCGGCCCCCTGCGAAACCTTGTCAGCGAGCCCCAGATCTCGCTCCACGTCTATGACCACCATCCCCCCACCCCCGAAGGCGTACAGGGCGACCTGGACGTCACCGAGCCGATGGGGGCGGCCGTCACGGTGCTACTCAAGCGCCTGCGCCAGAAAGACCTGGAGCTGACGGTGGAGGAAGCCACCCTGTGCTTGCTTGCCCTGCACGAGGAGACGGGCTCGTTCACCCACGCCGGCACCACCGCCGAAGACCTGGCCATGGGGGCCTGGCTGATGGAGCGGGGGGCCCGGCTGGCCATGGTCAACGTCTTCGTGGGCCAGACCCTGAACGTGGTCCAGCGCCAGCTTCTCAGCGAGCTGATGGAGAACGCCCACCTGCACAACCTGGAGGGAACCACAGTGGCCCTGGCCAGCGCCGAGCGCGAGGAGTTCGTGGGCGATCTGGCCCTCTTGACCACCCGCCTGCTGGAGATGCTGGGGGTCGAGGTGGTGCTGACCCTGGTGCGCATGGAAGACACGATTTACGTGGTCGGCCGGGCCATCAGCGAGACGGCTCAGCTCGGCCACCTGCTCGGAGAGCTTGGGGGTGGAGGGCACGGTGCCGCCGCTTCAGCCTCGATCCCGGTCGAGCCATTGAACGAGCTGGAAGAGCGGCTGCTCGAGCGCCTCCGCAAGGTCCTGCCAGGCAAGCCGACCGCCCGCGAGCTGATGACCAGCCCGGTGCACGTGCTCGAGCTCGACCACCTGACCGTGACCGAAGCCGCCCGGGGCCTGCGCGAGCTGGGCCACACGGCCGTGGGGCTGGCTCGCGACGGCAAGCTGGTGGGCTGGATCGCCCGCAGCGACCTGGACAAAGCTATCGCCCACAACCTGGGGCACGCTCCGGTCACGACCTACATGTCCACCGAGATCGTCTCGGTCGAGCCGGACGCTCGTCTGGACGAGATCCAGCGCCTGCTGGTGGAGCGCGACATCGGCCGGGTGCCGGTCATCGAGCGGGGCGAGCTGGTGGGCATCGTCAGTCGCACCGACGTGCTGCGCTGGCTGCACTCGGCCCAGGCCGCCCGGGCCCAGGAGAGCGTCACCGTGGCCATGCCCGCCTCGCTGGAGGAGCTGCTGCGCCATATCGGCGAGGTGGCCCAGCAGGAGGGCTACGAGGTCTTCCTGGTGGGAGGCGCGGTGCGCGATCTCTTGCTGGGACGAGAGTGCGAGCAGGACATCGATCTGGTGGTGGAGGGCCCGGCCCGCGAGCTGGCCGACAAGGTGGCCGCGCGGCTGGGGCCGGCCCGGGTGCTGCCCCACGAGCGATTCCGCACCGCCTCGGTGGTCTGGCCGGATGGGCGGCGCATCGATCTGGCCACCGCCCGCACCGAACGGTACACCCGTGCCGCCGCTCTGCCCCTGGTCGAGAGCAGCACCCTCAAGCAAGATCTGGCCCGGCGCGATTTTTCAGTGAACGCCATGGCGGTGCGATTATCAAGCTCTCACTTCGGCCAACTGGTGGACTACTTCGGGGCCCGCCGCGACCTGGCCGACGGGCGCATCCGGGTGCTTCACAACCTCTCCTTCCTCGACGACCCCACCCGCATTTTGCGCGCAATCCGCTTCGAGGCCCGGCTCGACTTCCGGCTCGACCCGACCACCGAGCACCTGCTCAAGCAGGCTCTGCTCGAGGGAGCCCTGGAGTTGGTCTCGGCCGAGCGACTGCGCGACGAGCTCTTGATCATCTTGTCCGAGCGCGATCCCCTGCCTGCCATCGAGCGACTGCACAAGCTGAAGATCCTGCCTCGTCTGCACCCCTCCCTGACCCTGAGCTTTCGAGTCGAACGTACCTTGCGCCGCGTGCAGGCGGTGGAGCAAGAGTTCGGGCGCTCTGATCCTCCCTGGCTGTTGGCCCTGCTGGCCTTGATGTCCAGCCTCAAGCCCGAGGAGACCGAGACCCTGCGCCGTCGCTTCCGCCTGCAGGTGCTGCCCGGGCTGGAGGAGAGCTTTCGAGCCCATCGTGTGCTGCGCGCCCTGAGCTCGCGCGATCTCAAAGACAGCGAGCTGGAACGGCTGCTCGCTCCCCTGCCGCGCGAGGCCCTGCTCTGGCTGCTGGCCTTCAACGCCTCCGAGCCATTGCACGCGCGCATCCGCCACTACCTGGTCGACCTGCAGCACCTGCCCCCGGTGCTGCGGGGCCGCGATCTGCTCGAGCTGGGCTTCGCTCCCGGGCCGCTCTTCAAGCAGATCCTGACACGGGCCCGCGCGGTTCAGCTCGACGAGGGGCTGCCCGACCCGCGTGGCTGGGTCGAACAGAACTTTGGATCCGCCCGGAACGCAGGAATCATGCCGGATAAGGTGGAACGAGCTTGAATGATTACCGATCCGATCCAGATCGGATTTGTGGTGGTTTCCCTTGTTCTGGCCTTCACCGTGCACGAGTATGCCCACGGCTGGATGTGCTACCAGCTCGGCGACCCCACCGCCAAGTATGAGGGACGGCTGACCTTCAATCCCCTCAAGCACGTCGAGTGGCTGATCGTGGGCCTGATCACCATGACCTTCATCTTCACCGGCGTGCCGGTGGG
>CAYYHB010000054.1:0-24467 GCA_964471395.1 uncultured Burkholderiales bacterium | reverse complement strand
GCGGGACGGCCACCGGGGGGACTGATACCGGAATTGACGTCGGCGGGACCACCACAGGCGGGACCACCACAGGCGGGACCACCACAGGCGGGACCACCACAGGCGGGACCACCACCGGCGGGACCTCGACCGGCGGGACGACCACTGGCGGGACGACCACTGGCGGGACGACCACCGGCGGCGGAACGACGACCGGCGGGACCGGTGGGACGACCGGCGGGTGGGACCCTCTGAGTGGCGAGCCCCCTAAGGATCCGATCCTGGCAAACTTCACTCGGTACTCCGATGGCCTTTACACCGTCGATGTGGTGGGCCTGCTGAGCACCGACGTGAAGAAGCCCGAGGAGGAGGTCGCCAAGCTGGTCGCCGACTCCCTGGGAGGTCTGGACGACCGGATCATTCTAGCTCAGATGCGCGAGGCCGCCGGAGACGAGAAGAAGCAAAAAGGCAAGAAGTACAAGGTTGACGTGCAGGACCCGGCTCAACTGCTGCCCGTGGTGGAGCAGGCGCGGGTGATGTACTGGCACGAAGAGTGATGAGATAGCTCCCCTGGTGTCAGTGCGCAGGGCCTGCCAGGAGCAGGCCTTCTTCTTTTCGCGATGATACCAGTCGCGCATTGATTGATTGACTGAACCTGTTCGGAGCAGAAAGAAACACTGGAGAATCGGTTGAGCGGCGCCGCCTGATTCCTGATGGTTCAGCGCTGCGCTTAGTAGCGGTCGTTACGCAGGTAGATCTTGCGGGTCAGCGAGAAGCTCTCCGGTGGGCTTCCCTCCGGGGCGGGCGCCTCGACTTCCAGGCTGACGGTGTGGGGAACCCGGCTCAGGTCCACGTCGAAGGACTTCAGGATTCCAAGCAGCTTCTCTTGTCCCTGGGGATTGTCCGTGATCAGGGTCAGCTCATCCAGCGTGGGTTTGAAGGCATCGTCGATGTCGGGTCGTCGGCCGACGGGATAGCCAGGCGGCCAAACCAGGCGGTACAGCTTGCCCGAGCCCTGACGCCACCAGAAAATGACCAGTTGGTCGCTCCAGGTCTGCTGGCCCACCGTGTCCACTCCCGTGAAGGCCTGAATGGCGAGAAAGAGCGTCCCTCCCGGGGCCGGGGGACCGCTGGCAGGATAACGAGTGATCCCGGCTGGTGGGGCTGTGGACAGGTCGGCGCAGACCCTTTGCATCGCCATGAGCCCAACCTGTTGGATCTCGATCTGCTGGGAGCCTCGAACCGCTCCCCGACCCATGGGTATTACCACCTGGATGATCAGGGTGAGAATCAAGAGCAGCAGCACGCAGCCCACCATGATTTCGATCAGGGTAAAGGCTCGAGGTCTGGAGCGCCGTGCACAGGCATTCTGACAAGAATGAGGCTGCCGGCGCCGCTCCAGCACAACCAGTTGAACGCGACGCGCCGAAGTTGCGCCCTTCATCGTCCTGAGCAACTTTCGCTCCTTGCTCTAGCGGCGAACATTGGTCCTGGCCATCTCGCGCTCGAGCACGTGATCCATGTGTCGGTCCTTCCAGCGCACGGTCACTTTGATTCGCTTGATCATGGTGGAATCCACCCCGGCCGGCCCCGTCATGTCAAAAATCTGGACCGTGGGCTCAAACTCGGTGCCCCGCCCCGGCACTTTAGGAAGGGTCACCGGTGGGCCCGGGTTGAGGTCTTTGAAGGCGACCACCATGTATTCTTCCAGCACCGAGTCAGCCACGGCGTCAGCCTGTAATTTTTGGCCCGAGACCCGCAGGGTGGCCATGGAGCGAGGAAAGAGGTTGAAGATCAGCACTACGGTCAGGGAGAGCAGAAAGACCGCCAGTACCGACTCGGCTATGCTTACGGCTAGATTGCGTCTCACAGGCTCTGCACCACCTCGACCATGGGGAGCAGCGTGGCCAGGGCCACGATGGCGGCAGCCACGCCCATCAGCATCATCAACAGGGGCTCCAGGGCAGCGGCCGCGATTTCCAGGGCCGACTCCAGCTCAAGTTGGTACATCCGAGAAAGCCATTGCAGCGTCTCGGGTATGCTGCCGGACTCTTCGCCCGCCCTCAGAACCAGCAAGAAACCTCGCGGGAAAAACTCGGTGAGCGCCAGGCTCTGTTGCAGGCTGCGACCATCCTTTGCCGCTTCGATCGTCCTGGGGATGGCCTGCTCCAAGACCGGGTTGCCCGAGGCCGCCGCAGCATTGGGGAGTGCGTCGAGCAGTCCTAGCCCGACCTTGATCTGTACCGCCAGAGCGTCGCCGAAATGGGCAGCGCCCATCAACCGAATCAGGTGCCCGATCTTGGGGACCCGCATCAGCAGGCGATAGAGCAGAAGCCTTCCGGCGGGAGTGCGCAGGTAAGCCAGCAAGAAGGGCCCGCCCAGGAGGGGGATGGCCACCATCACCAGGATGACGCGGATGTCGGTCAGGGCAAACACCATGCGGGTGATCATGGGAGGCTGCGTGCCCAGTTGAGCGAGCAGATCGAGTTGACCCTTCAACAGGATGGGGGCCCCCACCATCATCATCACCAGGCAGATGCCGAATAAGAGCAGGGGGTAAGTAAGCACCGAGAGCAGCTTCATGCGCATGGCCCGCTGACTCTCCTCGTAATCGGCCAACTGCTGCAAGACCTGTACCAACTGGCCGGTGGCTTCGCCGACTTTGATGAGGCGAAGCTGAAAGCTCGTAAAGGATGGCGAGCTGCGAGCCAGTGCCTGAGAGAGCGGCATGCCGGCGTCCACGATCGAGCGAGTGATCAGACAAGCTTCGGCCGCGGCTTTCTCCTCGGATTGTTTGGCCAGAACCGAGAGAGCTCGGCCGACGGGAATACCGGCCCCCATCAGCGTGGCCAGCGAACGCATCAGGATCACCATGGCCCGCCCCGACAGACGAGGCCCGGAACTGGCTCCTGGCACGGGCTCGGCCGATTGGGAAGCAGCCGCGCGAGCTGAATCTGCCTGGCGAGTGGTCCCCGACTGGCGAGGAGGCTCGGACCGGGCTCGGGAGCCGCTCTGCTGACCCGAGCTCTGGGGCTGGTCGAGTCGCTGCTCTAACTCACGCGCGTAGGCGTCGAGTTGATCGGCATGCTGGCGCGTAAAGGACACCGTGGCCATGCGGTGATCGGCGTAGAGCAGCCCTCGAACTTGACCGTCCTTGCCAAGCAGCGGAACGCAGAGCACAGCGCGTACATTCGACAGGAGCAAGCTCGAGCTCTCCAGCAACTTGGGGTCGCGCCGCGCGTCGGAGCTGAGCAGGGTCTGGCGCGATTCGACCACCTTGTCCACCACCGTCATGCTGATCGGGGCGTGGTCGCCGCTCGCGTCGATCCCGTGGGTGGCCCAGGCACTGAACGGCTCGTTGGGCGATTCGCGGAAAAGCACAAGCAGCCGCTCGGCCTTAAGATGACGGCGCATGAAGGCCAGGGCTTCATCAAAGAGTTGGCTCAGTCCCGATTCGCTTACCTGGGGCAGCCGCTCACCCCTTTCCCCACCGTCTCAGTGCCAGGCTAAGAGCCATTCCCGCTTCTTCTACATCAGCGAACCGGTCTCCCGGTTGTTTGGCAAGCATTCGGGCCAGGACTCCGTCAACTTCAGGAGGAACGCCTTCTCGCAGCTCGGAAGGAGGCTGGGGGGTATCCGAGATCTGCATGAAGAGGACCTGCATGGGGTCTTCCGCATTGAACGTGCGTTGACCAGTGATCATCTCGTGTACAATTAGCCCCAGCGCGTACTGGTCGCTGGCCGGCTCGTAGACGCTTCCTCCCCGCACCTGCTCGGGAGCCATGTAAGCCGGCGTTCCCAGGGCCGTGCCCGTGAGGGTCACGCGGTCAAGGTGCGAGCTGCGGGCCAGACCGAAGTCGAGCACCTTCACATCGCCCCGAGAGGTGATCATAATGTTCTCCGGCTTGAGATCGCGATGGACGACACCCTGGGCGTGGGCGTAGGAGACGGCTGAGAATAAAGGTCCACAAATTCGGTAGATGTCGGCCGGGGTGAGCAGGCGCTGGCGCATGAGCTTGGCCATGGTCTCGCCATCCACATACTCCATCACCAGGAACTTGCGACCATCCTTGTCGCCGTAGTCGTACAGGCGGACGATATTCTTGTGCAGCAGGTTCAGGCACACCTTGACCTCGCGCTGAAAACGGGCCTCGTATTCCTCGTTGTGGTCGAGCTCAGCCTGAAGCACCTTGATGGCCACCGCCTTGGAGTCATCGAGCGTGTCTTCGGGTACGGCGTAGTAGACCCGAGCCATGCCGCCGCCCCCCAGCTCTCGGATCAGACGGTAGCCCCCCAGAGTCGGGCTGACTTGCGTGAACTCGGTGGTGGCGATGATCGCGTCGAGTTGTTTGAGCCGCTTCATTTCTCGGCGGGCCCGAAGATGGGACCAGAGCCCTGCGCCAGCCAGCACGAGCACCGGCAGGCTGGCAAAGAACATCCAGCGATTGCGCTGCCAATGGCCCTGCAGGCTGGAGGGCTTGAGGTAGATGACCCCCTCGACCGGGTAGGTATAGGTGCGCCCTGTGGCGGCTGCCGCCCCGAAGGTCGTCCTGGCGCTGACGCTGACGTTCTGAGTCGCGTAGCCCTCGCACTTGAAGCTGAGCTCAACCTGACCCTCTCCGAAGGGCTCAAGATCGAGCAGCAGCGGCTTGTTGGCCTGGCCCACGAAGCCGTACTGGTGCCACACCCCGGCATCGGTCGGCTCGACCCGGAAGATCACCTTGACTTTTGGGTCTGGCTTCTCGTTTTGAGCGCTGGCCGGGAAACCGGTCAGCAACACCAGGACGAGGATCAGGCCGGCTTGTAACCCGCTCACTGGGAGTTGATTCGTGGCAACCTTGCCCGGGGCCCTGCCTGGATGCAACCAGAGTGCAACATCCGACATCTACTTTGGGCCCATGAAAACCGTCACCCGAGCCCTTCGTTGGGCCAGTCTCGCTTCCGGTCAAGAGACCGTACCCATCGCCACAACTCCGCGGACAGCCATCTACGAGCGCGACCGCACGGTGTTGTATCGCTATCGTCAGGACAACCCTACCCAGAGGATCCCGATTTTGCTGATTTACTCCCTGATCAACCGGCCCAGCGTGCTCGACCTGCGACCCGGGCGAAGCGTGGTGCAGAACCTCTTGGCCCAGGGTTTCGAGGTGTATCTGCTGGACTGGGGGGTGCCTGACGCGCTGGATCAGTTCTTCGACCTCGATGCTTACGTCAACTTGTTGCTGCGTGCGGCCGTTCGCGAGGTTTGCCTGCACGCCGAGGTGCCTCAGATTACGCTGCTGGGCTACTGTATGGGCGGCACGCTGACGGGAATGTACACCGCTCTGCACCCTGAGCGGGTGGCCAACCTGGTGCTGCTAGGAGCCCCCTTCTTCTTCCGCAGCGAGCAGCTTCTTTATCGCTGGGGCACCGACCCGAAGGTCCTCGACCCGCAGAAGGTGCATGAAGCCTTCGGCAACGCTCCCCCCTGGGCATTTGAAGGTTTTTCGCTATTGACGCTCGATTCCAAGCCGGCCAAGCTACACGGGCTGTACCAGAACATGGATGATCCTACTTTCCTGGAGAGCTACCTGGCGATGGAGCAGTGGGTTTCAGACAACATCCCGATGGCCGGGGCCATTTACTCGGAGTTTATCCGGGCCTGTTTCCACGAGAACCGACTCTTTTTGGGTAAGCTCAAAGTAGGAGGCAAGACGGTCAATCTGAGCCGTATCAAGTGCCCGACTCTGATTTTGGCGGGCGAGAAAGACCACCTGGTGCCGCCCGAGACCACCTGTCGTCTGACCGAGCTTTTACCTCAGGCCGAGACCATCGTGTTCCCGTCCGGGCACATCGGGCTGTCGGTCTCGGGTGGCTCCCAGAAAAAACTCTGGCCTCAGGTTGGCAACTGGCTCTCGCTGCAACAGTCCTGCAACGAGCCGGAGCTAATCTCCAGCCAGACAACGGAGGAATGACAGATGACTACTCGCAACACCGAAGAGAATACCTTCGAGAACCTGGCCGACCAGTGGCGAAAGATGTGGCTCGACAACTGGGCCAACGTCACCCGCACCACGGTCGACTCGGACAGCTTTAAGAATGCCAACGCCGCCGCCTTCAACTGGACCCTGGCGGGCCAGAAGATGTGGCGCGACGCGATGGGACAGGCTCTGGAAACCATGGACCTACCGCGCCGTAGCGACCTGGCTCGTCTCTCGCGCCAGATTGCGGCCCTCGAGGCTCGGGTGCTGGATGTGCAAGAAGAG
Organism: uncultured Burkholderiales bacterium; assembly: GCA_964471395.1. Taxonomy (GTDB): domain Bacteria; phylum Vulcanimicrobiota; class Xenobia; order Xenobiales; family QWHO01; genus QWHO01. The sequence continues at coordinate 18,243 of CAYYHB010000054.1, read as the reverse complement.
CTGGCTCAGACCCGCAAGGCTGCTGCCGCCGCTCGGCCCCAGCCCAAGCCCACGATCAAAGCCAAGACTCAGTCCAAGACGGCGCAGCCTGCCAAGGCCGCCAATCAGAAAGGAAAATCCAAATGAGTAACGCGACCCAAGAGCTGAAACACTTCAATGAGGCCATGATGCAGACCACCATGCAGGCCGTCTCCACCGCCCTGTGGGCCCAGGAGCAGGCCGACCACCTCGTTCGCGCCTGCCTCGACAGCCAGAAGTCCACTCGTGAAGAGGGCAAGAAGCTGGCCGAGAAGATGGCCGAGCAGGTCAAAGCTAACCAGGAGAACCTGCAGCGCTTCATCCACAGCTCGGTGAGCCTGTCGCTGGCCTCGATGCGCATCCCGCAACCGGGTCAGGTCGAGGAGCTGAATCGCAAGGTGGAGGCCCTCACCAAAGAGCTGGAAGCTATCAAGAAGTCCAAGTAAAGTAACCAGCTCAGTCAGGACTGGCGCGCGCCACGGCGCGCTTTGAGATAGATTGTCCGCTTGAGATAGATTGTCCCTTGCCCCGCCCGGGTGTTCCTCCACAAGCCTGGTGCGGGGCTCTTGTTTTCCCTCAGCTCGCTTGGACCGTGGCGGCCGGCTCTCCGGCCTCGACCTCGAGCCCGACCTGCACCTGGTTGCGGCCCGAGCGCTTGGCGCGGTAGAGGGCCTCGTCGGCCACCTTGAGGACCTCGTTGGCGTCCCGGCCGTGCAGGGGGAAGGCGGCCACGCCGATGGACAGGCTGATGGGTCCGACCGGACGGCCGCCTGAGCGGACGTTCAGGCCCTGGGCGGCGGAGCGGAGCTTTTCGGCTCGCTCGCGGGCCACCTCCAGGCTGGCTCCCGGCAGCAGCACGGCAAACTCCTCGCCGCCGAAGCGACAGGGAACGTCCTCGGCCCGCACGCTGTTCTTGAGCAACACTCCCAGGGCTTGCATCACGGCATCCCCCGCTTCGTGACCGAAGCTGTCGTTGAACTCTTTGAAGTGGTCGATGTCGATCATCAGCACGCCCATCGGTTGCTCGCTGCGCATCGAGCGGGGCAGCTCGCGCTCGAGCGAGGCTTCCAGGAAGCGTCGATTGAACAGACCCGTCAGGCCGTCTCGGATAGACAGGTGGCGCAGGGTCTCGCGCAACCTGAGGTTGGCCAGGGCCAGCGAAAGCTGCTCGCTCACGGTGACGGCGAGTTTCTCGTCGATCACCGCCCCTTCCAGGCATAGCAACCCCAGCGCTTCGCCCTGAGCCAACAGGGGGATGCACAGCTCGTTGCCCGGATTGCCCTCATGGTAATGGTGACAATGCACGGCTCCCGGCTCCACGGCCGGATGGGCCTTGCCGCGCCGCAGGGCCCAGCAGTCCTCGGGGCTGAACATGCGCTCGCTTCGGGGCTCTCCCCAACTGGTGACGGCTTCCAGAAGGGTGCGCGAGGTGGTGGACAGGAGCAGGGTGCCGGCGGTCTCGGGAAACACCTGCTCGCCAAAGCTGGCCACCAACTCGTAGGTTTCTTCGGCCCGCTCGGCGGCAAGCACGTACTCGATGAGCTTGTTCATCTCCTCGATTTCCATGTTCTTGCGCCGCAATTCCTCGACCCGGTCAGCCAGCTTGACATTGGTCGCCTGCAGCGCCTCCTCGGCGTTGAGGCGCAGCCCCTGGCCCTGCTGCAGCTGCTCGGCCATTTTGTTGAAGGCCCGTCCAAGCTGCCCGATCTCGTCGCTGGAGCTGACCTCGACCCGGTAATCCAGCCGGCCCTCCCCGATCTGGGTGATTCCGGCCACCAGGCGCTGCAGGGGGATGGTCAGGTCGTTCACCACCGCCCGACCCATGGTGTAGATCATCAAAATCGCTACCAGGGCCTCCACGGCCAGGGTGACGAGGGTCTGGTCCTTGCGGCTCTTGGCCTGCTCTTTCAGCACCCGCAGCTCGGCTTGCTGGGCGATGCGCAGGGCATTCACCGATTCGTAGAACCGATCCAGCACCTGCCGATCCTGGTTGTTCACGAGCAGGGCGGCGATATCTCCGTGGCCTTTCTCTCGGGCGATCTGCATGATCTGGGTCAGACGGCCCATTCGCTCGGTACAGTAACGCTTGAGGGCGGGAAGCTGCACCAGCAGATGGGCCTCCTGGCCCAGGGCAGCGTAAATCTCTTCCAGGGCATACTTCTGCTCGGGCTCGGTGGACTCGAACCGGCGCAGGGCCTGAGGATCGCCCGTCAGGGCATAGGTCAGAGCCGCGGCCTCCGCTGTCGTCAGGCTGGATTCGAGGTCTTTCATGGCTCGCAGCAACTGCTCGCCGGCGGCTACCTTCTCGATTTCCTTGAGCTGGCTGTGCACGGTGAGCGTCGAGACCACCCCGATGACAATCAGGACGAACACGGTAATGGTTACGCCAAACCCAATTTTGTAGCCGATCGAGGAGCGGAATCTCACCTGCGGGTGTTCGAGGTTTGTTTCGAAATTACCCCTGCCGACGCGGCACGCGCACTCCGCCCACCACCAGCCAGCCGCCCTGCTCCAGGATGCCGCTCTGATCGGGCTCGGACGTCGTCGCGAACAGCTCGACCGCCCGGCGCTTCTCCTCGGCCCGAGCCGCCTCGGGATCACGATGGGTGCGGATGGCGTGCAGGCCGGAGCGCATGTTGTTCACGTAGACGATGCCGTCCGGTGCGCAGACCGCCTGCCCCCCGAAGCCTCCCGGGTCCTGGCTCCAGGGGTCGGCCAGATCGTGGACCTGCCCCCAGCGCGTCACCACGGTCAGATCCCCGTCCGGAGCCAGGGTCAGATCGACCGGCGCCGAGCTCAGGCGCGTCAAGGGTCGAGCTTGATCCTCGATCTGCCACAGGGTCCCCATGTAGTCGCCCACCAGCAGCCTGCCCTGGGCGTCGAACCCCGGATCTGAGGTCAGCTCGTCCTCAAACTTGAGCCGCAGGAGCTCTTGCCCCTGAGAGTCGACTCGGATGACCTCGTTGTCGAGGGTGGTCAGGGCCGCCCCGCCGTCCGGACTCCAGACCGGCCCGTGTGCCAGGCCAGCGGGCAAGGAGTAACTCCAGAGGGGCTTCCCGTCCGAGCTGAAGGCCTGCACATTGCGATCGCGGTCGGCGACCAGCACCTGGCCCTCAGGGCCCACCCGGGGAGGGGAGAAACTCGCCTTCTGCCAGCACCGCTTCAAACGGCGGCTGAATATCTCGCTGCCATCGGGGGCGATGCCCTGGAGGCGGCCTTTGTCGTCCACCAGGTAAACCTCGCCCTGAGGGCCGGCGGCCGGGTCCAGGCCCCCCTGGACCGGACGGCTCCAGCGCGTGCTTCCATCCGGCTCCAGGGCGTAAAGCTGCTGACGGTCGTGCACGAAGACCGCGCCCTCGGGCGTGCTGGCCGGGGAGGACACAGGCCGCTCGAACTGGCGGGTCCAAAGAACGTCACCGTCGGCTTTCAGGGCGGTCAACTCGGTGCTGTCGGCGTAACAGACTCCGTCCGGCAGGGGGGCCAGCGAGGTGGCGCTGCCCTGGCCATACTTCCAGTTTTCGTCTCCCCGGCGCGGAGGCGCTCCGGTGAGCACGCGGGTCATCTCGTTCATCCCTTCAGGAGTAGCGCAGGGTGCTGAAATTGCTCTCAAAACTCGTCCTCCATTCTGAGCCGCAGAGCTCGCGGAGGGCTCGAAGACAGTGCATCCAGACGGGGGCTCTCGGCGCGCTCGGCGGTTTTCTTCAAAGGGTAGGGACGGACTATCTGACGGCGACGACAGGAGGGTCGGACAACCATACTTTTTTCAGGCCGGTATGGCACACTCGATCCATGCAGATTTGCACCCTGCCGATGCTGGCCGCCAGCACGCCCCGGCGCAGAGACAACGCCCCGGTTGACGGCGAGTCGCACGTGAGCCCGCTGGTGGCAGCGGTGGCCCGACCGCTGAACAAGCTGGCCATGGGCTTGATGCTCAAGCAAGAGATCGAGGGCCTGGACAAGCTGCCCGTCGAGGGCGCGAGCCTGCTTTGCCCGAACCACCAGAGCTTCCTGGACGCCCCCCTGGTGGCTTCCCTGAGCGACCGCGACACCCGCTTCATGGCCGCCAAAGAGCAGTTCCACGGGGCTCAGGGCTGGGTGATGGGCCGGGTGGGCGCTTTCCCCGTCGACCGGCGTCGACCCGGCACCAAGCCTGTCGAGCACACCCGGGAATTGCTCGATCAGGGCAAGGCCGTGGTCATTTTTCCCGAGGGCGGCATCTTTCGCGACGGCACGGTCCACGAGCTCAAGCCGGGCGCGGCCCGGATGGCCACCAGCTCGAGCTGCCAGAGCATCGTGCCGATCACTATCCATTACCAGGAAACGCCCGAGCCGAGCACCGGTCGCCAGGCGGCGTCGCTGGCCCTGGCCGCGGGAGTGACCGCCCTGGCGGCGGCTGGCGCTTGCGTCTCCCCCACTGTGCGCGCCCTCACCGGCGCCCTGGCGGGTGGCTTCGTGGGCTCGCGATTCGGGCAGGGAGCCCTCAAGAAGCTCCTTTTCACCGCTGCCGGCGTTGTGGCGGGCGGAGTGGGGGGAGCCCTCACGCCCGATCCGGTGGGCCTGGTGACCGGTCTGGGAACCGGGGCGCTGACCTGGAAGCTGTCCGATACCCTGGCCCGACGCGATACCGTCAAGGTGGTGGTGGGCGATCCGCTGAGCGTGCCCGACTACGTGAAGCGCTTCGGAGAGCAGGCCGAGCAGAAGCTGACCGAGGATCTGTTTGCGGCCATGAGCGGGGTCAAGGCCCGCCTGCACGCCGAGTCGGCCTCGAGCTACCCGCCGGTTTGACTACGCGAACGAAGCGGCTCGGCGCCGCACCCGGCTCCCGCCTACGATGACGTAGCCGTCGTGCTCGGCGATCGGGGCCGAGCCTCCACCACCGTTGAGGGACTCCCGGGGCCCGCCGACAGGGGCTCCAGCAAAGCCCGCGCTCGCCAGTCCTGGACCGAGACGGCCTGGAGCTCTACAGGCACGAGCCGAGGAACTCGGCGATGCGGCGCTCGATCCAGGGCCGCCAGCCGGGTCCGATGTAGCCCAGGTGCCCGCCGTGCTCGGTGACCTCCAGGCTCAGGTTGGGGTTTTCGGCCACCAGGGCGTGCGGCAGGTCGCCGGGAGCCAGGAAGGGATCGTCGGCGGCATTGATCAGGTGCGCGCGCCGGGCGATCCGGCTGAGGTAGAAGAGCGAGCTGCAATGGCCCCAGTAGTCCTCCTCGTCGCGAAAGCCGTTGAGGGGGGCGGTCACCTCGCGGTCGAAGTCCGTGAGGGTGCGCGCGGCCGATACCCGCTGCCAGTCAAGCGCTTCTGGAAAGCGCTCCAGCAGGCTGGCGACCCGTCCCTTCAGGCGGCGCACCATGTAGTAGCGATAAAAGCGCGAGACGAGGTTGCGCTCGAGCTGACGCGCGCAGTTACCGAGGTTGTAGGGCACGCAGGCGGCGCAGCCCACGACGCCCGGCGGGGCCTGCTCGCCCTTCTCGCCCAGCCACTTGAGCAGGATGTTGCCACCCAGCGAGAAGCCCACCACGCCAAGGCGCGGGCCAAAGCGCTCGAGCAGATGGCCGACTACCTGGTCGAGGTCGTCGCTGCGCCCGGCATGATAAAGGCGCGGCTGGCCCGGAGGACCCAGGGCCCCGCGAAAGTTCATGCCCACCACCCGGGCGGGCAGGCGGTGAGCAGCCGCCATGGCCCCTCTCACGATGGGAGAGCTCGAGGTGCCGCTCAGCCCGTGCAGGACCAGCACGGTGGGAATCGGCCCTTCGGCGTCCAGGAAGTCGAGCCCCAGACGCTCGCCGTCAGGAGTCTCAAGCCACTCGCGACGGGGCTTGAGGGGAGGGCAGGGGCGCAGGGCGGCTCCCGCCAGGGTCTGCAGGTGGGGATGAGCCAGCCCCGGCTGGGGTCGAAAGCAGGTCAAGCTTCCGAGCTACCGAGCAAGGCGTCCACCGCCCCGGCCCCGGGCAGACGGCTGCAGGGCTCGAAGTCGGCCTGCTCGACCCGCTCGATGAAGGTCAGGATCTCGTCGAAGACCTGCTCGCGCTCCACGTCGCGCATCATCTCGTGGCGGCTGACCTCGAACCAGCGCACCTGGGCGAAGGGGCTGCCGGAGCGGGCGCGGATGCTCTCGGCCGCATCCAGGCGCACCACCGGGTCCTGGGTGGACTGGATGACCAGCAGAGGGGCCTTCAGGTAGGGCAGCACCTCCTTGACCACCTCGCGGTAGGCGTACAGGCTGGCGAAGGCTTGCAACGGGAAGTAGCTGTAGTTGGTATCGTGCTGCTTGAGGGCGGGATCGGCATAGTCGGGGCTGGAGGGCCAGTCGCGCAGGGTGCGTTGCAGCAGGCCGAGGTACGGGATCAGGGGATGACGGAACTCCAGGCATGCAGCGACGGTCACCACCCCCACCACGCTGTCGGGGTGCTCGGCGGCAAGGTTGAGGGCCACCAGCCCTCCCATCGACAGCCCGACCACCACCACCGGCAGCCCTCGGGCGGTGAGCTCGAGCAGAGCCTCCCGGGCATCCTCCACCCAGTCGCGCCAGGTAACGCCCCGCAGGGCCTCGGGGGTCTGGCCGTGGCCGCGCAGCACCGGCATCCGGTAGGGGATGCCAAGCTGCTCGAGGTGGGGCACCAGCCCGTTCACGGTGTCCAGGCTAGAGGTGAAGCCGTGGAGGAGGAGGACTCCGACTTGCAAAGGGCGGCTCCTGACTGATGGATTGAGCGTCCGTGCTGAAGGTCTTGCCTTATCCTTCGGGGGCACCTCCAGACAAGTCTGTCGGCGCCAGTTTCTGCAAAACCTTCAGCACTTCACTTTTCAAAGATGGGGTGAGGGGCCCAGCACCGGTTCGCTCACCTGAATCGAGATGATCACGGTTTTCTCGACCGTGAAGTGGATCCCCTTGTCCCAATACTGGATTCGCCCCGGGTTGGTGGGTTTCTGCTCGAACTCGAAAGCCTTGCCGAACTCGCGGATGGCCGTGTCCACGTCACCCCGGACGGCCGAGCCGCCTCTGGTGCGAAAGGCAGGATTCTTGACCAGGATCGAGCTAACCCGCCCCTCGGTCGCCATCACGCTGACGCCGAGCTGGTCGAACTGGTAGACGAGCCCCCCCTCGGTGGGACGGATCAGTGCTTTGCCCCACCGGCGCTCTACCTCGGCCACGTCCAGACCCAGCGTGGCCACGTCCACCCGGTGACCGGGCACGATCCCCATGTCGTTGGGCCCGGGACGAGCTTGGGGAGGGCTGGCCACCGGCTCGGGGCGACTGGTATGGTAGGCCACGACAGCGCCCAGCGCCAGGGTGATCAGCAAGACCAGTACCAGGGGCCAGGCCGCCCGGCGCGGGGGGCTATCCTCCTCGGTTTCTTCCATTCCGCGGTACCTTCGCGTCGGCCCGGGTCAGTCCTCGGAAGGGGGCGGCGGCATCTGGTCCAGGCCCGGGGGCCGGGTGGCCTCGAGCCCGTGCCGGCGAGAATAATCCAGCGCGAAGTGGAGCAACTCGCGGGCCCCCGCGGCGATCTCGCGAGACACCTGCAGGGCCTCCGGGACGGCCGGCTGGAACTCGCGCGCGTCCTCCACGATGGTGGAGAAGACCCCCTTGTGGTGGTAGAAGTAGTCGTCCGAGGCCCCGCTGACCACCTGGGAAGTCACGGTGGCATACTCGCGCCCCCGAACCGACTTGATGGCTGCGGCCATGCGCGAGTGCATGGCGTCGTAGATGGGGCGGTCGGCCTCGGAGACGCCCCAGGGCCGGCGCACTTCCTCGCCCTTGGAGTGCCAGTCGCACAGGAAGCGAATGTTGGGCCGCTCCTCCACCAGCGAGGCCACGTGGCGGGTTTCCGGCTCGGAGAGGGGGGCCGAGCCGGGATAGACCTCGCTGTCGACATCCGAGCTCGACTTCCAGAGGTGGGGGTAGTTGCGGTTGACGTCCACCCCCACCCCGCCCGCCTCGGGGGAGCGATTCTTGCGCCACATCGCCTCGTCGAACATGGAGTAGTTGGTCCCATCGGGGTTGGTGACGGGGATGATGTAGAGGTCAAGGTTCTGCACCAGGGTGGTATTGGAGGCCACGGCCGGCTCGCAGGAGGTGGGGTCGTAGTTGGCCAGCAGCTGCTCGGTCAGCTCCACCATGCCGATGGGCTGGCACCACTCGCGGGCGTGAGGCGCGGCAAAGTTGAGCACCCCAAGCTTCTCATCGCGCCCAGGCTCGTTTCTTGGCCCGATGCGCAGGTAGTAGAGGGGGGCCGGGCCGCGCAGCTCGCTTTTTTGTCCGTCGTATCCATCGGTCTGGTAGGGCCTCTCCACCAGCTCGACCAGGTCGGGATAGCGCCGGGTGAGGTCCTGGGCCCAGCTGTAGACTTCGGTGGGCGTCATGTAGCCGTTGACGAAGCCGGTTTTGAGCCCGGCCAACAGCCCTGCTCCGACCACCGGGCCGGCCGCGGCGGCCACTGTGGGCGCGACCACCTCGGCCCCGCGCGGGGAAGCCGGCGCCGGGCCGCTCAGAGTCACAGCGTCGGCGGGGTCGGTCGCGGGGGCACAGGAGGCCCTGGGGCGCGCGGCCAGGGTCCTCATCGGTTGGCTCTGGAGAGGGGCAACTTGCATGGAGGTAGGTTAGCCCTGCTGCGACTCGGGAGTGGCTACCTGCTTGTGTACATTGCGTCGAGTCTGGTAGGCTACCACCACGGCGCGTACCGAGCTTGCGCCCGCTTCCCGCAGGGCCAGGGCGCACGAGATCAGGGTCGAGCCGGTGGTCAGCACGTCATCCACCAGCACCACGGGCCCGCTGACCCGACCGCGGGCCTGAACGGTTCTAAACTGGCGGCGTTGAGCAAGCTCAAGGCGTTTCTGCTGGGGACCGTCGGAACAGGAGAGTAAGGCCTTCCAGGGACGGTCCAGCGCTCGCACCAGCAGCTCGGAGGGGTTAAACCCGCGTTGGTGCTGGCGCCAGGGCCCGCTTGGCACGGGTACCAGCAGGCCCGGCCGGTCGGGCAGCAGGGCCGCCAACTCGCGGGCGCAGGCCAGGTGGCCCTGGAACTTGAGGCTGCGGATGGCCTGGCGCAGGGGGCCCTGGTAGAGGCCGGCGGCCTCGACCAGGTCCAGGCCAGGCAGCGAGGGCGGCGATGCAGGCTCGATCTGCTGTCGGCAGGCCGGGCAAAAACCGCGCTGGAACCGGTCGCAGCCCGGGCAGCGAGGAGGAAAGAGCAGGTCCGTGAGTAGCCTAAGTGGCAACTTGCGGGGTTTTGAACGTGAACCGGCTCCCGCTACCCAGGACGACCTGCCGGTAGCGATGACCTCCCTCGAGCACGCAGCCCGCCCCCACCAGGGCGTCGCTGACCTCGGCATCCTGGTTGATGCGGCTTGCGTCCCAGATGACGCTGGAGGAGAGCTGCACGCCTTCCTCGAGCACCACCCCGTCGCCCAGCACCAGCGGGCCTTCCAGTCGCACCCCCGCCTCCACGTGGGCTCCGCGTCCGAGCACCACCGGGGGGACGACGCTGGCCTCGGGGTGCAAGAAGGCGTGCTCGTCGAGCCACACGCCCGGCTTGACCTCGCGGCCCGGTAGGGGAAGGCCCACCCGGCCCTCGAGAAAGTCGCGGTTACCCTGGCGGTAGCTCATCAGATCGCCCACGTCGCGCCAGTAGCCATCCAGCGCCAGGGCGTAGAAGGCTTGACCTTCCTGGACCAGTCGGGGGAAGAGCTGGCGACCGAAGTCGTAGACGATGTTTGGGATCAGCTCGAAGATGGCCGGCTCGAAGACGTAGATTCCTGTGTTGCATAGCGGGCTGAAGACTTCGTCGGCCCGGGGTTTCTCCTGGAAGCGCACCACCCTTCCCTGCTCGTCGGTGGCCACCACGCCGACCTCGCCAGGTTCGTCTCGACGCACCACGGCCAGGGTGGCCAGGGCTCCGCGCTCACGGTGGAAGGCGATCAGGGCGCCCAGGTCGAGGTCGGTCAGCAGATCGCCTCCGATGACCAGGAAGGTGGAGCGGAAGAAGTCGGCTACCTGTCGCATTCCGCCCGCGGTCCCGAGCAGGTCGGGCTCGATCGAATAGCGCAGCCGGGTGCCCTGGAACTCGGACTCCCCGAAATAGTCGGTAACATACCGGGGCAAGAGGTGCAGGTTGATCATGACCTCGTCCAGACCGTGCCGCCGGAGGTGTCCGAGGGTATGCTCGAGGATGGGCCGGTTGACCATCGGTACCATAGGCATGGGCAGGGCGTAAGTCAGCGGATAGAGCCTTGGCGCGCCCCCGGCGGCCAGCACCATGCCCTGCATTAAAGAGCCCGAGCGCCTTCCGCGCCCTTGCTGACGACCTGCATCATGAAACGGGGGAGGGCCAGCATGCGGGTAAACCGGCTGGGTTGGCGCAATAGGCGATGGAGCCACTCCAGCCCCAGCGAGCACATCCAGCCCGGAGCTCGTGTCACCTTGCCGGCGAAGACATCGAAGCTGCCGCCCACCCCGACGCCCACGCGCACCCCCAGTTCGGGGCCGTGGCGCTGCATCCATTTTTCCTGGCGCGGAAAGCCGAGCGCCGCGAGCAGGATGTCGGCCCCGGAGGACTTCACGGCCTCGATGGCCTCGTGATCGTCCTGGAAGTAGCCATGCATGGTGCCGGCGATCTGCAGGCCGAAGCGCTGCTCGAGCGCGGCGGCCGCGCCCTCGGCCACGCCCGGCGCGGCACCGAGAAGGAAAACGCGAGGTTTCCGGCCCGAGGGCAGGGTGGCCAGCCGGGGGATCAATTCCACCCCTGGCACCCGCTCGGCCAGGGGGTAGCCCGAACGGCGTGAGGCCCACACCACCCCGACGCTGTCGGGCACGACCAGGTCGGCCTGGTTGACCAGCTCGCGGTAGTCGGCATCTTGCTGGGCGTGCATGATCATCTCGACGCCCAGGGTGACCACCTGGTGAAATTTATTCTCGTCGAGCAGGGCGTCGAGGCGCGTCAGGGCTTCGTGCATCGAGAGACGATGCACTTTGACGCCAAGAATTTGCAGGCTTTGCACCTGGGGATGGACGGTCGCCGCCATGGCGCGCTCTTTCTAGAAAGAGCCACAGATCCCTGTTTGGCGGGGATTGGTAGCGTTGCTAGCCGATGAACTTTCTCCAAGTTGGATCCTTTTGGGGGGGGTGGAGGGGTAACCGACGAACCCATTAGAATGAGAAATTTCATGCTCATCTTGCTGTTGATGGGCCTGGCTCAGGCCCAGGAAATACCACTGACGCCCTTTGCCTATCAGGGCGTGGTACAACAAGTCACCCCCGGAGGGGTCTGGTTGCAGACCTCCGATGGGTTGAACGTCATGCTGCCGCAAGGGCTCGACTTCGAGGTGGGGGGAACCCGAGTCGGGATCAACTCGCTGGTTCCAGGCAGCCCCTGCTCGGTTCTCGTTCCCGGCGGCCCGGCCCAGATGGTGGCCGTGCAGGGCGACCTGTGCACTTTGATGCTGCCGAGCGGTCCCTGCCAGCTTCCCGTGTCGGTCCTGCCGGCCGACGCTCTGGGCAAGGGTAAGGTTTCCGTCTTGAAGAACAACGGCAAGGTCGTCAACGTGCCCCTCAATGCAGCCTTGAACATGCAGCGCTCTCAGGGAGCGCGCATCCTCGGGGCTCCTGGCCTGAGCATTCCTCGCTGGACCAGCGGGGTTCCCCTGGAGGGCGTGGTGTGCGGCTACCAGGGCGACGATTTGCTGCTGGTGACGGCCGCCGGCGGCCTGCTGGCCGTCCCCTCGCGCTATGCCCCCTCTCTGGCTCCAGGCCGGCCCATCTTCGTGCCGGGCGGGCCCGACTTCAAAGTGCAGACCTGGGTTCCGGGCTACAAGGCCAAAGGGGGGCCGGTCAAGGTGGACGTGGGAGGGCCGGGCAACTCCGGGAACCCCGGCAAGGGAAGTGCAGGGAAAGGCAACCCCGGCAAGGGCAAGAACAAGGTCAAGTTCTGAGCACCTTCGCAGGTGGCATCCGCACCCTCCTCCAGGTTGCGGTCGTCCTGTCCAAGATGAGTGAGTCAGTTGGACCTCCAGTTACCAGCTCAGCTTAAGCCCTGACTTTCGCTGATGCGAATGATACACTCTGCTCTATGAGGAAATCGAGGGGGATCTTTCTGATCAGCGTGATGTTCGTCGCCCTGCTGGGGGCCATGTTCGTGGGTGCGGCGCTGGAGCTGGCTCCCGGAGGCCTCGGCAGGGCGCGCCAGAACGGCGAGAGCCTGATGGCCCAGAAGGCATCTCGCTCGGGCATCGAGTATGCCATGACGCGCCTGAGGCAAGATGCGCGCTGGTGCGGGGCTTCCAACCGGGTCGTGGTGGACACCCCGGACTTCTTCGTGGCCGAGAACGACGGCATGGTGATCGGGTGGATCAAAGACTCGAACGGCTCGGTGGGGCAGTTCCGCATCCGCTTCAACCTCATCGACGGCAGCCCCGGTGCTGACGGACTGCCCGACCCGGCGGCTCCCTACGATTTCAGCTATCCCTATGTGTCCGTGAACAACCTGATGGGAAACACCGAGACCACCTCCAAGGTTTCCGATGGCGGTCCCGCGACCGCGACCGACCGGGTGATCGTCCCGGCTCACGCTGTCTACCTGGCGGTGGAAGGTCGCTCGGGTCGAGGCCTGAGCGGGCTCGACTCGACCAACTTCAATCCCAGTCAGACCTTCTCCAGTATCACCCCGTGCACGATCGAGTGCATCCAGCGAGTGACCAACCTGGGTCCACCCGTCGAGCAGGCGGTCGTCATGGGCGGGGGAAACGTGTCTCTGCGGCTGAGGGATCCGGCGGGCAGAGTCCTGGTCGACGCCACCTCCTCAGGAGCCCTGGTGCGGATGCGCAGCAAGGGGGACATCTCGGTCGAGGATGGCGCCTCTCCCAACGTGCACGCGCCCAACGCCGTGCTGCTGGCCAACAATGTCAGCGCCAACTTGCCGCCGACCGGCGTCACGGTCGACGTCGAAGACCCGGCGGCCGAGTTCTACAAGATCCCCGCCTCGGACGTGCACACGGCCGACGGCACCCACACGCTCCTGGGCGGAACCTACACCGTCGATCAGAATGGCGCCGTGGACTATTACGACATGCCGCTTGCGACCTATCTCGAGCGCATGAGCGACCCGACCACGGCGGCCAGCACCCTGCCGACCGTTGCGAACTTCAGTTTCAATAGCGGCGTGGCCAGCTTGAGCAGCCCCGCTGCCGGTCAGTATGAGCTGACGATCTCGGGTGATCTCCTGGTGGAGCCCTCCACCACCGGGCAGCAAGATCTGGCCATCATCCCCAAGCGGGGAGCCAGAGCGAGCCGGGCCGACGGGGGAGGAGGCGGCGGGGGCGGCGGAATTTACACCATTCCTGGGGACACGACTGTGGCGCCCGTGGCCGCGAACTTCGTCATGGGAGGGGACGCCAACCACTACCTCTCCTCCACGGCCGACAACGTTTTCTACGCCACGGTCGCTCAGACGGCCGGGTTGACCAACACCATCGCCTGGGGGGGCGGGGGCGAGGTTACGGGCCAGATCCAGTGGGGCGGGGGAGCGCTAACCAACCTGCAGGGGTCCGGCTCTGTTTACAGCAACTTTGACAACGTGGCCGGGAATTTCCCCCACATCTATACGGCCATCGCCACCGCGGTGGGCAGCGATCCCAGCTTGTTCGACCAGTTCCCCGGTCAGCTGAGCATGTGGGGCTACACGACGGCCGGCGGCGGTGGCGGCGGTGGCGGTGGCGGCGCCGGAACTGGAGGAATCGCCACCGAGGTCACCGATACCCTGACCACCAGGAACCTGACCGTGAACCTCAAGTCGTCCGTTCCTGGCGAGTCGGTGACCCTGTCCTCGCCCGGCGACCTCGTGCTCGGAGCCACCCTCAACGGAACGGGCGCCACCCTGGTCTCAGGCCGAGATCTCAAGATCATCGGCACCGGCCTGGACCTCTCCACCGAGCCCGGGGCCAGCCGCGGGCTGAGCATGTATGCCAACGGCAATATCTCGGTTAGCACGTATACCGAGGACCTCTCCGGAGGGAGCTCGGTCGACGCCTATCGGGACTTCTCCGTGACCGGTACCATCTATGCCAACCAGGGCTTCAGCGCCGTTGTGGGAGAAGACGAGGTGGGCTACCGGTCCTTCAACCTGCGCGGAGCCCTGGTGGCTTACGGGGGCGACCCCGCCACGGGCAACCCCGGCTCGCCGGGCACGGTGGACATTACCGCCGCGAACTCCAACTTGATCTTCGATCCTGCCTACCTGATGGATCTGTATGAGAACCTGCCCGGAGGGCTCAAGCTCGAGCCGCTGACGTGGAACGTTCGCTGAGAGGCTACAATCTGGCCGAGATCGTTCTGGCGGTGGGGCTGGCGGTGGTGGTGGCGCTGGCTCTCCTGGGCGTGGGGCTGAGCGCCACCCGCAGCAACCGGAAGGCCACCGACAGCGTGGCGGGCCAACTGGTTGCCGACACGGTCCTCGAGAACACCCTTCACGCCGCCGCCAAAGACAACGCCGATCCGCTCTGGGCATCCGACTCCGGGACGACTCCCCTTGCGACCGGGACCGTGCAGGTGGGAGCCACGGCCTTCGAATACCGGGTCTTCGCGCGCAACGTCCCGGTCAGCCCCGATCCCGGACTGCCTCCTCCCCCGGGCGCGCCGCTGCTCTTGAAGAAGGTCGACGTCGAGGTCAGCTGGTGGAATAGCGATCAGGCGGCCCGGCAGGGCTACGGAAATCTGAAAGCCTATGCGACGCGTACGATCCAGGTCCCCTGAGGCGGGATATTCTGTACTGGAGATCCTGGTGGCCGTGGCCATCTTCGCCGTGCTCTCTGTCACGATGCTGGCGGCTTTCGTGCTCACTTCCAAGGTCTACCGCCACAGCTCGGGTCGCGACAGCGCCACGCGCGAGCTGCAGAAGGCGGCCCGCGCCCTGCGACGCGAGCTGGCCCTGGCCCGGGTGGAGCCGGGTCGGTTCGAGGTCGCTCCGATGCCCTCCAGCCTCGGAGGTGGCTTCGATGGCGATGCGGTCATCTTTGTCTCCCCGGTCGATCCCGATAGCAAGGAGCTGCGCCAGAAGTCTGATGGCAGCCCGTTCATGATGCGGAACATCCTCTACTACCTGGTGGCCCCCGGCTCGCACGCGCAAACCTTCGGGTACCACTGTCCAGGGATCCCAGACCCGGACGGCTACGAGGGAGGCTGCCCCCACAAGGTGCTGGTGAGGGCCTGTTTCGATGGCCCCTCGGGAAAAGCACCCGCCGATCCGGCCGTTTCAGCCTCGGAAAACACACTTGTGCCTCTGGCCGGGCTCCTACTTCCCATGAACGGCCTGCAGCCCCCGGCCAGCTACGAGGTCGTGGCCGTCAACCTGCAGACCTTCCGGTGCCGACCCCAGGACGGACGATTCGACGTGGTCCTGAGTGCCTGCGACATCGGCGAGGCGCGCCGGGAAGGCAAGCTCGGCTCGAGCCTCAGCGGGACGTCCTACCAGTTGCAGATCGATTTCTCGGTTTACGCGGGCAACTAGAACTTCTAGCACAGTATGTTGGGCTTCGCGCAGCCGAAAAACTGTGTCAAGGGGGGTCCGGCTGCGCTCCTAGAGGCGCAGGAAGACCCGGGTGACCACTTCCATGCCGTTAGGCGGGTTGCCCCGGCTGGTCAGCCCAAGCTCCAATCCCATGGCCGTCCCCTCGCGGAAGATCAGCTTGGAGAGCTTGTCGGTGAGCAGGACCTCAGGTAGGCTGGGGTCGTTGATCAAGACATCTGGCGTCACGTTGGGGGAAGGCAGATTCGGTATCGACTGGCTGGGGTTGGCGGGGTTGACCGGTCGGATTTTTTGATACAGCCCCGACTGGCGACGATAAAAGCAGACGTGTTTGTAATAAAAAGGCTGTCCCGTGCTGGGGTCGTGCGTGTAGATGCCGTCCGGGCTCTCGGCTGACACGAAGCAGAGGGCGTCCTGGGTGAGATTGATCTCCACCGACTCGTACGAGGCCGTGGCCAGCGCCCGCTCGATCTTGTTGACCGCGGTCAGCGTCTCCCGCTGGATGGTGGCCGTGTCGTGGGTGCGGTTGGAGTAGCGCATGGCCAGGACCAGTGCGGCATAGGTCGCGCTCATGATGATCCCGAAGAGCACCATCGAGATCAAGACCTCCAGCAGGGTCAGCCCTTTACGGCGCGGTGCGGGCAATTTCGGTCTCCAGCGTCAGATTGCGGTCGAACTCCCAGAACCAGCTCACAGTCACTCGCACGCGCTTGAGCCCGGGGTTGACCTCCTGGACATCCATGGTCAGGTTATAAGTCACGTTGAGGTCGGTTCCATTGACCTTGAGGGTGAACGGGATGGACGGTGAGCTCTCGCTGAACAGGGCCTCGTAACTGCGGGCCCGGGCGATCTCGAGCTGGTTCTCGGCCAGGTGGGTGGCGATGAGGTTGAGCTGGGAATTGCGCACCGCTCGGGCCGAGAGCGGGAAGATTCCCAACAGGATCATCACTGAGCTCGCGAACACAGCCGCCGCCACCAGCATCTCCATGACTGAGAACGCGCGATGCTGCTGCAAGCTCAAAGCCTTTGCCAGGAGATGACCACGACCGGCAGATTCAGGCCCAGGCCTCCGCCGACGCCCCCTATGCCTCCGGTCAGCCAGGACTCGAACCCGGGGAGGATCATGCCCGACGGGTTGAAATTGATGGTGCGGTTCCCCTGGCTGTCGAAATTCCCCCCGTAACAGACGATCAGCCCGTTGAGGTTGAAGTTGGACTGGGTGGAAACATTCTCGTGGGCCAGGATCAGCCCGGCGATCTCGTTGCGGCCGTTGGAGAACGTGATGCTTGGATTGCCCAGGGCGGGCATCTGGCTCTTCCAGCGCAGGGCCAGCACGTTGACTTTGGGAAAGCCGCGGATGGCTCGATTGAAGGTCACCGGGTTGCCGCGCCCGCTGACGATGGTGCCCTCGCCGCTCACTGTGTCGATGGTCACCCCGTCGGGGAAGAAGTGGATCTTTCCGCCCAGGTTCAGGTTCCCGACCAGGGTCTCGGGGTGCAAGACCACGTCGGTACGAGCCGCATCGATCTGGTAGAGGCCGGTCAGCGGGTCGACCACGTAGTCGCCCAGGCCGTCTTCGGTCAACCCCAGCAGGGCCACCGGGTCCGGGTTGGGCAGGACCTCGCCCACCTCGCCGAGGGCCAGCGTGTTGGTGAACCGGCCATCGGCGATGAAGGCGGAGGTGGCCGGCGTGGTGTCGTTGGCGAAGACGTTCGAGCCAGTCTGGTTGACCGTCTGGGCGGCGCGAATGTCCTGCGAGGAGTCGACCTTCACCCCGTTGCCAAGCTGGATGTCCCCATTGGAAAGGACTCGACCGTTGCCGTTCACGGGGGTGATCCGGATGCCTCCACCCACGGTCAGATCGCCTGAAGCCTTGAGGCTGCCTCCGATGCGCCCCCCTCCCTGGATGTCGACGGTGCCGCCTGCGGCCACGGTGTAGGGAAAGCTGGAGGTCGCTTCGCCATTCTGCAGTCCCCTGATCATGACTCCTACCCGGCGCTCGTAGCGATCGCCGGTGGTGGCCGTGGAGAGCAGGTAAGCGGCCCCGGCCGGTACCTGAGGAGGGCCGACGCTGGGGCCGAGGGTCACCCGCACCCGGTAGCTCGACTGACCGATAGAGCCGCTTACATTGCCCGTGCCACCCCCGATGATGTCGCGAATCGAGCGGGCGATGCCGGCCTCGGCGGCGTAGATGGAGCGCTTCTGGAAGGTATCCACCCGCGACTGTTGCAGGTTGGCGATGCCCGAAGAGGCCACCACTGAGACGATGATCAGCATCAGAGTCAGCACCGAGAGCACTACGGGTAGGGCGATGGCGCGCTGTTTCACAATGCCTCCAGCAGGCTGTAGATGGGCATGAAGACGGCCAGCAAGATGAAGCCCACGATGCCCCCCATGATGGTCAGCATCAGAGGCTCGATCAGGGCCAGGGCGGTTTCCAGCGAAAGATCGAGCTCAGTCTCGTAGAAGTCGGCCAGACGGTGCAGGATGCGAGGCATGCGCCCCGATTCTTCTCCGACTCGCAGCATGTGGGCGCACTCGGGGGGAAAGAACTTCGCGTTCATGAGCTCGCGGGCCAGCGAGCCGTGCCCGTCTCGCACGCGCACGCCCAGGGCCTGGATCTCTTGATGTACGATCTCGTTTCCGACCACGCTGCCGGCCACCTCCAGGGAGTACAACTGGGGTACCCCACATTCTATCATGATTCCCAGGG
>CAYYHB010000053.1:0-24490 GCA_964471395.1 uncultured Burkholderiales bacterium | reverse complement strand
GCGAGGACCGCGGCGAGTGGACCTTCTGGGTCGACCGGGCGGCCTGGGTGGAGGCCGCTCGCTATCTCAGCGTCGAGCACGGCTATAACTTTCTCTCCGACCTGACGGCAGTGGACTACCTTGATCGCGATCCGCGCTTTGACCTGTCGGCCATCCTGCTTTCCTGGCAAGGCAAATCCGACCTGCGCCTCAAGACGCTCATCCCGGAGGCTGACCCCCGGGCCGACACGCTCACCGGCGTTTGGGCCGGGGCCAACTGGTACGAGCGCGAGATCTTCGACATGTTTGGCATCGAGTTCGACAACCACCCGGCACTCATGAGATTGCTGTTGCCTCCCGACTACGTGGGCCATCCGCTGCGAAAGGACTATCCGGTCACCGGGCCGGCTGATTCTCCCTACCGATGAATGTCGACGCCATCACGTCCTCGCAGGGCACGCTCTCTATCGAAGCCCTGGGCGATACCAGCGACAGCTCCTACACGGTTATGAACATGGGGCCCCAGCATCCCTCCACCCACGGGGTGCTGCGCCTGGTGTTGACCCTGGACGGAGAGCGGGTGGTGCGGGGCGAGCCGGACGTGGGCTACCTGCACACCGGCATCGAGAAACAGGCCGAGGTGAAGACCTACCAGCAGGCCCTCACCCTGACCGACCGCATGGACTACCTTTCGCCCTTGAACAACAACCTTGGTTACGCCCTGGCGGTGGAGAAGCTGCTCGACGCCGACGTCCCCGAGCGCGTGTCTCACATTCGCGTGCTGCTCTGCGAGCTGTCGCGGCTGGCCTCGCACCTGGTCTGGCTGGGCACCAGCGGCCTGGACGCCGGAGCCATGAGCACGTTCCTTTACTGCTTCCAGGAGCGCGAGAAGATCCTCGACCTGTTCGAGACGCTGTCGGGCGTGCGCATGATGACCTCCTTCATCACCGTAGGCGGCTTGATGGCCGATCTGCCCGACGGCTTCCTCGACCAGGTGCGCAAGTACCTCGACAGCTTTCCCCGCGAGCTGGAGATGTATCACGGCCTGCTCACGGGCAACTCGATCTGGCTCGAGCGCACCAAAGGCATCGGCGTGCTCAGCCGTCAGGCCGCTATCGAGTATGGCTGCAGCGGGGCCGTGGCGCGCGCCTCCGGGATCGATTGGGATGTGCGCCGGGATATGCCTTACAGCTCCTACGCCGACTACGAGTTCAAGGTGCCCCTGCGCAGCGAGGGTGACAGCTACGCCCGGTACCTGGTGCGCATGGAGGAGATGGAGCAGGCTTACAGGCTGTGCCGCCAGGCCCTGGAGAAGATCGCTCCCAGCGGGCCTTATCGCACCAGCAACCGCAAAATCGTCCCGCCGCCCAAGTGGGAGATCTCGGTCTCGATGGAGGCCCTGATCCACCACTTCAAGCTCTTCACCGAGGGCTTCTCGCCCAGACCAGGTGAAGTCTATCAACGCATCGAGTCGCCCAAGGGCGAGCTGGGCTTCCACATGGTCAGCGACGGCTCCAACAAGCCCTATCGCATGCGGGTGCGCACCCCCTCGCTCAGCCACGTGCAGGTGCTGCCGGTGCTGCTCAAGGACGGGTTGCTGGCCGACGTCGTGGTGGTGCTGGCCAGCGTCGACTTCGTGCTGGGAGACGTGGACCGATGAGCCTGCTCACCGCTGAGCTGCAAGACGAGATCAGGAACCTGATGGCCCGCTACCCCAAGCCGCGCTCGGCGATTCTGGGCGCCCTGCACCGGGTTCAGGAGGAGCTGGGCTGGCTGCCCCCCGAGGCCCAGGCCGAGGTGGCCGCCCTGTTTGACATGCCCCCGGCCGAGGTAGACTCGTTGGTGACCTTCTACTACATGTACTTTCGAAAGCCGATGGGGCGCTACGTCATCAAGGTGTGCCGCTCGATCTCGTGCTATCTGCGAGGCTCGGACAAGCTGCGCTGTCATCTTCAGGACAAGCTCGGCATCGGGCGCGGCGAGACCACCAAGGACGGCATGTTCAGCCTGCTCGAGGGCGAGTGCCTGGCCGCCTGCGACGGCGCGCCGGCCCTTCAAATCAACGATCGCTTCGTCGAGAACGTGACCTCTGAGATGCTGGACGCCCTGCTCGAGGAGCTGCGCAAGGGCAGCTCGCGATTTTCCGCTTGGCCGGAGCCGTGCAAGCCATGAAAGTGAAAGAGCAACAACAGATCCTGTTCAAGTACCGCGAGGTGGAGAACATCGGCGCCCTGGACGTCTATGTCAAACACGGCGGTTACGAGGGGCTGAAGAAGGCCCTGGCCATGAAGCCGGACGATCTGATCGAGTTGGTCAAAGCCTCGGGCCTGCGCGGGCGCGGCGGGGCCGGGTTCCCCACCGGCATGAAGTGGAGCTTCGTGCCCAAGACTCCCGGCAAGCCCAAGTATCTGTGCGTCAACTGCGACGAGTCCGAGCCGGGCACGTGCAAGGACCGCGAGCTGGTCGAGGAGCAGCCCCACCAGCTGATCGAGGGCATCGCCATCTGCTGTTGGGCGGTGGGCATCGAAACGGCCTTCCTCTACATCCGCGGCGAGATGCTGGAAGGCTATCTGGCTCTGCGCAAGGCCATCGACGAGGCCTACAAGGCCGGCTACCTGGGCAAGAACGTGATGCAGAGCGGCTATAAGCTGGACATCGTGCTCCACCGGGGCGCCGGCGCCTACATCTGCGGAGAGGAGTCGGCTTTGCTCTCCTCGCTCGAAGGAGGGCGCGGCTTCCCCCGCCTCAAGCCTCCCTTCCCGGCGGTCAGCGGCCTGTATGCCTGCCCCACGGTGATTAACAACGTGGAGACGCTCTCCACCCTGCCTCATATCCTCGTGAACGGGGCCGAGTGGTACGCGGGCTTTGGCACCGAGAAGAGCAAGGGCACGCGCATCTTCTGCCTCAGTGGCCACGTCAAGAAGCCGGGCAACTACGAAATGGAGCTGACCTCCTCCATGCGCGACCTGATCTACGGTTGCGGCGGGGGCATCCTGGACGACAAGGAGCTCAAGGCCATCATCCCGGGAGGCGCCTCGGCCCCCATGCTGACCAGAGAGCACCTCGACGTGGGGCTCGACTTCGAGTCCATCGCCGCGGCCGGCTCCATGGCCGGCTCGGGGGCGGTGGTGGTGATGCACCAGGACACCTGCATGGTGGGCGCCATCCTCCGCATCATGGAGTTCTTCGAGGAAGAGTCGTGCGGCAAGTGCACCCCCTGCCGCGAGGGAACGAAGTGGATGCGCGACGTTTTGATCCGCATCCACTCGGGGCACGGGCAGAAGTCGGACCTGGATCTTCTGCTCAGCGTCTGCGGCAATCTGGCCGGCAAGTCGTTCTGCCCGCTGGGGGACGCCTCCACTTCCTGCGTCACCAGCGGCCTGCGCTACTTCAAGGACGAGTTCGAGCACCTGGTCGAGCACAAGAAGAGCAAGTACCCGCTGGGGGCCTATGACCCCGGGCTGGTCGCCGCCAGCCATTAGGAAGCCAAGCTGATGTCAAACCTGAAAGTCAACATCGACGGCGTTGATCTCGAGGTGCCCAAGGGCACCCTGCTGGTGGAGGCCTGCCGGAAGGCGGGCGTCGAGGTGCCGGTCTACTGCTACCATCCCAAGATGAGCCCGGTGGGTGCCTGCCGGGTGTGCGTGGTGGAGGTCGTGGGCGGCCGTCCCAAGCCCATCCAGACGGCCTGTACCACCGAATGCATGGACAACATGGTCGTGCGCACCCGCAGCGAGGAGGCCAACAAAGCCCGGGCCGGCATCCTGGAGTTTTTGCTCGTCAACCATCCGCTCGACTGCCCGGTGTGCGACCGCGGGGGCGAGTGCGACCTGCAGGACTTCACCCTGCGCTATGGCCCTCCTCAATCTCGTTTCGTCGAGTCCAAGCGGCACTTCGAGAAGGCCCTGCACGTGGGCCAGAACGTGGTGCTCGACCGCGAGCGCTGCATCATGTGCCAGCGCTGCGCCCGTTTTTGCAGCGAGGTAGCCATGGAGGAGGGACTGGTCATCATCGAGCGCGGCTCGCGCTCGGAGATCGGCACCTTCGAGGGGAGAAGCTACGACTCCAACTTCTCCGGCAACGTCATCGAGCTCTGCCCGGTGGGCGCCCTGACGGCTGCCACCTATCGCTTCAAGGCGCGCCCCTGGGAGCAGCAGCATTTTGCGGGGGTGTGCACGCGCTGCTCGCTGGGCTGCAACCTGACCCTGGACGTGCGCTTCGATCGGCTGGTGCGCCAGCGCTCGCGCGTCAACGACGCCATCGACGACGGCTGGCTGTGCGATCGGGGTCGCTACGACTTTGCCTGGGTTCACTCCGAGGACCGAGCCCTGTCACCCATGCTACGCCGGGACGGCAAGCTGGTCGAGTGTACATGGGAGGAAGCCCTGCAGGCCGCCGCGGCGGGTTTTCGCAAGGCCGTCGAGCAGAGCGGCGCCTCGGCCGTCTCGGCCGTGGCCGGCCCCGAGCTGAGCAACGAGGGCGCTTTCTTGCTGGTGCGGCTGCTGCGGGGCGCGTTGGGCTCGCCCAACCTCGACCATGAGCGCGGCCATGCCTGGGGCGCCGACAAGCAGCCCCTTGCCTCCACCGCCCGGGTCGCCGGCCTGGACGAGGCCGAGGTGATCGTTCTGGCCGACTGTAACCCCACCGAGCAGGCTCCGGTGCTCGATCTGCGCATCAAGAAGGCTCTGCGCCGCGGTGCCAAATTGATCGTGGTAGGCAGCGCGGGCCTTGATCTTGATCGCTTTGCCGAAGCCCGCGTGGAGAAGGCCGAGGACCTCCTGGGCCAGGCCACGCCCGACGAGCCGGCCGCCCTGGCCTATCCCGCGCCCTGTCCCTGGGAGGTGGGGGGCAAGACCTCCACCGACCCGGAGCAGGCCCGCAAGATGCTGGCCGGTCGCAGTCGGGTCACCGTGATCGTGCCCTTTCAAGAGCCGGCTTCGGCGGCTCTGGAGCTGGCCGCTCGCTACGCCGCCCCGTGGGGCCTGTTGCAGCTTCTGCCCGGGGTCAACAGCGCCGGCTTGCGCGCTTTGAGCGTGTGGCCTCTGGCGCCCGGCTACGATCCCTCCATGATGTGGGGCGATTTTACCCGCGAAGAAGGCAGGGGAGGCACCCGGCGAGCCACCCTGTTCGCCCACGCCGCCCCCGTCTCCGGCGAGCATGTGGTGGTTTTCACCCATACCCTGAGCGCGGCCGTGAAAGAGCACGCTCACGTGCTGTTGCCGGCCTGCGCCATTCCCGAGCAGCTCTGCACCCTGGTGGCCCTGGACGGCACCCTGCAACTCAATCGTCAGGCCCTGGCCCCGCCCGGTGAAGCCCGGCCCGACTGGCGCATCCTGGTCGAGCTGGCGGCCGCCCTGGGCAAGAGCTGGGAGTATCGCGACGCGGCCAGCGTGTTCGCCGAGATCGGCCGGGCCCATCCCCTCTGGCGGGGAGCCACCTACGATCAATTCATGGCCGCTGACGGGGTGCACTGGTCCTATCCTCAGCAGGGCCGCCTGGGCACTCCCCGCCCCGACCTGTCGGCCATTCCCGTGCGCCGGCCCGACGCCCCGCCCTGGCAGCCCACCGACTCGACCGGTAGCCGCGTGGAAGAGGCTGCCCGCATCACCCGGGGCGACCAGGAAGTGCCCCGGGTGCCGGGTCAGGAAGATCCCCGCCGGGTGGCCGCCGCCATGTCTTTGCAGGGCGTTCTGGAAGGCTGGCACCGGCTGGCCGCTACCGTTCCAGGCGGCAACGTGATCAGCGAGGCGGCTCTGCTCTCGACGGTGCGTGGCCCGCAGCCGCCTGGTCCGAGCCCGGCCCACCGTTATCACGCTCTGGGCGTGGGGGTGCGTTACCCCCTCGAGGGAGCGCAAGCGCCCCGCGTCGAGGAGGCCCCCGCCGAATGATCCTCTGGCTCATCGTCACTGCTGTCAAAGCGCTCGGCTTCTGCGTGCTGCTTTTGACCGCCTTTGCTTACATGACGCTCTTCGAGCGCAAGATCGTGGGTCGCATGCAATGGCGCGTGGGCCCCAACCGGGTGGGCCCCTGGGGCCTCCTGCAGCCGCTGGCCGACGGGGTCAAGCTGCTCTTCAAAGAGCAGATCCTGCCCACCGAGGCACGTCCGCTGCTCTACATGATCGCCCCCTGCATTAGCCTGGTGGTCGCCCTCTCGGCCTACGCCGTGATCCCGGTGGGCCAGGCGCCCTACAACATCGCCGGCTACCCGGTCGAGCCCTGGGTCTCCAATATCAATCTGGGCGTGCTCTACCTGCTGGGCATGACTTCACTGGGCGTCTACGGCATCGTGCTGGGCGGCTGGGCCTCGGGCAACAAGTACTCCTTGCTGGGAGCGATTCGCTCCAGCGCCCAGGTGATCAGCTATGAGCTGTCGCTGGGCCTTTCGCTGCTGTCCCCGGTCATGATGGTGGGCTCGCTCAACTTCCTGGAGGTGGTCAACTGGCAGGAAAAGGGCTGGTGGCTGGTGCTCTGGCAGCCGATGGCCTTCGTGCTCTACTGGACGGCGGCCGTGGCCGAGGTCAACCGTGCTCCCTTCGACCTCCCGGAAGCCGAGCAGGAGCTGGGGGCCGGCTACCACACCGAGTACAGCGGCATGCGCTTTGCGATGTACTTCATGGCCGAGTATGTGGCCATGCTGACCGTGTCGTCGGTGGCCACCACCGTCTTCTTTGGCGGGCCGCTGGGCCCGTTCGTGAGCGGCCCCTGGTGGTTCGTGCTCAAGGTGGCCGCCTTCATGTTCGTCTTCATCTGGCTGCGCGCCACCTTCCCGCGCTTCCGCTACGACCAGTTGATGCGCATCGGATGGCAGGTGCTCTTGCCCCTGGCGCTGTTCAACTTCATGATCACCAGCGTGGGCGTGGCCCTGAACTTCCCGACCTACACCATCCTGGCCTCGGTGCTGGGCTTCGTGGCCCTGCTGGCGGTGCTGGGCAAGATCATGCGCAAGACCCCTGAGCCGCGCTGACCACCTCGAACGGCGGGCCAGCGCTGGATGGATGGTCCATTGGAGCGACTCACGGGAGCCCGCATTTCGACCCCGCCGACAGCCTGAGCGTCTGGCCTGACGGTAATCGAGACAGCGGGATAGACGCCTCTCGCGGCGTCCAGCAGCCTGTGGACTTGCCAGACCTCATTATACGGGCATTGACCGAAGAGATCGGTGGCGGTCATGATGTGACCGTGAGAACCACAAAGTCGTCAGGAAAGACGCGTCGCTGCGGAATTCGCGAAGCAAGACGAACTTGAGCACGCTGTTGAAAGAGCTGCGCACGGGGAGAGTGATTACTTACTGACCGCGGCCGGCCGGTGGCCAAGCTCGTGCCTCAAGCCTGGTATGGCACCGAGGGGGTCCACCTGACCTCGTCGCGCCGCAGAGTTCTTCGCCGGATTCTCCCGCTTGGGACGCGAGGGGTCTCGAAGCTCAAGACCAGGCTACTAAAAGCTTCAGAAATGGCTGGATCTATACGTCCGTTAGCCCGGACCCCGCACAGCGAAGAGCGGCCGAAGGCGAGGGGCTGGACGCCATAGCCTGATCTGCCTCATCGCGACGCGACCAATAAACAGCGTTCCAGGGCGTTGGCCAGCGAGTCGAACGCCTGGGACTTCCTTAAGGAGCCCCATGGAGGTTCCCCCGGGTAAGAGCTACTGGCAAGATTCCAGTAAGCTTGGAGTACTGGCGAGGCTACGGGGTTCCGGGCGGGGAGGGCGCGTGCGGAGTTTGCTACCATTTGCTACTATTTTTTACCACAGTAGGACTTAAAGTTTTACTACTAGAATAGTAGAAAATAGTAGCAAATGGTAGGTGCCTGTTGAGAGTCCCCCAAACCCCTCCGTCTCAAGAAGAACTCTGGAAAGAGGTCGCTGTTGACCCACAGCGTTTACAAACGCTGTATCAGTTGGCCAGAGAAAATCCGTCGCGGGATTACCTTCACTGGGATGAGCTGCGCCACCGGAAGCCTCCACATGATCTCACTGTCAAGGAGTGGTGGTTTGCCCTTCGACTGCAGCGCAGCCTGTACGAGCGGAGGATCCCTCTGAAGGATACGAAGGGGCGCGCTTTCCTTTACCACCTGGTCGACCCAATACCAGAACATCTCCATCAGATTGATCTCGGGGCCGGTGGTGTGGTCAAAATGCCCGACCAAGTTACTCAGGACGAGAAAAATCGTTTCATCGTTAGTTCGCTTATCGACGAAGCTATTACTTCGAGTCAACTAGAAGGGGCCACAGCGACTCGTGAGGTCGCTCGAAAGATGTTGCGTTCCGGTCGCGCTCCTCGGGACAAGAGCGAGAAGATGATCCTGAACAACTATCTTACGATGCAGAGAATTCGAGAGCTCAGGAACACAGACCTGACGCCCGAATTGGTCTTAGAACTCCATAGCATTGTGACCGAGGGAACATTGGACCGCTCCGAGTGCGCGGGTCGCTTGCGCAGTTCCGAAGAGATCGTTGCCGTCTACGACGAGTACGGCCAAGTTCTCCACGCTCCACCGCATGCGATTGAACTCCCGGCGCGCTTGCAGGAAATGTGTCGCTTTGCAAAGGGCCAGATACCGGAAGAGTTCGTGCATCCAGTGCTCCGCAGCATCATTTTGCATTTCTGGCTTGCCTACGATCACCCGTTTGTGGACGGCAATGGCCGCACCGCACGTGCCCTTTTTTACTGGTGTATGCTGCGAAATGGCTACTGGCTCTGTGAGTTCATCTCGATCTCTCAGGCGATTCTCAAGAGCATCGTCCAGTATGGTCGC
This sequence comes from uncultured Burkholderiales bacterium, assembly GCA_964471395.1. Classification (GTDB taxonomy): domain Bacteria; phylum Vulcanimicrobiota; class Xenobia; order Xenobiales; family QWHO01; genus QWHO01. The sequence goes on along the minus strand of CAYYHB010000053.1, from coordinate 15,758 downwards.
GCTTTCTTATTCACCGAGACGGACGGCAACGATCTCACTTACTTTCTTCTTTACCACTTCAGAGTGCTGAGACGCGCCGTAGAGGACCTTCACAGGTTTATCCAGCGCAAGACACAGGAGGTATCCCAACTGAATCGCCGGCTGAGAGAGCATACTTCGCTCAATCACCGGCAAAAGGCGCTATTGGCTCATGCTCTGCGTCACCCCGAGGCGGACTATACTGTGGAGTCCCACCGTAGTTCCCACGATACCGTCTACGAGACCGCCCGCAAGGATCTCAAAGAACTCACTGAAGCTGGGTTCCTACTCGAAAGACGGCACGGGAAAGCCTTCCACTATTTTCCAGTCACAGACTTGGAAGAGCGCCTCAGTTAGCCCTTCAACACCACGGAGGACAAAAGACTGGCAGTTGAAGAATTCCTGGCGAAGCTCATCCATCGCAGCCCCGTTTCGACGCCAACTCGCTGACGAACGTCTTTCCCTGGCAGCTGAAGGCTCCCGAGCCCTGCTACCAGAATCCTTGCCTGATGAGGATCGCCTCGCTCCTCCTGCTGCTCGCTCTGGCGCTGCCGGTCATTTCCCAGATGCCCCCGGTGCCGCCCGCCCCGCGGGTCAACGGGGTGCTGACCACCCGGGTGGACCCCGCCAACCCCACCGTGATGCTCGATTGGGACGTGGGCGACAGCGCCGAAGTCACCGGCATCGACTGGGAGATCAAGGACGCCCCCTTCTCCGACCTGCACCCCATAACGCTCACCGACGAGCCCCTGCGCAAGGGCAGCTTCACCGGCAGGAGTGGACACGGCCCCATCGACGTGAAAGGGCTTCCCGAGGGCACCTACTACATTCGCTATATTGGCAAGAAGGGCAAGCGCGAGGTGACCCTGGCCAGCGAGGCGGCCCGCTTCGTGATCATCGCCGGACACGCGGGCGGGCCTTCCACCGGCGGCCCCTCCACCGGTGGACCCTCCACGGGCAGGCCTTCCACCGGGCCGGTAGCGGTCGGCCCTTCGCTACGGCTGGTGCCCGACTCCATCAACCTGCCCGTCAACGCGGTGCAGAAGTTCTGGTTGCCGCCCGAGCTCAAAGGCGTCACGGCGATCTCGTGGGAGGTGGACGGAGGGCTGGGCGAGGTGGACCCGACCGGCGTCTACCGCGCCCCCGCCTTCGTGCCAGGGGGCGGCCTGACGGCCCCGGTCAAGCTGGTGGCCCGCCTCTCAGACGGACGTCAGGCCACGGCCGACATCATGCTTCTCCGCGCGGTTCGCTTTCTGGGAGTGGAGCCGTCGGGCTCGATCAAAGCCGGCAAGACGGTGCAGTTTCGCGGCATGGCCGAGGGGATCACCACCAGCGTGCCCACCTGGACGCTGATCAGCGGGCCGGGTCAGCTCAAGGAGAACGGGGTCTACACCGCCCCGAAGCAGGTCGATTCCCCGCAGCGTCTGCGGGTGCGCATCAACTGGCCCGGGGTGTGCAAGCCCACCGAGGTGGAGCTGACCGTGGAGCCGAGCAAGCCCTAACCGGCAACCAGCCAGTCCTGCCCGCTGTAGCGCAGGTAGTATCCCTGGCCCGTCTCCCGGTTCACGTGGCTGACGATCACGCGAGAGCCGTCCCCGCTGAGGTCGCCCTTAATGTCAACCTGATCGATCGATTCCGGACGAATGCGCACGTAGGTGGCCTGGCTGCCCCGCTCGTTTTGATGCACGAGGACGGCCTCTCCGTCGTGACGAGAGCCCTGGGCCGAGGCAGCGACGCCTCCCTCGATGCCGGGCCGGTCCACCACGCCGGCCCGCGGGTCGGAGTCGTAACGCTCGTGCCCGTCGAGCTTGCTGACCAGTGACTGGGCGCTCTCGAAGGTGGTGATGGCCAGAGACTCAGCCGGACCGGCAAAGGACATCGGGTCCGGGGTCGCCTCGGGAACCCGGCCATTGGCCACTCGCTGGAAGACCTCGGCACAGAACGTGTTGAGAGCTGGGGTTTGCATCCGCGTCTACCTCCTTGCGCCGAGCTTGATTCGACATCCGGTTTCCCGGATCCGCCTCCTGGAGACAAGAGACCTGGTTTGGGGTTACAATGAGCCGATGGCACAGAGGTGGGACCTGTTCGATGTCCACGCCGGGCTCGTCAGCATGGAAGAATACCTGCTGCAGCGCCACAGCGAGGAAGATCTCAAGACGGTGGTGGAGATTCCGGCCGAGAAGTGGGTGGAGTTCGTCAAGCCCCCTCCGCCCCCGCCCGAGCCCCCCCGCAGGTTCGTGCCGGAGTTCGAGTTGGCCGAGCAGCCCGCTCCTGAGCAGGGGCCTGACGTGCAGGATCTGATCGAGAACTTCCACAAAGCGGCACGCGACTGGGAAGAGCGCAACCAGTAGCGCCTACCTTAGAGCACCCGCCGGCACTCCTCCAGCCTCCAACCCGCCAGAAGGTCCTTCAGCCGCGTGTCGGGAGGGGCTGCCACGCCCACCTCTCGCTCCGCCTGGTAGGGGAGCTCGCGATCATGGTCCGAGTGCGGACGACCCTCGCTGCAGGCGCGGCACAGCATGCGCACGCCGCCGGTCCAGTCCTCGGCTTCCAGGCCCAGCTCGCCGAGCTGAGCCAGGAGGCCGTTCAACTGCTCGGGGTCGGGAACGTGCACCCGCAAGCGGAAGGTGGCCAGTGAGGAGGGCTGGAGCAGGGCCAGCTCGTTGAGCACGGGCACCTCCTTGCCGCGCAGCATCCTCGTGCCGGCGGGCGCACCGTCGGTGAGCACCAGGTCGCGGCAGCGACGTCCCGAGGCGGGCAGGGGCACGTTCACGATCTCGGCTCGGGCGGGGTCGAGCCGATGGCACCACACCACCTCGGGCGACTCCTCGGGATTGACCCGGACGGGGATCAGGCCCAGCTGGTAGTTCCAGGGTCCGGTTCCCTCAGGGGTCGGCAGCCCGACGCCCTCCCAGCAGCCGGCGGCCACCTCCCAGCGCCCCAGGGCGGTGGCGGCGATTCCCAGGTTCCAGCGGGCCGCCTCATCCTCGGGCTCGAGCTCGAAAGCCTTCTCGTTGTATCGCAACGACTCTTCCCACCGGCCCTGCCGCTTGCACAGCAGGCCCAGGTTGAAGTGCGGGGCGGCCCACTCGGGGGCCAGCTCCATGGCCCGGCGCAAATGCAGCTCGGCCCGGTCCGGGTCGCTCTCGAGCAACTCGCGGCCGCGCTCGTTGGCCTGGATCGCCTCCGGGTGCAGGGGGTCGTTCTTCACGATGGCAAACGTTCGTCGGCGTCCGGGCCGATTCCTGATGAGGTCACTTTGGGCTCGGGCACTGTTTGAGGTCGGATTCACCTCAAGTCGGCTATCCAGCGTGAGAAGGAGACAGGTCTTGAACGGGTGCGAGAATCTGGAAGTCTCCCGCTTGAATTTCCGTCAATCCCTGCTCTTGCGGGGCACGCGCAGCAGCACGCCGCCTACGCGCAGACCCCCCGGCTCCACCCGGATGGCGGCCTTCTCGCCGCCCTCAAAGACCCGCCGGGCCGCCTCCTCGCTCTCGACGCGGGAGCGCTCGCGCTCGTCATGCACGGGCTTCCAACGCTCGAGCACGTCCTTCATTCCGGCCACTTGGTGGCGATCCCCGAGCTTGCCGCCCACCCAGCGTCCGGCCATCAGGCCGCCTGCCAGAGCGATCCCGCTCCCCATGATGGTGCCTCGAATGGCCGTGAGTGGGTCCACCAGACCCTGCGTAGCGCGCAGCACCAGGCAGCCTGAGAGCACCACGCCCACCCCCACTCCGGTCCACGCGCCCAGCTTGACCAGGCGCTCGCGCTTTTCGGTCTGCGAGCAAAGCTCATCCATGGTCTGCCCGGTGGCCCGACCGGCCACCGCCAGGTCGCGGTCCAGGAAGGCCAGCGCGTCGCGCTTGTCGGGCCCATCTGGCAGGCTCTCGACCTGGCTGCGCACCTGCCCCATGAGGTCGGTCAGGGCATTCTGCTTGCCGCTCGGGGCCGAAGGCAGCGGGTCCTGGGGGCCGGTCCAGCGGCGCACCACCTCGTCCGCGCCGTTGGCCTGCACGAACCGGTCGGCCAGCGCCCCGGCTCCGTCCCGGCCCAGGTGCCAGAGTACCAATGCCCCGGCGGTGCCCATGGCCACTCCGACCACGCCCGCGGTGACGGGGTCGGCCACGCTGGTCGCCAGGGCCGCTCCCAGACCGAGCCCCAGACTGGCTCCGGCCAGCTGGCCTCCGATGCGCAGACGGTCGGCTTGCTGCGCGTGGTGCAGCACCTGCTCGGTGTCCTCTCCCCGGGCACGCGAGAGCGTGGCCAGGTCGGCCGTCACATTGCGCACCGCTTCGTCGCGAGCCGGCGAGGGCGGCGTGGCGGCCAGGTTGACGCGGCGCTCTTCCATGCGATGGCGCAGGGCTTCTACACGCATGCCCCGAGCCTAACGCAAGGGCCTGAAAGAACTCTGGTTAACATTTCAGCAACCTCGCCCGCGATGAGGGTCCTTATGCTGGTCGCACCATGCGCGTCGATCCCCACATGCCCCCTCACGCTGGGCGCTTGCGATCTCGCAGTGCCGGCGCCGCGCATCCTGGGCGGCAAGAGCCGGGTCGTCCCCGTCCCACCCCGCGTCCGGTAGACGAGCGAGCCGAGCGCATCGAGCACTGGTTGCGCGGCGTGCAAGAGGTCAGTCTGGCCAACATGCGCGGAGCGGCCTCGGCCTACGCCGGCCAGATGGCCGGAATGGCCGTGGGCGCGGCCCTGTTCGCCCCGGCAGCGGTGGCTACCGGCAACGTCTTCGTGTTCTTTGGGGGCGCTTCGGTGCTCGGCTGCCTGGGGGCCTACGCCGGCTACCGCCTCGACCACCACGCTTCCCAGCGGGAGGCTCCTCGCAGCGATCGGCTCACCGGTGCGGTCCTGGCGGCCGGGACAGCGATCCAGGCGGTCCCTCGGTTTACCTATCCGACCCTGCTTGGCGCTAACGCCGCGGACCGGGCCGTCATCATGGGAGCTCTGGACAAGATGCCGATGGGCTCTGTGACCAGCCTTTCTCACATGCAGGTGTTGAGCGATCTCACCAGCACGGGTGCCTCCGGCATGGCCCTGCCCGCCTTCTCGCAGAACGGCGTGCTGCTCGACCGCGAATCGCTCCACTACTGGGGTTGGGGAGGAGAGCTGGTGGCCCACGAGGTGGGTCATACGCGCGACTTCGACCGGGTGGGCTATGGCGTGTTCGGCGGCCACAGCCTGCTGGGACCTTTTGGCAAAGGCCCCTACATCACGTCCTACGCCGGCACCAACCGCCTGGAGGACTTCGCTGAGACGCACGCCCTCTATCACACCGGACAGCGCGCCTCGCTCGAGGCTCGCACGCCGGCCAAGTTCCAAGCCATGGAGGCGCTCCACCAGCAGGGCCTGGCTGAGCGACTCAGCGAGCGCCCCGAGGTGCGCCAGGCCGGCCGCGATCTCGGTCGCGCCCTGGAGGCGGTGCCCTACCTGCGCCAGGGCCTGGAGCTGGCCGGGGCGCTGGTGGCGCCGGTGCAGGTACGCCGCGGGGCGCGCAAGCTCGAGGACGGTTTCCTGCGCGGCGACGAAGCGCAGAAGTTCCACGGCAAGATGAGCCTGGCCAGCGGCCTGATGGTCCTGGCCCCCGCCGGACCGGTGGGGGCGCTTTTGACCACGGCCACCCACGCGGTGGTAGGCGGGTTGGTGCAGGACGGCAAGCTCTCGCTGGAGCGGGCCAACTCCATCGGCAACGGGGCCGTGGCCATCGCCGCCGGCCCGCTCGGGATGGTGGGCAGCGCCGTGATGAGCGAGCTCTCGGCCGGCGGGGTCAGCATCCAGCGGGCCGCCTACGAGCCGGGGGAGCATCCCACCGGCAAGCCCGATCCCTCCCGGCACGGTGGAGTCCCCTGGCTGCTGGCCGGCGTCAGCGGAGGGATCTGTGCGGGAGCGACTCTGGGAGCGCTGACCGGCGGAGCTCTTGGGGCCGTGACCGGGATGTTCTGGGGCCCCATGGCGGGGGCTGCCCTGGCGCTGGGAGCCTATGCTCTGACCCGGCCCGAGCCGGTGCCCGGCAAGCTCGATCTGACTCCGGACGACCGCAAGTTCCTGGCCCGGGTCATCGGAGGCGGGGCCCTTGGAGGCACGCTCGGGGCGCTGGGTGGAGGAGAGCTCGGACGCCTCGCCGGGGCCGCCGCCGGAGGCGCCATGCTCGGCCCCGCCGGGGCCGTCACCGGAGGCTGGGTGGGACGCTTCACCGGCATGATGCTCGGCTCGCTGGCGCTCGGGCGAGCCGGCGCTTGGGCCGGTCGCAAGCTCGACGATGCCCTCTAAAGTGGCGGTTGGGCCGTCGGATCGGGGTTCCGGAGGGGTATGCATGAGGGGCCCCGACCTGAACCATCGCTCTGCCCTGACCAACTGCAAGCGAAGGCCTCGAGGAAGGTGGCCGTGCCCATCAGCATAAAGGACTGCAGACACTCGACGGGGAGGTGGACGATGAACCTTGACGGCAACGTCGGAAGCTTGATGTACTGGGAAGGGATCCCGACATTTCTCGGTTGCCCACTGGCCGCCCTGGGGGAGGACGCCGATATTGCTCTGGTGGGGCTTCCCTGGACCCACAATCCGATGGAGCGCACCCAGTATCTCGCGCCGCGAGCCGTCCGGCACAGGTCCAAACCATACCGGCGGATGCACCGCGAGTTCGGCATCAGCCCCTCCGACCTCGTTCGCATCCGAGACTTCGGCGACGTGCCGATCAACAGCGGTCTGTGCGACAAGGCTGTCCTGAATGTCGAAGAGTTCTATCATCAGCTCGACTTGAAGGGAACCAGGCCCTTCACCATCGGTGGCGACCACGGCTGCACACTCCCGGTTCTGCGGGCCATTGCGGGGCCAAAGTCCCGACGCAGAGCCCCGCTGGGCCTGCTCCATTTCGATTCCCACACGGATACCTATGGGGATGCTCTCGACCTCCATTGCCACGCCGGCAACTGGGCCCGGATCGGAATGGAAGAAGGCCTGATCGACCCCAAGCGCACCCTTCAGGTCGGCTTGAACGGACCGTGCCTCTCGGTGGATATGGACGCCTTCTCCGAGCAGGCTGGTTTTCGGATGATAACGCTGAGCGAGATTTTGGAGAATGGCATCCCGGCCATCATCAATGAAATCCAGCGCGTCCTGGGTGACGGCCCATTCTTTCTCAGCTTCGACCTGGACGTACTCACGTTGGCCGACGCCCCTGCGGTGGCCGACCCAGAGGCAGGTGGGCTGAGTATGAACGAGACGATGCAGATCCTGCTCGGCCTCAAGGGGATGGATCTGGTAGGTGGGGATATCGTCTGTTTCGTTCCTCATCTCGACCCGTCCATGGTCACGGCGATCCACATCAACGCCCTGATGCATCACATGGTTGCCCTGATGGCGCTGGCTGTGGATAGCGTCAGGAGGTCGCCGGTCGGGGCCTCGACCGGATAACTGGCGGCTGCGCCGTCCAATGCTCTCGGCCTGCACACCCGCGCCGCCGGGCATCTTGACCCGGCCGGGCTCCATTCCGTCCAGTCGGCCGCCATGATCCATGTGGGGTGCTGGCCCGTTTCCAGGCGATGAGTACCGCTCCATCCTCTCGGTCGGGAAGTCACAGGAACCTGGCCGGGCCAGGGAAGCCCGTGAAAAGGAGTTCGTGAATCTTTTCACGAAGTCGCCCTCCGCTAAGAAAGACGCGCTATGGACGAGATTCTCTCCGATCTGGTGGCTCTGGGCAAAGGCCTGAGCATCACCTTCAAAAACATGCTGCGCCCACCGGTAACGGTGGAATATCCCGAGAAGAAGCGCGTGCTACCCGCTCGCACGCGCGGCCGCCATGTGTTGCACCGTTATGAGGATGGCCGCGAACGCTGCGTGGGTTGCCTCTTGTGTCAGGGCACATGCCCGGCCAGCGCCATTTACATCGAAGCCAGAGAGAACGACCCGGCCAGGCCCGTCTCGGCCGGCGAGCGCTACGCCGACATCTTCCGCGTCGACTTGTTGCGCTGCATCTACTGCGGACATTGCGAGCTGGCTTGCCCCACCAACGCCATCACACTCGAGTCCAACACTGCTCTGGCCGGCTACACGCGCCAGTCTATGGTCATGGAGAAGGAAGAGCTGCTCGAGCCGATGGGCAGCGCCACCCTGGGCTCCACCCAGGCCTGGGACGCCCCCGCCCCTAGCCAGATGACACGCTTTGACGGTTCCGAGACCTCAGCCGCCGCGGTCGGCAAGGGAAACCTCGTGCGCCGGCTGCCTGAGCGCTAGGAGAGAACGAGCTTGGACAACGCATTCCTCTTCTTTCTGGGGGCCCTCTCGATCGCTTCCGCGCTGGGGGTGGTGGGCTCGACCCAGGCCGTCTATTCGGCCCTGAGCCTGACCGTCAACCTGCTGGTCATGGCCGTCTTGTTCTTGTTCCTGGGGGCTGAGTTTCTGGGTCTGGCTCAGGTCCTTATTTACGCGGGCGCGGTGATGGTGCTCTTCTTGTTCGCGGTCACTCTACTGGCCCCGCGCGAGGAGGCCCTGTTCAAGCTCACGGGCCATCCTCAGCGTCTGCTGGGCATTTTTGTGGGGCTGGTACTGGCTATCACGCTGGGAGCCCTGATGGTGGCCTTCCCTCGCACCCCGGCCAGCGGCCCGGACGGCACCATCGAGGGCTTCGGTAAGCTGGTCTCCGGGCTTTACGTGCTGCCCTTCGAAGCTACGGCCTTTGTCTTGCTGGTGGCCCTGATGGGAGCGGTTGTGCTGGGTAAGAAGGAGCTCAATGGCTGAGCAGCCCACCTTCTTTCTGGTCTTGAGCGCCCTGCTGTTCGGTCTGGGGGCCACCGGCGTGGCCGTGCGCCGCAACCCGCTGGTGATGTTCATGTGCATCGAGATGATGTTGAACGCCGCTAACCTGGCCATTCTTACCTTTGCTCGCTACCCCGTGGTCGCACCCCCCGGGGGCATGGGTGGTCCCACGGACGGGCCGGTCTTCGTCTTTGTGGTTATGTTCGTGGCCGCGGCCGAGGCCGTGGTGGGCCTGGCAATTATCATCACCATCTTTCGCAGTCGCCAGAACGTCGATGTGGACGATCTGAGCGCCATGAGGGGCTGATAGATGTTCTGGGCCGCCCTGTTTCTGCCGCTGCTGGGGGGACTCTTCCTCCTCTCCTACGGCCAGCGCCTGGATCGCAGGCTCTGCGTCTCGTTGGCTTGCGGTACTGTTGGCGCGGCCTTTGTCTCGGCTGTCCTGACCTTCTTTTATCCCCCATTCGAGCGCGATCAGGTTCTGTTCCGCTGGCTCGACCTGGGGTCGGCCCGGGTCGACTTCGGAGCCTGGATCGACCCGCTCTCGATCACCATGCTCTTGACTGTGACCGGCGTGGCTTACCTGATCCACCTGTACTCGGCCGGCTACATGGCCGAGGAGCCCGACTTCGCTCGCTTTTTCGGTTATTTGAACCTGTTCGTGGCGGCCATGGTCATGCTGGTGCTGGCCAACAACTTCGCCCTGTTGTTGCTTGGCTGGGCGGGAGTCGGCTTTGCCTCTTGCATGCTGATCGGCTTTTACGCCCACAAGCAGTCGGCGCTCATCGCTGCCCGCAAAGCTTTTGTAATCAACACCTTCGGCGACCTGGGCCTGATGCTGGCGGTCTACGTGTTGGCCAATCAGGGCTCGGTCTCATTCCGGGACGTCCTGCAGACGCCCTCCGATGAGCTGGCCATGGTGGTCGTGCTCGGGCTGCTGGTGGCCGCCTACGCCAAGTCCGCTCAGTTCCCGCTGCACACCTGGCTACCCGATGCGATGGAGGGCCCTACCCCGGTCTCGGCTCTGATCCACGCCGCCACCATGGTGACCGCCGGTGTCTATCTCCTGGCCCGCTGCGAGCCGATTTTGCGCCTGGTGTCCGAGATGGGCTCGCTGATCGCCGCCCTGGGCCTGCTCTCGGCAGCGCTGGCAGCCACCTGTGCTCTGGCTCAGACTGACCTGAAGCGGGTGCTGGCTTACTCGACCATGTCCCAACTCGGCTACATGTTCATGGCCTGCGGCGTGGGAGCCTACGGGGCGGCCATCTTCCACCTGGTCACCCACGCCTTCTTCAAAGCTTTACTGTTCCTCAGCGCGGGCACGATCATTCACGCACTGCACGGTGAGCAGAATATGTTCAAGATGGGCGGCCTGGCCAGGCGAGCCGAACTGGCCGGTGCGCGCTGGTGTTTCTTGATCGGTGGTCTGGCCCTGGCCGGCCTGCCCCCCCTGGCGGGTTATTTCAGCAAGGAAGAGATTCTGAGCGCCATCGAGCAGAACGCAATGACCGAAAGTCTTTTCCTGGGCGCGCTCTTGACCGCTGCCCTGACCGCCTTTTACGTGGGTCGCGCCTATATTCTGGTGTTCTGGGGTCAGGCTGAGCACGGCTCCTTGCACGGCCCCACCGGTCTGATGAGCCTGGCCTGCTGGGTTCTGGCCCTGCTCACGGTCGGAGCCGGGCTGGTGCTTGGCTTCCCCGGCTCACCGGCTCTAGAGGCCTACCTGGGTACCGCGCCCATCCCTACCCATCTGAGCACCGGTCTGCTGATATCATTCGGAACCGCCCTTCCAGGCTTCGTTCTGGCCTATCTCATGTTCGCCCGCAGCCGCCCCGTGGGCCCCTCCAACGCGGCCGTCTTCCGGTTGGCCGAGAAGGGCTGGGCCCTGGACGAGGTCCAGCGCCTGGCTGTCATCGCACCTATGCAGAAGATGGGTCACCTCCTGGGAGGCAGGCTGGAGGAAGTGGCCTCCCATCGACTGCCCCAGCAGGTGGGTCAGACCGCGGTTCGCTCCGGCCAGGAGCTGGGCTTGAGCCAGTCGGGCCTGTTGCGCACCTATGCACTGGTGCTGCTCACCGCGCTGCTCGGCGTGGTGACCTATCTGCTCTGGCAGGTGCGCACATGATGCTGACCCTCATCCTGGCCGTTCCCCTGGTAGGCGCCCTGGCGGTGCCGTTGCTGTCGGCGGCCTCGGCCCGGCGAGTGGCCCTGGCGGTGGCCTTGCTGGACGTGTTCCTGGTGGCCGTGGGCTGGCAGAGCCTTGCCCCGGACGAGAACTATCGGTGGATTCCCGCTCTGGGAATCAGTTGGAGCCTTTCGCTGGACGGTCTTTCGGCTCTCATGGCCGGATTGACGGCCCTCTTGACCGCCGTGGCGCTGGGGGCCTCCGGCCCCCGCACCGAGCGTCTCGCTGAATACTGCGGCTGGCTGCTGCTCTTGCTCGGTTTTCTGCAGGGAGTCTTCCTGGCCGCCAATCTGGGTTTGTTCTACCTCTTCTGGGAGCTCATGATCCTGCCCGCCTTCCTGCTCGTGGGACGCTGGGGTGGTCCTGGCGGGCGCAGCGCCGCCTTCAAGTTCTTACTCTACACCTTGCTCGGCAGCCTGGCCATGCTGCTGGGCCTGGTTTTGCTGGCCTTCACCTCGACCGAGCCTGACCTGAGCTATTCCGCCCTGGCTGCGCGTTCCTTCTCGCCCGCCCTGGGAGTAAGCCTGCTGACTCTCTTCGTGCTGGGTTTCGCGGTCAAAATCCCACTGGTGCCCCTGCATGGCTGGCAGGTGGATACCTACGAGGCGGCCCCGGCCCCCGTGGCGGTCGTGATCGCGGGTGCCATGTCCAAGGCTGGCCTCTACGGGCTGTGGCGCGTAGGGCATACCTTCTTTCCCGAGGCTCTGGCCGAGTTGCTGCCGGTGCTGGGCACCCTGGCTCTGATCAGCCTGCTCTACGGAACCATCTGCGCTCTGGGGCAGACCCGCACACGCCGGGTGCTGGCCTACTCGAGCCTGGCCCACACAGGCATGATGACATTGGGAATCGTTTCCCTGGAAGGTCTGGCCCTGCAGGGCGCCGGCTTGCAGATGCTGGCTCATGGAGTGACCACGGCCGGTCTTTTCGTGCTGCTTGGCTGCCTGGAGGATCGGGCCCTTTCTCGTGACCTGGGTCACCTGGGCGGAATGGCCCGGCCCATGCCGGTCTTCGGGCTGGCCCTGCTGCTCTTTTCGATGGCTGCGCTGGGTCTACCGGCCCTGTGCTCGTTCCCAGGCGAGCTGATGATCCTGACGGGGCTCTTTCAGGTCAATGCAGGTTGGGCCTTGCTCGCTTCCACAAGCCTGGTGGGAGCCGCCTGGTACCTGTTGAGGTTCTACCAGCGCATCGCCAACGGCGAGAACCCCTCTCTTCCTGTTCTGTCCGATCTCAGCTGGCGCGAGCAGGCCTGTCTGGTCCCGCTGGTCATTATGGTGATCTGGGTGGGCCTCAAGCCTTCCGACTGGCAAGCTGTTCTGTCGATCTGGGGGGGGTTATGAATCCGAACTGGATGGCCATGCTCCCCGCCCTGATCCTGGCTGGCACGGTGCTGCTTCTGATGCTGGTCGACACGATACAGAGCAAGGCCCGAGGCATCTTCCCGGTGCTCACCGCTCTTGGCGCCCTGGCCACCCTGGCGGCATGCCTTCTGCCCACCGAGCCAGCCGGAGCGGCCTTCAACGGCATGCTGGCCGACGACAGCGTGACCCGGGCCTTCGTGTTGGTCATCGCTCTGGCCCTGTTCCTCGTGAGCCTGGTGGGCGAGATCGACCTGGATGCCCACGGTGTGAGCCACCGGGGGGAATATTACGGCCTGCTGACCTCAGCCGCTCTGGGCATGGTGCTGATGGTGGGCTCCACCAACCTGATCATGACCTTCCTGGGGTTGGAGCTCTTCTCGCTGGCCCTGTATCTGCTCTGCGTCTTCTTCCCCCGGGAGAACGCCTGCCAGGAGGCGGGCCTGAAATACTTCATCCTCAGCTCCCTGGCTTCAGCTGTCATGCTTTACGGAATGGCCCTGCTTTATGGCTCCTGTGGATCCACCTCCTATGCGGCGGTGGTCAGCCTGGCCCCCGAAGGCCCCCTGAAGATGCTTAGCTTCGTGGGCTTTGCCTTGCTTTTTTGCGGGCTGGCCTTCAAGCTCTCGGCCGTGCCCTTCCACATGTGGACCCCGGATGTCTATCAGGGCGCGCCGACCAGCGTGGCAGCCTTCATGTCGGTGGCCACCAAGGCGGCTGCCCTGGGCACGCTGTGGCGCTTCACGCCCGTCATGCGCATGCCCAGCTTTGGTCTTGAGTCCCTGCAACTGGATGCGCCCTTACCCTTCGTGGAAGGCTGGCAGTTGCTGCTGGCTCTGTCCATCCTCAGCATCCTGGGCGGCAACCTGCTGGCTCTGCCGCAGGTCAATCTCAAGCGCATGCTGGCCTACTCCAGCATCGCCCAGGCAGGCTACCTGCTCATAGGGGTTCTTTCCGTCAGCCCGCGCTCGGCATCAGCTATCGTGTTCTACCTGGTTGTCTACGCCTTCATGAATGTGGGCGCCTTTGCAATCGTCTTGTTCCTGGAGAGCCGCCTCCAACGACCCGTGCTCCTCGACGACCTCAACGGTATGGCTCGCTTTGAGCCGGGTCTGGCGGCCGTGCTGGCGCTCTGCTTGCTGTCCCTGGCCGGGCTGCCCCCGGCAGGCGGCCTGCTGGCCAAGTTCTTCCTCTTCGGCGCCGGCCTCAAGGGCGCAGGCGTGGCCGTGGCCATGGGTGTGGTAGGCTCGCTTCTGGGGGTCTATTACTACCTCAACCCGATCGGGCGGATGTACATGCGCGAGGGCGACGACCCGCGCCTGCCGGACACGTCCTGGGCCTTCAATCTGGCCCTGGTTATTGTGGTACTCGGCCTCTTGACCTGCGGGCTCTACCCGCAGCCGGTGCTGGACTGGGCCGCCGCCGTCGGCGGCCAGGCTGTCGAGCCGGCCGGGCAGGCCATCGACTCCATCCTACGCTGACGAACTCTGCAGTCACGCGAACGCGAGACTCCCTGCGGTCCTCGAGCTTCTTTCTCTCCTCTCCCTCGAGACGCAAGATAGATAGGAGACAGGAGGAGTCCAGCCTGTCGCGAGTCGAGAAGCTCGAGGGTCACAGGTCCTCTGGAATTGCGCGCCCGCGCAAAGGAAAAGTCCCGGGTCGAGCGACCCGGGACCTTCCTCTTCCTCAGACGAGACCGCGGCTTCAGTTGCGCGTGGTCACGCTCACCATGTAGAAGCCGTCAGCTCGTAGCGCGCCGGCCTGCCAGGTACCCTGGTAGTCGCCCGCCAACTGCAGTAGTTTGGCCATTCCAGGGTCCGACTTGGCCAGCTCGTTGCCAGCTTCGCCGTAGACCTTCTTGATGTCCATGTATTGGAAGTATACCGGTTTGTCCGGACCGAGCATACCGATGACACGGCCGAAACCGGGAAGGCTTTTGATGTTCTTGCCACTCTTCTTGGCGTCGATCATCTTCTTCATCGCTTCACTGGCCTCGTTGATTCCGATCAGCATGAAGTCCTCGGTCATCGCGTAGTAGAACTGACCTTCCACGTTGTAGATGGTCACTCCGTTGTGCTCTTCCTTCTTGAAGGTCGCACGTACCGGCTCGGGGATGTTCTTGTTGATCAGACCTTCGATCTCTGCCTTGTTGGCCAGACCGAGGGCCAGAACCACGGGCATCTCCTGGAGCATCTCCATCTGGTCGGCTGGGTCGGGCTGCTCACCCTGCGAAACCTGCTCGAGCGACTGCGAGAACACCTTGCCGTAACCGTCCACTGAGTAGGCGAGCTCGCCAGTGAGCGGGTCGAGGATGTTCTTTTGCAGGTCGATGCCGCCCATGGACATCTGCTGGGCAGGCATGTCGCGAAGCTGAGCGGTCTCGGGGAACTCACCCATGCAGTCGTAGATCATCTGCCATACCATCTTCAAATTGACCGAGCCATACATCTCGGATTCGGCGGGATAGAGCTCGGCGCTCTTGATGTCGATGCCGTAGCTGGGCTTGAAGATGAGCGAAGCCAACTTGCCGGATGCGGCCGGGTCGATGCTGACCATGATCTCGCTGACCAGGTCCTTGCCGTCGGTGCCAGCACCAGCGGCAAGGTAGCGAATACCTTCGACGAGCTTCTTCAGCTCGGCTGCCTCGGGCGGAATTTCCTTCAAAGCTGCCTCGGCACCCTTGATCATGCCCTGCAAATCGCCATACATCACGACGACATCCTGATGCCTGATCTTGCTCATGGCTGCCTTGTAGTTGGCGGCTCCGGCCAGGTTGGCCGAGGGGCCATCCAGGGCGGCCTTGACATCGGTATCCTTGATGCCGACGATGAGCATGCCGGGAGCCAGCGCGATGGTGGGACCATCCTCGACGCCCTTCTCCGGGATCCACAGCTTGGCACCCTTGTGGTCTTCATTTTTAAACTTGATTTTAGCCTTGCCCATGAGCTTCTCAATGCTCTCTTTGGCTTTGGCATCGTCACGCACGCCGACGAGCAGGAAGCCGGTGAAAGGCGGCACCTTCGAGTTCTCGATGTCGGTGAAGATGCTCGGCTTGCCTTCGAGCGGGGCCAGTGCCAGCGCCATCGAGGGCTTGACCCAGGAAAGAATCTCCTCTTCCAGGTTGAGCCCTTCCGACTTCAACTCCCCGGCCATGGTCTTGAAGACCTGGGTCTGCTTGAAAGCGTCGAGCAGCTCTTTTTGCTTGGCCTCGTCATAGACGGGCGCGAAATCCATCGCTACGAAGACCTGGGATGTAGCGGGAGCCATTTTGAGACCGGTCTCCATGATTCCACCGGGCTTCTTGCCGCCAGGCTTCATCAGCATGTAAACCACGGCTCCGATCACCACGAGGGCGATGATAGCGATAATGGCCATCATCGCGTTGCCGCGGCGTCGTGTCGGCATTGCAGTCATGTCAATGCCCTCCTTAGCTGTTT